>CAMCTC010000244.1 GCA_945878355.1 Bordetella parapertussis | reverse complement strand
CGACAAGCTGGACGTAGCGGCGGGGTCCCGAGGTGGTGATCTTGACAAACATGCCGCCACTCTATCACCAGTATTTAAGAATGCAAAATAGTTCTCAAAAGCCAAAAACGTGCCACCACAAAAATCTTCAGAGAGTTACAGCTAAGTCGGTGATTTGATTGGGCGCCGTTACCGATGTCTGACGAAAAAAAGCTCCAAACTGTCGAACTCGGGCGGCCAGCGTGCCGCCGAAGCTGGGGCAATGGCGGATCACGGCGTAGACCATGCCAGGCACCCGCACGTCGATGCCGTAGACCGCGCTGCCGTCGACCTTGGATGGGATATCGGGCCGCGGCAAGGTCTTGCCGATGCTGGTGAACTGGCTGTCGGGCACCAGCGGCGCGCTGGCCGGCGGGGTCAGCAGCGCTGCGTCGGCGGCCACCTGGCCGTAGCGCAGCGTGCTGCCGCTCGGACTGTGCCTGATCACGCCGTCGCTCACCGTGTAGTTGCTCCGGTTGGCATCGCCCAGCCGCGCCATGGCGGCGCTGACCAGCATCTCGCGGGCGCTGGCGCCGGCATCGCGCAGCTTCCAGAAGTTGTTGCGGATCGCGCCGCTGCCGCCTGTCGAGATCGCGCTGCCGATCGGGGCTGGCGCGCTCAATGTCGGCGCGCCTTGCAGCAGCCTGACGCGGGCGGGCGACACCATCAGGTCCTCGCACAGCACCTGGGCCAGGCTGCCGGACGAGCCTTGGCCCATCTCGGTGATGCCGATCGTCAGCGTGACGCTGTCGTCGGCGCCGATGGCCAGCCAGCTGTTGACCGCGGTGCTCATGGTGGCGGCATCGGCACCGGGCGCCGACAGCGACAGGCCCAGTGTGAAGGCGGGGCTCAGCGCGGCGGCGGTGGAAGCCCCCAGGAACTGGCGGCGGTCGATCTTGGTGGACAGGGTCATGGTCATCTCCCGTTCAAAGACCGGCCACAGCCTGCTTGACACGCTGGTATGTGCCGCAGACGCAGATGTTCTTGATCTCGCTGGCGATCTCGCTGCCATGGTGGCCGGCCTTGAGCGCGGCAGCGGTGGCCATCAGCATGCCGGGCTGGCAGTAGCCGCACTGCGGTACCTGGTGGGCTATCCAGGCCTTCTGCGCCGGGTGGCTGCGGTCGGGCGAGAGACCCTCGATCGTGGTGATGGGCTTGCCCACCGCCGATGAGGCGTTGAACCTGCAGGCTTTTTCCGGCTGGCCACTGACCATCACGGTGCAGGCGCCGCAGACCTCGATGCCGCAACCGTACTTGGTGCCGGTCAAGCCGATCAGGTCGCGCAGCACCCAAAGCAACGGCATGTCGGGGTTGTTGACGTTGACAGTGTGGTCTTGTCCGTTGACGTTGAGGGTCAGGGCGGTCATGGTGTCCTCGGCTGGCGTTGGGGTGGCATGCCCAGCACATCGCGGGCATCGGTGTCGGCCGCCACGGGCGAACAGGGCCGACGCGATAAACCATAGCCCGCCGACGCTGCATCGTGCCCTTGCAGCTGTAACCGGATGTCGTGCTGGTCGCGGGCGAACTGGCAGCGGTTTCATTCGTTCAACGGACTCAGCGACCGAGCCGGCATCGAACAAGCTGTCACGCTTGCCCCGCCGGCAATGCGATCCGACCAAAGTCCTGGGCGGCTGGCCATTGGAGGGGTTCATCGATCAGTTTTCATTCACCCAGCGAACAGCTCCAAAATTTCTCCACATTTGGTATTGATACTGGATCCAAATTATTTCTTATTGGTAATCAGATCATGATTTTTAATTCACTATCCCTCAAGGCCTTTCGTACCTTGCTCTTGCTCCTGCCCGTATGGATCGCAGCTCGTGGCGGCGGCGCGTCCAATCAGGCGGCACCATCGGTTGATCCGCAGGCGCTCGCCACGACTGCGACCCTGGCTCAATTGGGTCAGATGATCTTCATCGACACCAACCTGTCTGAGCCGCGCGGCACCTCCTGCGCAGCTTGTCACCAGGCAACGATGGGGTTTGCCGGCAACCACGGCTCGACGCTGGGCGTGGCCCTGGGAAGCAAACCCAGTTCGATAGGCTTGCGCAACGCCATGACCAACAGCTACATGGGTTTTGTGCCGGCTTTTGAATTCCTGACCGCCGATGGTGTCACTGAAGCCAGTGGGGGCCACTTTTGGGATGGCCGCGCCGACACTTTGGCACTTCAAGCCTTGGGGCCCTTGCTCAACCCGCTGGAGATGAAAAATCCAGACAAGTCATCGGTGGTCAGCAAGATAGCAGCCTCACCTTATGCGGCGCAGTTCAGGCAACTGTTTGGCAGCGATATTTTCAACGACACCAATGTCGCCTTTACTCAGATCGGCGTGGCGATAGCAGTCTTTGAGCAGGCCGATTTGCAGCCCTTTACGGCCAAATACGACGCCATGGTGAGAGGCCAAGTCAGCTTTACGCCGAGCGAAGCTCGCGGTATGGCATTGTTTCAGGTCCCGAATGGCGCCAACTGTGCGGGTTGTCACCTGATGAATCCAGTCAGCAGCAAGCCGCAGGACTCGCTATTTTCAGAGTTCAGCTACTACGCCTCGGGCATTCCAAGGAATGCCGCCATTCCCAGAAATTCTGACCCTGCCTTCTTCGATCTGGGCCTGTGCGGCCCGGACCGAACACCCCCCAATTTGCCCGCCAGCGTCGCACCTGGCGCGACAATTGATGATTTCTGTGGAAAATTCCGGATGCCGACGCTGCGCAACGTGGCCGAGCGCCCAGCCTTTAAGCTCTTCCCATCAAGTTATTATCATCAAAAGCTGAACTTGTAAGTTGTTCCGAAATTCGAAATGATGTGATCAACATCCGCCTCTAGCTCTACAGAATTTCGACATTTGACAGCCATCCAAGTATATTTCATCTCGTGCCAGAGCCTTTCGATTCGATTTAACTCTGGACTGTACGGCGGAAGAAAGTATAGCTTAAGCCCGTGTTGCTCAAGGTACTTTATAATTGGTTGTGAAGCCTTTGCCTTGTGGATGGAGGCATTGTCAAGAATTACAACTAGCTTTT
>CAMCTC010000243.1 GCA_945878355.1 Bordetella parapertussis | reverse complement strand
AAAGCTCGACGATCAGGAACAAGGCACCAAGAAGAAGGGGCGCAAGCTGTCGGACAGCGGCGCCAAGGCGCGCTTCTATCATGCCGTGTGCGAAGCTAGGCTGGGCAAGATCCTCAAGGTCGACATGAAGGCCGAGCTGTTCAGCTACGCCATCGATGAAGACGCGCTGCAACTGGCCGAGCTGATGGACGGAAAGCTCCTTGTCGTCACGAATGTGGCCGACATAAAACCAGAGCAGGTCATCGAGCGCTACAAATCACTGGCCGACATTGAGCGCGGCTTCAAGGTGCTGAAGTCCGAACTGGAGATCGGCCCGGTCTATCACCGCCTGCCTGAGCGTATTCGCGCCCACGCGTCGATTTGCTTCATGGCCCTGATTCTGCACCGTGTCATGCGCATGCGACTGCGCGCCGCCAACACCGGGATCACACCTGAGCGCGCGCTGCAAGGATTGAAGAAAATTCAGCACCATCGCGTCTCGATCAACGGCGCAGCGCCACTATCGGGCGTGTCATCGATGACGGCTGAACACAGTGCGGTGCTGAAGGCGCTGCAGGTCAAGACACCAGCTAAAACCGAGCAGATCAGCCTCTTGTAGGGGCACGTTTTAACTTCCAGGCCAATGAAATCAGCCACTTACGTCTGCAACTGTCGAACTCGGGTGGCCGCACTGCCGGGCACACCGCCGGGCATGATCGCCGTGGTGCCGACCAAGGTGGTGGGCACCACGGCGGTCGACGGCGTCACGGTGGCCACCACTGGCCGCGGTGCTGACGTGGTCGGCAACACCAACGCGGTGGCGGTGGTCGGCAGCAACACCTGGGACGCCTGGCAGGCGGCCAAGAGCCTGCCGCTGAAGTGGACATTGCCGGCCAATGTCGCGGCGATCAGTAGCACCCAGATCCTGGCCGACGCGCAGGCCTTGATGCTCAGCGCCAGGCCCTACGTCGCTGGTGGCATCAACCCTCCGGGCACGCTGTACACGGTCGAGCGCAGCACTGCCGACGCCGGCGTGGCCATCGCCAGCGCGACCAAGGTGGTGGATGCGACCTACTCGCTGCCCTACCTGTCGCACGCCTGCATGGAGGTGCTGAACTGCACTGTCGACTACCAACCGGGCTTGCGTTGCGAGGTCTGGGCGCCGACGCAGGTGGCCCGCTCGGCACTGGTGCTGGTACGTGCGATGACCGGCCTGCGCGCCGACCAGGTGGTCTTCCACACCACCTTGTTGGGCGGTGGGCTGGGTCGCAAACTCGAACTGGATTTCATCAGCCAGGCGCTGCAGGTGGCCATCGCAGTGCAGCGACCCGTCAAGCTGATGTGGCCTCGCGAGGAGGATTTCAGCCACGACCAGTACCGGCCGATGGCGCTGGTGCATGCCCGCGCCGGGCTGGATGCCAACGCCTATGTCACCGGCTGGACCTACCGCAATGTCTCACCGTCGATCGCGGCCCAGCGCGGCACCGTGCTGCCGTCCACCGGTGACGGCCAGGGCTGGGAGGGCTCACGCGAGTTGCCCTACAGCTTCGGCGCCCGCCTGACCGAATGGGTCAGCCACAAGGCGGCGGTGCCGGTCGGCTACTGGCGATCGGTGGGCGCATCGATCAACACCTTCGCGGTCGAGTCGATGATCGACGAACTGGCCGCCGCAGCGGGCCAGGACCCGCTGCAGTTCCGTCGAGCCCGGCTGACCGACCCGCGCTGGCTGGCGGTGCTGGAGGCGGCCGCCAACGCTGCAGGCTGGGGACTTGCCGTGCCGGCAGGTACCGCGCGCGGCGTCGCCATCGGCACCGCCTTCAACACCATCGTCGCCCAAGTGGTCGAGGTGACCAATGCCGCTGGCGTGCCGCGTGTCACGCGGGTGTGGGTGGCGATCGACAGCTACCTGGTCGTCAACCCGGGCTCGGTCGACGCGCAGATCGTCGGCGGCGTGGTGCATGCGCTCAACGCCACGCTGTACGGGCGGCAGACCTTCGTCAACGGCGCGGCGCAGGCGAAGAACTTCAACGCCAACCGCGTGATCCGACTGAACGAGGCACCGCAGGTCAGCGTTCTGCGAATCGCCTCACCTGCCCAGGCCGAGCGCGGGCGATTGATCGGCGGTGTCGGCGAGTTGGGCGTTCCCACCTTCGCGCCGGCGCTGGCCAACGCCTGGTTCCGTCTCACTGGCCTGCGGGTGAGGGCCTTGCCGTTTGTGCCGAACGCCACGATGGGCGGCTGAGGGGCAGCGCCGACGGGACGGACTGGCGCGCGCTCCCTGGGCATCTAGTCGCTTGGCGCGGTGTCTGCTCAATCGCTTGGGGCTTTGCTTCCAATCGCCGTCGTCGGCACGGACCCAAGCGCGCGTGCAGTTCAGTGCCGATGGTCAGGCGCTGCCCGAGCTCAACATAATCTAACTCCGCGAAAGCGCGGCGGCCGACCCGGCGCGAATCGAGGCCGCGGGCGTCACTTCGCCTCGGGCTGGTTCTGCAAAGCCAGAATGCGCGCGATCCGGTCTTCGACCGTGGCGTCGCTGCCGCCCTTCCACTGCAGGATCTGCAGCACGACGCCGGCTGCATCGCGCGGCCGCAGCACCACCTCGTCGCGATTGCTGAATTCGTCGCGCAGGGGGATCTTGTAGCCCTTGCCTTCGACGTCCTGGATGAACTCCTCCAGGTTGTCGACTTCCAGTCCCATGTGATGCAGCCCCTCGCCATGCTTGGCGATGTGCTGGTTGATGAAGCCGTCTTCTTCCAGCGACTGCACCAGCGAGAGAACGTTCTCGCCGATCTGCATGTAGGCGACTTTGACCATGCCGGCTTTTTCGCGCAGTGTTTCGGTACGTATGTGAACGGCGTTGAGCAGCTTGACGTACTGCTCGGTCGCCTGGGCGACGTCGCGTACGGCGATCGCCACATGATCGATTCTCTTGATACTGGCCATGATCTTCTCTCGTTGGTCTGGGATCCGGGCAGTTTATGCCGCCGCTGCCGGGGGGTGAAGACGCTCCTCAGTGGCTCCTGATCTCCAACCACAGCAGGTACAAGCCACTGGCCACCACGACCGCGGCGCCGGCTATTACCAGGGCGTCGGGCACCTGGGCGAAGACCAGCCAACC
>CAMCTC010000242.1 GCA_945878355.1 Bordetella parapertussis | reverse complement strand
TACCGCTTCGACCAGGTTGACCTGCTCACACTGTCGGCCTGCGACACCGGCCTGGGCGGTGGCCGAGACGAACGCGGCCGCGAGATCGAGGGCTTCGGCGTGATCGCCCAGCAGCAAGGCGCCAAGGCCGTGCTCGCCACACTGTGGCCAGTGGCCGACCAGAGCACCGCGCAGCTGATGGCCGACCTGTACCGTCGGCGCCAGGAACAGCGCTTGAGCAAAGTCGAGGCGCTGCGCCAGGCGCAGCTGGCGCTGCAAGCCCAGCCCCGCACCAGCCACCCGTTCTACTGGGCGCCGTTCATCCTGATGGGCAACTGGAAATAGGCCGGTGGCCGAACGGCCGGGCGGCCAGGCTGCCCAGCGCCTGCAGCCGGATGCGGCCGCCGGCCAACCCCTCGACCTGCGGTCGGGCGGGCCTGCAGGCCAGCCCGACCAGCAGGCGCTACAGTCGCTGGACGAGGGCATGTCAACGCAGCGCGGGCTTGTGCAGCAGGACATCCGCGCGCTGCTGGCGCGGCTGGTTCAGGCCGGGCTTCGGATCTCGACTCAACAGAATGCATCAACATGATCAAACGGTGGTCAACCAGCGAGAGGTCGTGTCGTTCGGCACCTTCGTCCGGGCGTCCGGGGCGGTTGACGGGGTTGGCGCTGGCGGCGCTGCTGGCCGGCGGCCTGCTGTGCGGCCTGCCGCCGGCGACGGCCCAGGGCAGCGCGCCGGATTTCGCCGGGTTGTTGCGCGACGGTGAGGCGCTGCTTGAGCGCAGCGACTTCCGGGCTGCGGTGAGCCTGGGCGAGGGTGCGCTGGCACAGGCCGAGCGCCGCCACGGTGTGGACAGCCTGGCAGCAGCGCAGGCCCTGATGCTGCTGGCGTCGGCCCATGGCGGGATGGGGCACAGCCTGCAGGCGCTGGCAATGCAGCAGCGCGCATTGGCGATCCGCGAGGCGCTGCTCGAGCCTTCGCATCCGCTACGGGCGGACAATTTGCGAGAGGTTGGCGCCACCCTGTGGGCGCTGGCGCGATACGACCAGGCCTTGACGGTGCTGCAGCTGGCGCTGGCCGTCAGCGAGGCAGCGCCGGTCCCCGAGCACCCGGGCACGGCAGCGATCCTGGACATCCTCGGCGGTGTGCTGGTCAAGCTGGGGCGCGAGGCCGAGGCGCTGGTCCAGGCCCAGCGGGCGCTGGCGATCAACGAGCAGGTCCTCGGCGCCGAACACCCGCAGACAGCCCTCATGGCCGAGTCGGTCGCGCGCATCCACACAGGCATGGCCCAGTATGAGCAGGCGCTGGTGCTGAACCTGCGCGCGCTGGCCATCCGAGAGAAAACCCAGGGCGTCGACCATTTCGACATCGCCGTCAGCGCGAACGACCTGGCGACCGTCTACGACCGGATGAACCGGCACGAGCAGGCGCTGGCCCTTAAGCTGCGCGCGCTGGCGATCCATGAGCGGGTCACCGGCCCCGACCACCCCGACGTGGCGGTGATACTGGGCAACGTGGCGCAAAGCCACGTGACGATGGCCAGACGCGACCTGGCCCTGCCGCTGCAGTTGCGCGCGCTGTCCATTCGGCAAAAGGTGCTGGGCCCGCTGCACCCCGACACGGCTGGCTCCATGCTCAACCTGGCGACGAACTACAGCGCGCTGGCCCAGCCCGACAACGCGCTGCCGCTGCAGCTGCGTGCGCTGGCGATCTACGAAGCCGCGTTTGGACCCGAGCATCCGAGGACGGCGATCGGACTTCGCAACCTGGCCCGCACCTACGGCCGGCTCGGCCAGCATGAGAAGGCGCTGCCGCTGCTGCAGCGGTCGTTGTCGATCAGCGAAAAGGTGCAGGGTGCCGAGCATGCCGACACCGCCGGTGCCTTGATCACTCTGGCGCTGGGTCTGTCGGCCGTCGGCCAGCCCGAGCAGGCCTTGCCGCTGCAACGGCGAGCCGTGGCGATCCATGAGAAGGCCCTGGGCCCCGACCACTTCATGACGGCCAGCAGCCTGAACCGGTTGGCCGAAGTCCAGGTTGACTTGGGCCAATACTCCCAGGCGCTGCAGCATGAACAAAGGGCGCTCGCCATCCGCGACAGGTCGCTGGGTGGCAGCCATGTCGACACCGCCGTCAGCCTGGCCAACCTGGCCCGGATCCAGGTCGCACTGGACCAGCCCCTGTTGGCGTTGCCGCTGCTGCAGCGCGCCGAGGTCATCTTCCAGCAGACCTTCGGCTCCGAGCACCCCAGCACCGCGCTGACGGTGAGCCAGCTGGCCCTGCTGCACCTGTCGCTGGGCGACCGGCCGTACGCGATCGCGCTGCTCAAGCAGTCGGTCAACGCCTACCAGAGCCTGCGGGAACGGGTGGCGGGCATCGGCAGCGAGGAATTGCGCAGCTACACCGGGTCGGTGGCCAACACCTACCAGCGCCTGGCCGAGGCGCTGACCGACGAGGGCAGGCTGCCCGAGGCCCAGCTGGTGCTGGAAATGCTGAAGGAGGACGAGCAGTTCGACTTCATCCGCCGCAGCGCGGCCGAGAACCCGGGGCGCACCCGCATCGGCTTCAACACGACCGAGCAGGCCTGGTCGGGGCGCTACCGGCAGATCGCCGGCCGGCTGGCCGCGCTGGGTGCCGAGCAGCAGGCGCTGGCCAAGGCGGCCAAGGCCAAGCTGGGACTGAGCGCTGAGCAGAAGCAGCGCGGGCAGGCGCTGGCCGCCGACCTGCTGGTGGCGCAGGCGGCGTTCGCCAGCTTCCTGGCGGGCATGCGCGAGGACTTCGCGCGCAAGGGACCGGCGCGTGGCGTCGAGCTGGCCGAGTCCAGCGTGCAGGCGCTGGGCGAGCTGCGCACGCTGCTGCGGGGCCTGGGTGAGGACGCGGTGCTGCTGCAGATCTACCTGACCGACGACAAGGTCAACCTGCTGCTGACCAGCCCGGGCGTGCAACTCGCCCGCAGCAGCCCGGTCGGCGCCAAGGCGCTGAACCGCCAGATTGCCGAGTACAGGCGATTGCTGCGCGACCCGAAATCCGACCCGCTGCCCGCCGCGCAAGCGCTCTACCAGCTGCTGATCGCCCCGGTGGCGCAAGACCTCGAGCAAGCCGGCGCGAAGACGGTGATGCTGTCGCTG
>CAMCTC010000241.1 GCA_945878355.1 Bordetella parapertussis | reverse complement strand
CCGGGTCGCTGGTGAACAGCGCACCGCCGTCGCCATAGCAGCCCAGCGGCTTGCTGGGGAAAAAGCTGGTGCAGGCGATGGTGCTGAGGTTGCAGCTCTTGCGCGCCACGCCCTGGCCACGGTAGCCCGCGCCAAAGCTCTGCGCCGCGTCCTCGATCACCACCAGGCCGTGGCGCAGCGCGACGGCGTTGATCGCGTCCATGTCGGCCACCTGGCCGTACAGGCTGACCGGCATGATCGCGCGGGTTCGCGGCGTGATCTTGGCCTCGATCAGACTGGCGTCGATGTTGCAACTGTCGGGCTCGATGTCGGCATAGACCGGCACCCCGCCCAGCAGCACGATCACCTCGGCGGTGGCGGCAAAGGTAAAAGGCGTGGTGATGACCTCGTCGCCGGGCTTCAGGCCAATGGCCATCAGCGCGATCAGCAGCGCCTCGGTGCCGCTGGCCACCGCCACACAGTGCGGTGCGCCGGTGTAGGCCACCAGCGCGGCCTCCATCTCCGCAACCTCGGGCCCCATGATGTACTGGCCATGGGCTAGCACACGCTGGATTCGGGCGTCGATCGCCGTCTTCAGCACCGCGTACTGCGTCTTGAGGTCGGTGAATTGCATCGTCAGTCCAGTCGCGTCAGCGTGTCACCGGCCAGCCGGTAGCGCTCGCCGGTGGCCGGGCAGCTGGCTTCGCCGTTGCCGCGCATCGGTAAAGTTAGGCGCTCACCGTGCCGGCTCATCCAGCCGATCTGCCTGGCAGGCACACCGGCCATCAGCGCATAGGCTTTGACGTCGCGGTTGACGACGGCGCCTGCGGCGACGAAAGCGTGTTCACCGACGGTGCTGCCGCAGACGATGGTGCAGTTGGCGCCCAGCGTGGCGCCGCGCTTGACCAAGGTGCGGCGGTATTGATCCTTGCGAATGACGGCGCTGCGCGGGTTGTAGACATTGGTGAACACCATGCTTGGCCCGCAGAACACATCGTCCTCCAGCGTCACCGCATCGTAGACCGAGACGTTGTTCTGGATCTTGACCTGGTCGCCGATCAGCACGTCGTTGCCCACATACACGCCTTGGCCAAACGAGCAGCCGGCACCTATTCGCGCGCCGGCACTGATATGCACCCAATGCCAGACCCGGCAGCCGGGGCCCAGGACCGCACCGTCGTCGACGATGGCGCTGGGGTGGACCGTGATACCTACAAGCATTTCAGTTCTCCACGGCGCCAGGGCGCGCCACTGGTCGCAGGAAGCCAGGCCTGGCAAGCGGCTGCCGCGGAGCCGGCTTTGCCGGTTCGCTGGCGGCGCCCCACTGGGGGGGAGCGCCGAAAGCGCTACGGAGGGGCATCAATATTCCAGAGGCAGGTTGACGCGCTTGCCGTCACGCGCTGACAGGTACATAGCGATCAGCAGTTCCAGGGTCTTCAGGCCCTCGCGACCGTCGGTCTCGGGTTCGCACTCACCGCGCAGCGTGCGGATCACGTTGTCGTAGTACAGCGGGTGGCCGAAACCGTAGACCGAGGTGGTCTGGTAGCTCGCGTCGTCCAGCCCCGCATCCATCTCGTGCGGCTGCGCGAAAGCCCAGTGTTCGATCTTGTTGACCGCGACACCGCCAACACGGACGCTGCCGTTTTCGCCCAGGATGGTGATCGATCCTTCGAGGTTCTTCGGGTGCGTCAGCATCGTCACGTTGACCGAGCCCATCGCGCCACTGCGCCAGCGCAGTGCGGCCACGCCGGTGTCCTCAACCTCGATGTCGCGCGCCAGCGTGCCGGTGTAAGCCATCACGCTCTCGACCGGCCCGACCATCCAGTCGAGCAAGTCGATGTAGTGGCTGGCCTGGTTCATGAACGCGCCGCCGTCGAACTCCCAGGTGCCGCGCCAGGCGGCCGAGTCGTAATAGCTCTGCGGCCGTGACCAGAACACGTTCACCGTGACCATGTAGATGCGGCCGAAACGCCCGGCCTGAATCGCCTGGCGCAGCAGCAGCAAGGTGCGGTTGCGACGGTTTTGCTTGACGACGAACAGCCGCACCCGGGCCTCGTCGCAGGCACGGACCATCGCCAGGCCGTCGGCCCAACGCGTGGCCATTGGCTTTTCGGTCATCACGTGCAGGCCGGCCTGCGCGGCTTCGGTCACCTGGCGCGCATGCAGCCCGCTGGGCGTGGCCAACACGACGCAGTCGACACCCAGCGACCCGGCCTGGGCCAGCATCTGCGCGTATTGGGCAAAGCCCTGCGCGCCGGTGCGCGTGACCGCCGCCGCCAGCGCTGCCGGGTCGCTGTCGCAGACGGCCACCAGTTCGGCGCGCTCGGCATGGCGGGCGAGCGAATCCATGTGGTTGGCAGCGATGCGGCCGCAACCGACCAGCGCGAACCTGAGCTTTCGATCGGTGACGGCAGAGTGGTTCAGGTGCATCTGGGCTGTGCAGGCAATGGCAGGGGGATGCTCGATTATCCCGCAGCGATCCCTGAGATCCGGGGGTCGCCAGGTCGCTTGACGCCACTGCCTACAATTTGCGGTTTCCCCCTGAAGCTGCCCATGAGCCCCGACATTGCTGCGCCCGAAACCGTCCCGCAAGACGACAACAAGCTGATCACCGAGCGGCGCGAGAAGCTCAGCGGGCTGCGGGCGCAGGCCAAAGCCACCGGCCAGGCGGTTTTTCCGAACGACTTCAAGCCGCGCCACCAGGCGTCGCCCTTGCAGCAACAGTACGGCGAGATGAGCAGCGAACAGCTCGAAGCCTTGGCGGTGTCCGTGTCGGTGGCGGGCCGGATGATGCTCAAGCGTGTGATGGGCAAAGCCAGTTTCGCGACGCTGCAAGACGGCTCTTTCGGTGCGCCCGGCAGCAGCGACCATGGCCGCATCCAGCTCTTCGTCAGCCGCGACGCGCTGGGCGAAGAGGCATATGACGCGTTCAAGCGCAGCGACCTGGGCGACATCCTGGGCGCCGAAGGGCTGCTGTTCAAGACCCGTACCGGCGAGCTCTCGGTCAAGGTGAGCAGCTTGCGCCTGCTGACCAAGAGCCTGCGCCCGCTGCCCGACAAGTTCCACGGCATGGCCGACCAGGAGCAGAAATACCGCCAGCGCTATGTCGACCTGATCGCCGACGAACAAGCCAGGCTGCGGTTTGTGGCGCGCAGCAA
>CAMCTC010000240.1 GCA_945878355.1 Bordetella parapertussis | reverse complement strand
CCCGACGCGTCGCCGTGTAGCGCGGGCAGCAGCCGGGTGCGCACAGGCTCGCGCACACCGCCCGAGCAGACCCAGCGGTCCCACAGCGCGGGCACCACCGCGTAGGTGCTGGCGATCCGAGACAGGCCGCCGCCGAGCACGATCACATCCGGATCCAGCAGGTTGATCACGCCTGACAGCGCCTGGGCCAGGTGCCCGTGCCAGCGCGCCAGGGTGGCGACAGCGTCGGGCTCGCCACTGGCCGCGGCGCCGGCGATCTGCATCGCGGTCAGGCCAACGCCGTACCGGCGCTGGTGGTCGGCAGCCAGACCCGGGCCGCTGAGCCAGGTCTCGGCACAACCGACCTGCCCGCAGTAGCAGGCCAGTCGCGGCTCGGCTTCACCGAGCCAGGGCATCGGGTTGTGGCCCCATTCACCGGCGAGCCGGTTCGGCCCGGTCAGTACCCTGCCGTTGACCGCGATGCCGGCACCGCAGCCAGTGCCCAGGATCGCGGCGAAAACCACCGCTGCGCCACGGCCGGCACCATCGGCAGCCTCGGACAACACCAGGCAGTTGGCATCGTTGGCGAGTTCGACGCGCTGGCCCAGACAGGCCTGCAGATCGGCTTGCAATGCCCGGCCGTTCAGGCACAGCGTGTTGGCGTTCTTGACCAACCCGGCGGCAGTCAGGCTGCCAGGCGTGCCGATGCCTATGCTCGCGGGTAGGCCGCCCATGGCTTGGCGCGCCTGTGCCACCAGGCCAGCCAGGGCCTGAAGAACTGCGTCATAGCCTTGCGACTGAGGCGTGGCGATGCGCTGCCGCCAGCGTTCGATACCCGCGCCGTCAAGCACCACCGCCTCGGTCTTGGTACCTCCGAGGTCGATGCCGATCGCCAGACCGGCATCAGGCAAGATCGTCACCAGATCATCACCAGATCATCACCGGATCGGCTCGGTGCGCAGCCGCAGCCAGGCCAATGCGTCCCCCGCGACCAGGGGTGCGAGCCGCTCGCGCACGGTCGCGTGGTAAGCGTTGAGCCAGTCGACCTCGTCCTCACGCAGCAGGCTGCGGTCTATGCAACGCGCATCGATCGGACACAGCGTCAATGTCTCGAACTCGAGCATGTCGCCAAACACCCCACCCTCGGCCGTGGCCACCGGCACGTTGAGCAGCAGGTTCTCGATACGAACACCCCATTGGCCGGGCCGGTAGACACCGGGCTCGTCGGAGGTGACCATGCCGGGCTCCATCGCATGGTGGGCCTCGGGCAGCGCTTTGCTGATGGTCTGAGGGCCTTCGTGCACGTTGAGAAAATAACCCACACCGTGCCCGGTGCCGTGGCCGAAGTCCAGGCCTTGCTGCCACAGCGGCGCACGCGCCAGCGTGTCGAGAAACGGGCTGAGCGTGCCGCGCGGGAAGCGCGCCCGCGCCAGGTTCATCATGCCTTTGAGCACCAGCGTGAAGTCGCGCCGGTGCGCAGCGCTGATGTTGCCGATCGGCCAGACCCGGGTGATGTCGGTGGTGCCGCCCAGGTACTGGCCGCCCGAATCGATCAACAGCAGGCCGTCGCCCTCCAGCCACGAATAAGCGTCGGGCAGCGCGCGGTAATGCGGCAGTGCGCCGTTGGCGTTGTAGCCGGCAATGGTGGGAAAGCTCAAACCCACAAAACCGGGTCGTTTCGCGCGTTCCGCCGAGAGCTTCTCATCGACCGTGAGTTCGCTGATGCGCTCACCCCGCGCCAGCGCGGCCTCGAACCAGGCGTAAAACTCGCACATCGCTGCGCCGTCCTGGGCCATCGCCTGACGGATGAAACCGGCCTCGGCATCGCTCTTGCGGCTCTTGAACAGCGTGCTCGGGTTGATCGCCTCGACCACCCGAACGCCCGCAGCGACCTGCTGGCGAAAACCCAGCGTGATGCGGCGCGGGTCGAGCAGCAGCGTGCTGCCCGACGGCAACGCAGCCAGCGCCGATGCGGCCCCGGCGTAATCGGCCAGCGCAAAACCGTCAGCCGCGAGCTGCGCAACCAAGGCCTTGGGCACCTTGCCAGCGCCGACAAACAGCGTTGCCCGGGTGGCGTCGATCAGCAGATGGGCCAGAAACACCGGGTTGTACTCAACGTCAGCGCCGCGCAGATTGCTCAGCCAAGCGATGTCGTCGACCGTCGAGATGAAGTGATGGCTAGCGCCTTGTCGGGCAAGCGCTTCGCGTACCCGGGCCAGACGCTGAGCGCGCGACTCCGGCGCTTGCGGCGCGTCGTGGGCATAGACCGCGGCGGTGGGCAGCGTCGGACGGTCAGGCCATATCTCGTCGACCAGGTCGATGTCGGTGCGCAGCGCAATGCCGGCCGCCTCGAGCGCGCCGCGAAGCTGTTGCGCAGCGGCCAGACCCAGAACTTGGCCGTCGGCCGACAGGGTCTGGCCGCGCGCCAGGTGCTCGACCAGCCACTCGATGTGATGGGTCGCCGCGCCGGTCGGGATCTTGACCAGCGCGATCCCGCTGCCGGTCAACTGCGCCTCGGCCTGCTGCCAGTAACGGCTGTCGGCAAACAGCGCTGCGGCGTCGGCGGTGACCACCAAGGTGGCCATCGACCCGGTGAATCCCGACAACCACTGGCGGGTCTGCCAGCGTCCCGGCAGGTATTCCGACAGGTGCGGATCGGCGCTGGGCACCAGCAGCGCGTGCACGCCATGCCGGACCATCGCACCACGCAAGCCCGTCAGGCGTTGCCGCACAGCCTGCGCTGCGGCACCGGCTGGGGATGACATGGAAGATTCAATCGTTGCGCGGGTGTCCATGCAGGGCTCCGTTGACAGGGCCTGGCCGGAATGGCACTCCCCGGAAAGGATTCAGGTGCCCAGATTTTAGAAGCCCATTCGGCGTGCAGCGTCAGCGCTGAGAAACACCCCTGGCAGACCGATGCCAGTATTTTCCAATCCAGGTATGAGCCTGAAGCGGGCGTGAAGTGATGCTGTGCGGTGGTTGAGTTGATCTGGCCAAAAACTGCAGTCTATCGGTCCGCTGGTTTGCCGAGATTTTCTTGATCAGGCCCCCGGCAGGGCCGCCGGAGGCGCCCCTATCCCGCACCTGTCCTCGTGCCGGATCCAGGCCGCCGCAGCCGGTGCTGACGCAGTGGTTGCTTTGCCGTGCAGTACCGGCCTGGGAGGCCTGAATCGAGCTCAGG
>CAMCTC010000239.1 GCA_945878355.1 Bordetella parapertussis | reverse complement strand
CACCGGGCTGACCCGGCCGTCCTTCTTGCCCAATGTGCCGACGATCGCCGAATCAGGCTATCCGGGTTTCAGCGCACCCAACTGGTATGCCTTTGTGGCGCCGGGCAAGACACCGCTGCCGGTGCTTGAGCGCTGGAATCAGGAACTGGTCAAGGCGCTGAACGCGCCCGAGGTCAAGGCCGAACTGCAAAAGCACGGCCTGACGCCCCAGCCCGGCAGTCGTGATGAACTGGCCCGGCTGATCGTTTCGGAAACAGCCACCTGGGGCAAGGTGATCCGCGACCGCAAGATCACCGCTGAGTGAGTCAGTCGGCGGTCAAGCCGCAGCCTTTGCGGCGTACATGCCCTCGATCAGCGACGCGTATTTGCTGTTGATCAGCGAGCGCTTGAGCTTCATCGTCGGCGTCAGTTCCTCGTCCTCGGCGGTCAGGCGCTGCTCGATCAGGCGGAACTGCTTGATCTGCTCGACGCGCGCAAACTGCTTGTTGACCTTTTCGATCTCCTCGCCGATCAGCGAGAGTACTTCTGGCGCGCGGCACAGGCTCTTGAAATCACTGAACTGGACGTCACGGTCCTGGGCCCACTGTGCGACGTTGTCTTCGTCGATCATCACCAAGCAGCTCAGGTAAGCGCGCTTGTCGCCAATCACCACCGCGTCGGTGACGTAAGGGCTGAACTTGAGCTGGTTCTCCCATTCGCTGGGCGTGACGTTCTTGCCTCCGGCGGTGATGATGATGTCCTTCATCCGGTCGGTGATGTAGAAATAGCCGTCGGCGTCGACCCGCCCGACATCGCCAGTGTGCAGCCAGCCCTCGGCGTCAACTGTCTCGGCCGTCTTGTCGGGCTGGTTCAGGTAGCCTTTGAACACCATCGCACCCCGCATCAAGATCTCGCCTTGCTCGGAGATGCGCAGTTCGACGCCGGGTCCGGGCAAGCCTATGCTGCCCGGGCGCGACTCGCCACGTGGCATCACGGTGCCGCCGCCGGTGCTTTCGGTCATGCCCCAGCCTTCCCGCAACGGGATGCCCAATGCCAGGTACCAGCGAATCAATTCGGGCGAGATTGGCGCAGCACCGGTCAGCGCAAGCTGCACCCGGTTCAGCCCTACCATCCTGCGCACATTGTTCAACACCAGGGTGCGCGCCAGCCAATAGCGCAGTTGCAGCAGCATGCCGGGCTGGGTGCCAGCCTCGAGCGCTGCGACGCGCTGCATGCCTTCGCTCAAGGCCCAGGCATAGGCCAGCTTTTGTACGGCACCGGCTTCCTTGATCGCTATCGCGACGGTCGAAAACACTTTTTCCCAGACCCGCGGCACCGCGAAGAAGACGACGGGCTGCACCTCGCGCAGATTGTCAAAAACCGTCTCTGGGTTCTCGACGAAATTGATGATCGAGCGCCGCAAGATCGGCACGTACTCGCCGACCATGCGCTCAGCGATGTGGCACAGGGGCAAAAAGGCGACCCGCTCGCCACCCATGGGCAGGCCTTCGAACATCGAGTTGTTGACGGCCGCCAATGAAGCGCAGATGTTGGCGTGGCTGAGCATCGCGCCCTTCGGACGACCGGTGGTGCCCGAGGTGTAGACCAGTACTGCCAAGTCCTGCGTCTGGCGGCTGGCCAGACGATCGGCCAACAACTGCGGATGACTGAGCAGGTGCTCGCGCCCGAGCGTGCGCAACGCGTCCAGGCTGATGATCTGGGGGTCGTCGAGGTCGTGCAAGCCCGTCATGTTGAAGACGATCACGCGTCGAATTTGCGGCAGGCGGTCGCGCAGCTCGAGGTATTTGTCAAGTTGCTCGTCATCCTCGACTAACAGGAACCGGCTCGCCGAATCGGTGCACAGGTATTCCACCTGGGATGCCGAATCGGTGGGGTAGATGCCGTTGCACACACCGCCCATGCTGAGCACGGCCAGGTCGGCCCAGACCCACTCGCGGCAGGTGTTAGCCAACACCGACGCCACCTCGCCAGGCTCGAATCCCAGGCTGACCAAGCCGGCGCCGACCTCGGTGACGATGTTGGCGACCTCGGTCCAGCTGTAAGCGCGCCACAAGCCCAGGTCTTTCTGCCGCATCATCACCGCCCCACCCTGTGCTTGCACGCCCTGCCAGAACATTCTTGGCACGGTGTCGAACGTCAGTTTCTCGGCCACCCAGCCGGGGCGGCGGGTGGTGACGATGGGTGATGCAGCAGAGTTCATTTGTGGTGCCGCGATGTCAGGGTCACGGATTGAGATCGTGAAGGAAGCGTCGCGAGCGCGCCGAGCTTGTGCCGAGCAGCGCAGATCGACGCCAAGCGCGGAGGCCGAACCAAGCAGACGCCGCGGATCCGGCTCCGCCGGGCCGCTGGGGGCAGCCTCCTGAGGGGGCTGAGGCCGGACACAAACGGCGCGCCGCTTGTGCCTGACGAAGGGCTGGGCTTCTGGCCCAGCGCGGCCTGCAAGGACGCCGAAGGCGCTTCGGGGGGGCCGTTCACCGCCAGGTCTTTTTCTTTTTCCAACGCCGCTCACCGCGAACGCCGGTGTCCTTCATGCCGAGATAGAACTCGCGAATGTCGTCCTTCTCGCGCAGCAGCTCGCAGCGGTCTTCCATCACGATGCGGCCGTTCTCGAGCACATAGCCGTAATCGGCGGCATTGAGCGCCATGTTGGCGTTCTGCTCGACCAGCAGCATCGTCGTGCCGCGTTCGCGGTTGATCCGAACGACGATCTCGAAGATCTCTTTCGTCAGCTTCGGACTCAGGCCCAGGCTCGGCTCATCGAGCAGGATCAGCTCAGGCTCAGCCATCAAGGCACGGCTGATCGCCAGCATCTGCTGCTGGCCGCCCGACAGCAGCCCGGCATCCTGGCCGGCTCGCTCGCGCAGTATCGGGAAGTAGGTGTAGACCTGCTCGATGTCGCGTGCCACGCCGTCGCGGTCGTGCCGGGTGTAGGCGCCCATCAACAGGTTGTCTCTGACCGACAACAGCGGGAAAACCTCGCGCCCTTCGGGCACATGGACCAGCCCGCGCCGCACGATGTCCGCCGGGTCGCGTGCAGTGATGTCTTCGCCCTTGAACATCACCGTGCCACGGGTCGGGTCGAGCACGCCCGAGATGGTCTTGAGAATGGTCGACTTGCCTGCGCCGTTGCTGCCCAAGACAGTGGCCATCTCGCCGCGCCTCACCTTCAGACTGACGCCACGGAT
>CAMCTC010000238.1 GCA_945878355.1 Bordetella parapertussis | reverse complement strand
CGGTCGTCCTGGTAGTAGCGGGTGACGGTCTCGAGTGCGAGCTGGCGCATGAAGCCCGGCTCGACCAAGCGGATCGCGTCGACCAGGGCCTGGCGCTGCGCGGCCTGGAGCGCCGGGAAGTCGCAGCCATGCCGGCTGCGAGACTCAGCCGCGAGGTGGTCCAGTTCGGCCGCCAGCGCCGGGATCAGCTGCGGCGCCCAGGCCATCAGGTGCGCCGGCACACCGACTTGCGAGGCGCCTGGCAGCAGGCCATCCGGGCCGGGCGGCACGATCAGGTCCAGCACGATGTCGAGGATCGAACACTGCATCGCATCCAGCGGCAGCGTGTCGTTGCGGGGGCGATGGGCTTCGGTCACGGGCGCCTTTGCGGGTTCTTTCGAGTGGAGGTCACGACAGGCCCTGGTGCCGGCTAGTCGAACAGGGTCGCGAGCCGCTGCTTCATCGCGTCGGCGATGTACAGCGCGACCGCCTGGATCGTCGAGGTCGGGTTCACGCCGCCCGAGGTGACGAACACGCTGCCGTCGACGATGAACAGGTTCTTCACGTCATGGCTGCGGCCCCACTCGTTGACGACCGAACGTTCAGGATCACGGCCCATCCTGGCGGTGCCCAGCAAGTGCCAGCCGGCCAGGCGTACGGGTGACTCGGTGTAGATGTCGGTGGCGCCAGCCGCCTTCATCGCCTCGGTGCCGCGGTCCAGTGCATGACGCATCATTCGCTGGGTGTTCTCGCTCATCCGGTAGCTTATCTTCGGCGACGGTATGCCGTGCGAGTCCTTGAGCACCGGGTCCAGCGTCACGGTGTTGTGCAGCTCCGGCAAGTCTTCGCAGCAGATACCGATGTGGAAGCTGTGGTTGAAGCGGCGCGCAAAAGCCTCGTGGTGACCGGGGCCCCAGGGGATGGTGCCGCGAACCAGGCCGGCGCGCGCGGTCGTCACCGGCCCGGTGCCGCGGGTGATCTGCAGGTTGTAGCCGCGCAGGAAGCCGCGCGCGGCGTCGGTCTCGTAGAACTCCTGGCTGAGCAGGCAGCAGCCGGCCGGGCCGTAGCGCGAGGCCAGCGCCTCGTCGAACACGCCCTGGACCAGGCCCCAGGGGTGCAGCATCAGGTTCTTGCCGACCAGGCCAGACCGGTTGGCCAGACCGTTCGGGAAACGCGCCGAGCGCGAATTCAGCAGCAGGCGCGGCGTGCCCACGCCGTTGCAGGCCAGCACCACCACCTCGGCGCGCTGCGTGCGTTCGACACCATGCTCGTCGTAGTAGACGACACCGGTGGCCATGTCGTTCTCGTCGACCAGGATCTCGCGCACCCGACACCGCGTGCGAAGTTCCACACCAGCGCGCCGCGCAGCGGGCCAATAGGTGATGTCGGCGCTGCTCTTGGCGCCCTTGGCGCATCCGGAAGAACAAGGCCCGAGGTTGGCGCAGGCCTCGCGTCCCTCGTAATCGCGGGTGATCAGCGCGCTGTCCGAGGGCCACCAATGCCAGCCCAGCTTGTTGAAGCCGCGGCCGATGGTCTCACCCATCAGCCCCAGCGGCACCGGCGGCAGCGGCGGCTGGTGTGCCGGGATCGCAGGATCGCCGGCCAAGCCGGAGACGCCGATGTTGCGGTCGTTCAAGGCGAAGAACGGGTCGAGCGTCGCGTAGTCGATCGGCCAGTCGTCGGCCACGCCATCGAGCGACCTGACCCGGAAGTCCGAGGGGTGGAATCGCGGCCAGTGGGCCGAATGCAGCACGGTGCTGCCACCCACACCGTTGAAATTGACCACCGTGATCGGCGACTCGGCGTCGTCGATCGGGTAGTCGGTCGCTCGCTTGCGAACGTTCGGGTCTATCGACCAGGGGCCGGTGGCCTGTAGCTCCCAGTCGCGGCGCGTGCTCGGATACTCAGCCGGGTTGGTCCAGTCACCCTGCTCGAGGCAGACGATGCGCATCCGGGTCTCGGCCAGACTCCAGGCCACCGCAGCGCCGGAGGCGCCCGAGCCGATGATCAACACGTCGACGATGTCTTCGTCCATGGGCGCTCCGTGGGCGTTGGGTTCAAAATACTAGGCGAGCGGTCCGGCCAGCGGCTTGCGGCTCGGCGGACAGGGTATTCAAGCGCCCTATTCTCGCCCGTGGCCCCCACCACGATCGGTCAAGTGTTTTGGTGGCATGCGCGGTGCTGCGCCCAGCGCCCGATCCGCCGGGTCTGCCTCGTGTGCCGACGCCACGGGCTCGTCGAGCAGACCGAGCAGCCAGTCGATGCTGTTGGCTTCGTGCAGTGGCTTGCCAGGCAGCATTCGCAGCAGGCGTGGCGCTTTCAGCGCGACGCCGCTCTTGTGGCGCGGGCTGCGCGCGATGGCTTCGAATCCGAGTTCGAACACCAGGCTGGGCCGCAGACTGCGCACCGGGCCGAATTTCTCCACCGTGTTGGCGCGGATGACTTTGTCCAAGCCCTTGAACGCCTCGTCGTTCAAGCCTGAACCGACTTTGGCAAAAGTCAGCAACTGCAGCGCACCCGGCATTGGCGGCTCGCGCCGCTCGATCGCGGCGACCAACGCATCGGCCTCGGCTGCGCTGACGGGCTCGCGGCTCCAGACCGCGAAGCTGTAGTCAGGCCCGGTGCGCTGATCGAGCTGGGCGTAAACCAGCACGCAATCCACTCGCTGCAGCTCGCACGGCCAGGCCCAAACGCCAGACGGACCCAGCCCACGGCCGTCGCTTGCATCGCGGTGCCTGAGCATCAGACTGTCGCCACCGCGGGCTCGTTGGCGGGCATCGACCAGCGCGTCCCAGCTCACAAGCTGGACCTGCTGCGCCAGCAGCCAGGGAGCACCACGCGACAACGCCTCGAGTTGCCGGCGCCGCTGCTGCCAAGGCTGGGCCCGCCAATCGACGGCGCCCAGCGCCAGCAGGTCATGCGCGACGAACTTCACCGGCAGCTCGACCAACTGCCGGCGGCTCACAGTCTTGGCGCCAGCGCGCTGCTGCTGCAGGTTGAAGGGCGCTGGCGCACCTGCGACCCACACCAGCAATTCGCCGTCCAGCACCGTGCCTTCGGGCAGGTGCTGCACCGAGGTCACCACTTCGGGGAATTGATCGGTGATCAGCGCCTCCTCCAGCGACCAGATCCAGACCTGCCCGGACTCGCACAGGATCTGGGCACGCAGTCCACCGCGGCACCACTCGGCCTGCCATTGCTCTGCCGGCCCCAGCAAGGCCTCGAGCGTCGACGCTT
>CAMCTC010000237.1 GCA_945878355.1 Bordetella parapertussis | reverse complement strand
AAATCACCCGCTATGCCAAGAAGATGGAGGCAGACCTGATCGTGGTGGGTCACAGACACCTGGACGGTTGGGGCGCACGTTGGTGGAAGTCCTCGGTGTCCAAGGCCTTGATCACTCACGCCCACTGCAGCGTGCTGGTCGTGATGACGTCCTGAGCGCCCCGAGGCCGGCAGTTTGCCACTGCTGACAAAAGATCGTGATTTGGTTGCCATCGCCCAATGCGCGACCCTGCGATTGGCACGAGCCGCCGAGGCTTAGACGCTTCTTTGAGCTTTTGTGCTGCGCTGGAGCGAGGCGCTGAGATCGAGGCGTGGATTGGGTGCCGTAGGCAACATGCCCGCATCCCAGTTGGCGTCCCTGTCGGAGTTGCGATTCGGCACTGTTTGTGGATTTGCAGTGCTCAGTGTGTAACGATGGTTTTGCGCGTTGGCTAAAGCGCATCAGCGCAAGGCTAGGCCTGCCGCCTGCAGACTCAGCCTCGGTCTACCGAACTCAAGGTTCATCTCTTGCCGGCTCAGGATGGCCGAGGCTCGGCATGCCCAACGGTACGAGCCGGTGCGCTGAGGTCCGAGGCGCGAGCAGCGGGTATATGAATTCCCTATCTCCCCAGGCCTCTTTGAACACCTCGACCCCTCGATTCACCGCGGCTCACCTGGCCCTGGCCTTGGCGATTACCCCAATGAAAATAGCCCACGTTACGGTTACATTATGTTTGCAAACAACCGTGTACGGAATGACCGGATTGCGCTTCTACGCCTGCCAGCGCGTCGCGTCTCTGCCCTTCGCCAACGACTCTTTGGAGACATCTGCATGACGCCTGCCGCCCTGTCACAAGCCGCCTTCGCCCGCCCCATCAAGACCCTCATCGCCCTGGCGCTGGCTGCTATCGGCTTGCAGGCCAGCGCCGGCGAGGGCTACAAACTGCGCCAGTCGCCGGTGGGTGTGTTCGGTGGCGAAATGGCCGCCGGGGCTGACAACCCCGGTTTCTTCGGTACCGCGTCGCTGAGCCGGGTTCGGATCAACAAGGTTGTCGACGAAAACGGCAACAGCGCCAAACCGCCGGCCCTTGCGTCCATCAAGCTGAATCCGGCGCTGCCCTACGCGGTGACCTTTCCCGAGGGGTCGCTCGATTTCCACCAGGACCAGACACAACTGAACCTGGTGGGTGGATACTTGACCGAGACCACCTATGCCGACGGCAGGTTGGCCTTCGTGGCCAACCTGCCGCTGATCCAGCAGAGCCGCAGTTTCACCGTCACCCAAGCCTTGGGTACAGCGGTGCCCACGCCCACGGCACCGCCCCTACTGCCGGCGCAGTTGGCGGCGATCAACGGCGGCGCACTGCAGGCCAACAACGCCGTGCAGGCCGGTGTAGCCGCCAAGAACGCCGCGGCCAGCGTCGGCGTCTCGGGCCTGGGGGATGCCGAGTTGTCCATGGTCTGGATCCGTCACCACGACCGCCTGAAAGTGGCCGCCGGTGTCTCGCTGTTCGTGCCCACCGGCACCTACGACCTGGCGCGCGACACGGCCAAAGGCCCTAATCCTGGCTTCGGCAACTTCTACACGCTTCGCCCCGGCGTGGCCGTGACCTACTCGCTCAACCCTCGGCAAACCACGTCTGACTGGGACGCCGGCGTCACGGTGGGCGGGCGGCTGTCGTTCGGCATGAACAGCGTCAACAAGGACACCCAGTACCGCAGCGGCAACTTCGTCTATGCCGAGGCCGGCATCGTCAAGGTAGTGGGCAACTGGGCGCTGGGCCTCAACCTGTCGGGCACCCAGCAGGTCAGCGACGACAGCGGCCCGGGCACTGTGCTGGGCCGTTACCAGAACTACGGCGCCGGCCCCTTCCTGTCGTACAAGCTGCCAGGCCAGGACGCCGGCTTCAACCTGCACTACAGCGAGAACTTTGGCAGCCGCAACGCGCTGGTCACCCAGACCTTGCAGCTGCGCTTTATCAAGGCCTGGTGACCCTGCGAAGCCAGCGGCGCGCGCCGGATGACGCCGTGGCAGGCAAGGGTGCATGAAGATCTGGCGAGAAAACCGCTTTTATTGTTCGTTAGCTTTGCCAGCGCTGGCAAAGCGCATCATCGTGGGCCGGCTTGGACAAACTCTTCGCGTCCCATGCGATCGCTTTAGGAGTGACACTGGTTACCAACGAGGAAGCGGACTTTGTGAACTACGCCGGGCTGCGCGTTGAAAACTGGGGCAGGCATCGACTGCGGCTGCAAAAAGCGGTTGGCCTATGCCGGTCAGAAGATCACCTGCGCACCACCCCCATCGTCCGCGATGACGCTCAAACAGCGACAACGATCAGACTGAAACGCCGTCCATGATGGACTGAACTTGGGCGTGGGATGTCAAAACGCTTCGGCACAGGTCGTCTGCCTCGTCATGCAACGCCTTGCGGCGCTGGTGTCGCGGCCCAGGCTGCACCCGATCCGGTTTCACGAGGTATTGGCCTCGAACGCCAGGCTGCCGGCACTGGTGGTGTTGCAGGGGCCCAAGGCGAAGAAGCAGGCTACCGAAGCCGCCGCTGCCGCAGGGCGCGAGATCAAGCCTGCCCAAGCTCGGCCGGGACGCATCCGCTGCGCGAGGCTGTTCAAGCGAGTCTTTGACAGCGCGGCCGCACGATGTGCAGCCGCTGCACCGATGCTTGGGCTGCGAGCATCGCGGCGCTGTGACAAAGGTCCTGCTCTTCCAGCGCATCGGCGCCAGGTTCCGTACCATAGTCACCTACATCCACTGCAGATCCGAGATGACCGCCGAACCCACTGAACCCAGCCTTGTGACAGCCGCCGTGCTGATCATCGGCAACGAGATCCTGTCCGGGCGCACCCAGGACACCAACCTGGCCTACCTGGCCAAGAAGCTCAACGAATACGGCATCCAGATCCGTCAGGCGCGGGTCGTGCCCGATGTCGAGCGCGACATCGTCGAAGCCGTGAACGCGCTGCGCGAGCGCCACGACTATGTGTTCACCACCGGCGGCATCGGCCCGACCCACGACGACATCACCGCCGACTGCATTGCGGCGGCCTTCGGTGTCGATCTGGTGGTGTCGCCCGAGATCGCGGCCATCCTTGAGCGGCGGCCTGCGCCGCCTGAGATCATGGCCGCGCGCATGCGCATGGCGCGCATCCCCCGAGGTGGCGGCCTGATCGACAACCCGCTCGGGCCGCCGGGTTTTTTCATCGGCAATGTCTACGTGATGGCCGGCATTCCCCGGGTCATGCAACAGATGGTCGATTCTCT
>CAMCTC010000236.1 GCA_945878355.1 Bordetella parapertussis | reverse complement strand
AGGCAGACATCGCGGCTCTCCTTGATGGTCATGCGAGGCTGAACTCGTCTTTGGTCATCCGGATCAGGCGACTCTCCTGAGTCCCGCCCTTCCCGTTGATGTACGTTCCGAATGCCGCCTGAAAATTGAGGCGGTAACATTTGGCGCTGCACGCCAGGTTGTCGAAGGCGCGCAGCACATCCCCGTGGCGCTTCTTGAAGTGTTTGACCACGCGGCGCGAGTCGGTGGTGAGCGTGGTGTCGTTCTGGGTCACGAACTCGGACATGTCAGACATCGCTGAGCTTCTTGATGATCATGCGAGGCTGAACTCGCCCTTGGTCATCAGGACCATGCGGCGCAATTCAGCCTTGGCATCGCGTTCGTCAACCGCCTGAAAATTCAGGCGGCTAAATCTCCGCCGTCGTTTCGCACCTTGAGAAGGACAGTCTGAAGCGATTCAGCGGCATTCTTCGCGGCGGGGTACTCTCAGATGCTGGTCATCGCCAGGCTCGATTTCCCGGTCCTGAAGCATGCCTTGAAAACACTATCCTCCCCCTCTCACCCACATCATTCCGGAGACAGACATGCCGCACTCATCCATCCGCCATTTCGGCCGCCGCACCGCCCTGGCCGCGCTCGCTGCCGCGGCGTCCATGCTCTCCACAGGCCCCGCCTTGGCGCAGGCCTATCCGAACAAGCCGGTCAAGCTGGTCGTTCCCTTCAGCGCCGGCGGCGGGTACGACGTGCTCGCACGCGCGGTCGGCCAGAAAATGGCTGCGTCGCTAGGCCAGCCGATCGTGGTGGACAACCGCGGTGGCGCGGGTGGCGGCATCGGCGCGGCAGTCGTTGCCAAGGCGCCCGCTGATGGCTACACGCTGCTGTTCGGAAGCGCCGGCTCGCAGCTGGTTTTGCCGCTGACGACGCCCACCCTCTCGTACAACGATGAGCGCGATTTCATTCCGATCGGCCACGTCGCCACGTCCGACTTCATCATGGTCGTGAAGGCGGACAGCAAGTACAAGACGCTGAAGGAAGCGCTCGAATCGGCCAAGGCCAAGCCGGACTCGGTGTCTTATATGTCGACCGGCGTGCGCGGCGCGATCCACATCTTCAATGCCTACCTGCTGAAAACGGCCGGTGGCATCTCGATGGTCCACGTGCCGTACGCCGGCGAAGCCCCCGCCGTGGCGGACATGCTCGAAGGCCGCGTCGACCTCACGAACATGACGGTGTCGGTCGCGATGCCCTTCATCAAGGATGGCAAGATCCGCCCGCTCGCCGCGATCGGCACGCAGCGCAGCGAAATGCTGCCCGACGTTCCCACGGTGGCCGAAGCCGGCTACCCCGGCCCGGCGATGGTGAGCTGGGTCGGCATCTTCGCGCCGGCCGGCACGCCCGCTCCCATCGTGGCGCAGTTGAACAAAGCCCTGAACGCGGCGCTGGCCGACCCGGAAGTGCAAAAGCGGATCAAGGATTCCGGCGCGCGCATGAACCCGGGTTCGCCGCAACAATTCACCGAATTCCTGAACAAGGAACGCGCCCGCTGGACCACCATGGTCAAAGAAGCCGGCACGCTGAATTGAAGCCGGCAGCTTGCAAGGCATAGAAACCCAAGCCCCATCTTCGCGAAAACGTCCAGTAGCAGTAGCCGGCAGCCATCGCCGTTGCAGTCGGCGCCAGGGCACCGCATCAACTGGTCGTGCCGTTGACCAGTTGTTCCAACTTGCTCTGGTCCAGGATGCGGATCTGTCGCAGTTTGACTTCGAGGATGCCTTCTTGTTGGAACTGGCTGAAGGTCCGGCTAACTGTCTCAAGCTTGAGACCCAGGTAGCTGCCGATTTCATTGCGCTTCATGCGCAGGATCAGCGAAGAGGCCGAGAACCCTCGCGCTTGCAAACGCCGGGTCAGATTCAACAAGAAGGCAGCCAAGCGCTGCTCTGCTCGCATGCTGCCCAGCATGAGCATCACACCGTATTCGCGAACGATCTCGCGGCTCATGATCTTGTTGAACTGGTGTTGCAACTCGGTGAACTCGCGTGCCAGACCTTCGAGTTGGTGGTACGGGATCACGCAGACCTGCGAATCTTCCAGTGCCACTGCGTCGCAAGTGTGGTTGTCGGTGCCGATGCCGTCGAGCCCAAGCAACTCACCGGCCATCTGAAAACCGGTGACTTGTTCGCGACCGTCTTCTGACAAAACACGGGTCTTGAAGAAGCCGGTACGAACAGCGTAGAGCGACAGAAAACCCTCGCCTGCGCTGAACAACGATCTGCCACTTGCGACTGAGCGCCGGTTGGCGGCCAGGGTGTCGAGTCGATCCAAGCTATCGCCCGACAAGCCTACAGGCAGGCACAGCTCACGTACGTTGCAGGTCGAACAGGCGATCTTGAAAGATTCAAGTCGAATTCCTGGCGATTCAGCGGCAGAGTTCATGGGAGGTCGCGTGGGGTGCTAACGCGCATCTGGTGTATCAATCCGGTTCGGATCAGTAACCAGCGACCTTTTTGCCTTGGCCCGCGGATTGTTCGAGCCATCGACCTGGATGGAATTGATTTATGTCAATTGATGAACATCAACGCCGGCCATGAGCTGGGGCCACTACCTCGAGGAACAGGGCAAGCCCAGACTCCGAGCCTGCCGGCGTCTATGCAACTCCTGGCTCCGAAGGACGCAGGTCTGACGTCACGGGCGGGCTCGCTGAGAGTGATGTGCCGCATTTTTAAATCGATCTGATCGACTGTCGACCTGCCCGCATCGTTGCAGGGAGGATGGCACACAAGCTCAGCAGGCGCCCATGGCTCGTCAGGCCACTCCCAGTTCTTGGGGTAGCGACTGGAAACCGGGGAAAAAACCCGGATTTTTGCCGCTTAAAGGCGATTTCACCCGACTCTGTTGTCGTCAATGTGATGCCTGTCTGACCCGCACCAATTCAGCTGTTCAGAGAGGCTTGGGCTGTCCCCGAACTGCGCGGCAGCGATGACCAGCGCCTGGGTCGCCGTCGCCGACCAAGTCAAGGCGCGTCGCGATACATCTTGCCGCGCCTTCGCACCGGCCCGAGCAGGCCGAGGTCGCCTTGCAGCACCTGGTAGCCCTGCGGATAGGGCGCGCGCAGCGGCTCGTCCAGCGCCGCCAGCACGCGGTCGTCCTGGTAGTAGCGGGTGACGGTCTCGAGTGCGAGCTGGCGCATGAAGCCCGGCTCGACCAAGCGGATCGCGTCGACCAGGGCCTGGCGCTGCGCGGCCTGGAGCGCCGGGAAGTCGCAGCCATGCCGGCTGCGAGACTCAGC
>CAMCTC010000235.1 GCA_945878355.1 Bordetella parapertussis | reverse complement strand
GGCAACTGGGGCGCGGTGAGCGTGCTCAGCAGTGCTGGCTCGATGCTCGACAACGCGATCGAGGCGGTGGCGAACACGGTCGACCTGTACGCGAACGAATTGCGGCTGAGCGCGTCGGCCATGGGCATCGGCGTTGGCAGCAATGCGCTGGAACTTGAAGCCGCCCGCCTGAGCGGCGCAACGGGTGCGGGAGGCCTGTTCCTGACCGAGTCGACCGCGCTGACGTTAGGTCAAACCGCTGCGCTGGCGGTGAACCGGGTGGCATCGGATACGGGCATCACGGCGACCGGCGACGCGGCGCAGTCCGACCTGGTGTCGGGCGGTAATTTGGCGCTGGTGAGCCTGGCTGGATCGATCACGACCTTGTCCACCGGTGCGGTGACGGTGGCGGGTAACGCATTGGTCAAGGTGGGCGGCGCGAGCAGCGACATCACGCTGGGTGCGGCGCTGACGAGCAGCGGCGGCAACATCAGCCTGAGCGCGGGCCGCGACCTGCTGCAGAACGCCAACATGGTGGCCGGCGGTGCGAACAAGACCATCGACCTGCAGGCTGCGCGGGCGGTTGCGATGGCCGATGGCGCCAGAATCACGGCCAACGGCGGCAACGTCCGCGTGCTAGCGCTGACGACACTGGTGCTGGGCGAGGTGGTCACGGTTGGGGTGGCCAGCACAGGCGACGTGAGCCTGAGCGCGTCGAGCATCACCGACGCGGGCGCGTCGGGCATCAACATTTCGGCCGATGAACTGCGCATCGTCACCACGGGCTTGGCTGGCGGCATGGGCGCCGGCACCAGTGCGGACCCGCTCGAGATCAGCGTCAACAAGCTGGCAGCCTCGGTGGCCGGGACGGGAACGGGCGGCTTGTTCCTGGCCGAGGCCGATGCGGCTCAGATCGGCACGCTGAGCGCGATCAAGGTCAATGCGGTGGGGACGGATAGCGTGACGCTGACGCCGATCACCGACGCCGCGCTGTCCAACCTGTTCTCGGCCGGGCAATTGGTGCTGGTGAGCGCGTCGGGCGGTGTTCAGACCCTGGCCTCTGGCGGTGCGGTGACGGCAGCGGGCAACCTGCTGGTCAAGGCGGGTGGCGCGAGCAGCGACATCACGCTGGGCGCGGCGCTGACGAGCAGCGGCGGCGACATCAGTCTGGATGCGGGCCGCGACCTGCTGCAGAACGCCAGCATCACGGCGGGTGCAGCGGGCAAGACCATCGACGTGCAGGCCGGCGGCGCGGTGGCGATGGCGGACGGTGTGGTGTCGCAGACGGTTGGCAGCAACATCCGCTACCAGGCATCGGGCGACATCACGCTGGGCGTGGTGGATGCGCGCACGGCCGCTGACCGCAGCGCGGGGGCGATCACGGGCCAGGCAGACTGGGGTGCGGTGAGCGTGTTGAGCATGGCCGGATCGATTGTTGACAACGCGATTGAGGCGGTGGCGAACAGAGTCGACTTGTACGCCAACGAATTGCGGCTGAGTGCGTCAGCCATGGGCATAGGCGAGGCCACGAATGCATTGGAGCTCGATGCCACCCGTCTGAGCGGCGCGGCGGGCGCTGGAGGGCTGTTCCTGACCGAAGCGATCGATCTGACGGTGGGACAGACGGCGGCGGTGGCGGTGAACCGGGTGCTAGCGGATGCCAACACCACGGCGACCAGCGACGCGGCGCAGTCCGACCTGGTCTCGGGCGGTCCGCTGGCGTTGGTGAGCCTGGCTGGATCGATCGCGACGCTGCCCACTGGCACGGTGACGGCGGCGGGCAACCTGCTGGTCAAGGCCATTGGCGCGAGCAGCGACATCACGCTGGACGCTTCGCTCTCGAGCAGCGGCGGCCACATCAGCTTGGACGCTGGCCGCGACCTGCTGCAGAACGTGAACATCATGGCCGGCGCACCTGGCAAGACCATCGACCTGCTGGCTGCGCGTGCCATCACGATGGCGCAGACCACCTCGGCCACGACAAGCCAGGGTGGAAACCTGTCGCTGTGGGCGGGCACGGGCGACATCAACATCGAGACCCTGTCGGCAGGGACAGGCGATGTCTGGGTGCTTGCCGCAGCGGGCAGCATCGTCGATGGTGACGCGGCGGGCGATACCGAGGTTGACATCACGGCAGCTGGGCTGGTCCTGAAGGCCGGCAACGCCATCGGCGTCAGCGGTAACCACGTCGAGACGACGGTGGCGACCTTGACCGCCAACGCGGGCGCGGGCGGGCTGTTCATCGCCGAGAGCGACGGCGTGACGGTCGACACGCTGACGGTCAATGTGCAGCGGGTGGCGAGCAATGGCGCGTCGGCAGCGACGAGCCAAGCGGCGCAGGAGGACCTGATCGCCACCGGCGCAGGTGCGGTGGTGCTGGTCAGCGCAACCGGCGCGGTGGTGGTCAACGCCGGCACGGCAGCGTCGGCGGGCATGACCGTCGACAGCGGCCCTGTGCGCCTGCAGGCGACAGCGGGTGAGCTGACGCTGAACGCGGCGCTGCAGGCCGGTGGCGGGTCGTTGAGCCTGCTGGCTGGCGGCAGCTTGACGCTGGCGGCGGAAGGCGATGTCAGCACGACAGGCGTGGTGGCGACGATAGACCTGGCGGCAGGCGCTGCGATCGTGATGGCGGATGGCGCGGTGGTGCAAAGCGGTGGCGGCAAGATCCGCCTGGAGGCGGTGGGCGACATCACGCTGGGTCTGGTGGATGCGCGCACGGCGGCGGGTCGAAGTGGTGCTGGGGTGACGGACCAGGGCAACTGGGGCGCGGTGAGCGTGCTCAGCAGTGCTGGCTCGATGCTCGACAACGCGATCGAGGCGGTGGCGAACACGGTCGACCTGTACGCAAACGAATTGCGGCTGAGCGCGTCGGTCATGGGCATCGGCGTTGGCATCAATGCGCTGGAACTTGAAGCCGCCCGTCTGAGCGGCGCAGCGGGTGCGGGAGGCCTGTTCCTGACCGAGTCGACTGAGCTGACGTTAGGTCAAACCGCTGCGGTGGCGGTGAACCGGGTGGCATCGGATGCGGGCATCACGGCGACCGGCGACGCGGCGCAGTCCGACCTGGTCTCGGGCGGCAATTTGGCGCTGGTGAGCCTGGCTGGATCGATCACGACCTTGTCCACCGGCGCGGTGACGGTGGTGGGTAACGCATTGGTCAAGGTGGGCGGCGCGAGCAGCGACATCACGCTGGGCGCGGCGCTGACGAGCAGCGGCGGCAACATCAGCCTGAGCGCAGGCCGCGATCTGCTGCAAAACGCCAACATGGTGGCTGGCGGTGCGAACGAGAGCATCGACCTGCAGGCTGCGCGGGCGGTTGCGATGGCC
>CAMCTC010000234.1 GCA_945878355.1 Bordetella parapertussis | reverse complement strand
CCGACCAGGTCGGCTGGCGCATAGGCGCTGCGGATGCCCGAGAACACGTTGCGCAGCCGGGGCTGGCCTTGGGCGTCCAGGCCTTCGCCGACATCGAGCGTGAGCCGCAGCAGCTTGGTGCTGCCTTCGACCGTCTCGGCCTTGACGATCCTGGCCACGCGCAGGTCGACCTTGGCGAAGTCGGCGATCGAGATCTCGTCGGCGATCGCCTCGCCGCCGGGCAGCACCACGGCAGGCGCTGGCGGCGTCAGCAAGGCGTCGAGTTTGGCCGCATCGACGCGCTGCATCAGGTGTTTGTAGTCGGCGATGCCGTGCTGGCCCATGGCCCGGTCGGCGTCTGCAAACTGCAGCGGCGGGACTTGCAGAAAGGCCTCGACTTGCGCGGCGAGCGCCGGCAGGATGGGTTTGAGGTAGATCGTCAGCAGCCTGAAGGCCTCGATGCAGACCGAGCAGACATCGTGCAGCGCGGCGCGTTGGGCGGCGGCGGCCTCGCCATCAGCGCTGGCTTGTTTGGCCAGTTCCCAGGGCTTGTGCAGGTCGACGTACTCGTTGACCCGGTCGGCCAGCAGCATGGTCTCGCGCACTGCCTTGCCGAATTCGCGCGTCTCGTACAGCTCTTCGATCGCAGCGCGCTGGGCCCGCAGGCCGTCGAGCAGCAAGCGGCCTTCAACGCCCAGATCGGACGAGAGTTGGCCGCCGAATCGCTTGGCCAGGAAGCCGGCAGCGCGGCTGGCGATGTTGATGTATTTGCCCACCAGATCGCTGTTGACCCGGGCGATGAAGTCTTCAGGGTTGAAGTCGATGTCCTCGACCCTGGCGTTGAGCTTGGCCGCGATGTAGTAGCGCAGCCACTCGGGGTCCAGGCCGAGTTCGAGGTAGCGCAGCGGGCTGATGCCGGTGCCACGGCTCTTGCTCATCTTGTCGTTGTTGACCGTCAGAAAACCGTGCACGTGGATGTGGTCAGGCACCTTGCGGCCCGAGAAATACAGCATCGCCGGCCAGAACAAGGTGTGGAAGGTGACGATGTCCTTGCCGATGAAGTGCACTTGCTCGAGCTGCGGGTCGGCCAGGTAGGCGGCGCAGGCCGCGGCGCCGTCGCTGCCATCCTGGGCCCGCTTAGCGAACAGGTTCTCCAGCGACGCCAGGTAACCCACCGGCGCGTCCAGCCAGACGTAGAAGTACTTGCCCGGTGCGCCCGGGATCTCGATGCCGAAGTAAGGCGCGTCGCGGCTGATGTCCCAGTCGGCCAGGCCTGACAGGCCGTTGTCGTCGCGGCTGAACCACTCGCGAACCTTGTTCGCGACCTCGGACTGCAGCTTGCCGTCCTGGGTCCAGCGCTCGAGGAACTCGACGCAACGCGGGTCGCTGAGCTTGAAGAAGAAATGCTCGCTGCTCCTCATCACCGGGGTCGCGCCCGACAGCGCCGAGCGCGGGTTCTTCAAGTCGGTGGCGGCGTAGACCGCGCCGCAGGCCTCGCAGTTGTCGCCGTACTGGTCGATGGCGCCGCACTTCGGACATTCGCCCTTGATGAAGCGGTCGGGCAAGAACATGCCCTTTTCGGGATCGTAGAACTGCTCGATCGTGCGTGTGGCGATCAAGTCGTTGTCGCGCAGCGCGAGGTAGATCGATTGCGCCAGGCGGTGGTTCTCGACGCCGTCGGTCGAGTGCCAGTTGTCGAAAGCGATGTGGAAGCCATCGAGGTACTGGGCCCGGCCGGCGGCGATGCCTGCGACGAACTGCTGCGGCGTCAGCCCGGCCTTGTCGGCGGCGATCATGATCGGCGCGCCGTGGGCGTCGTCGGCGCAGACGAAGTGGACCTCGGAGCCCTTCATGCGCTGCGCCCGCACCCAGGTGTCGGCCTGGATGTACTCCATCATGTGGCCGATGTGGAAGGCCGCGTTGGCGTAGGGCAGGGCGGTGGTGACGAAGAGCTTGCGGGGCATGAGGCCATCCTGGTAACTGAGCGTCGATTTTACGGGGCGGGCCAGTGCAGGCATCGGGCGGGGCGCGCACTTCGGGCGCGGATCCGGCAGTCCGCCATGGCCATGCCCGCGGTGATGGTGGTAGGCCTGGGCTAGACTTCGCGCGCTTGCTCGCCCGGGTCTCTTGCCTGGTTTTCCGTTCCTGGTGCTGGCTGCGGGTTGTTCAGCCGACTTGGCGCAATCCGAACCCAAGCTCCCAAACCACTGTTGCCACCATGTCCATCGTGACCGAAGCCGCCCTGCTTGCCGCCTTGAAGACCGTCGTCGATCCGCACACGGCCAAGGACTTCGTGACCGGTCGCCAGATCAGGAACCTCAAGATCGAAGCGGACGAAGTCGCCTTCGACGTCGAGTTTGGCTACCCGGCCAAGAGCTTGCACGCGGCGCTGCGCCGGCAGTTCATCGCCGCGGCGCGCAGCGTGCCCGGCGTGGGCAATGTCAGCGTCAACATCGTCACGCGCATCACCGCGCACGCGGTGCAGCGCGGCGTGCAGTTGCTGCCTGGCGTCAAGAACATCATCGCGGTGGCCTCGGGCAAGGGCGGCGTGGGCAAGAGCACGACCGCAGCCAACCTGGCGCTGGCGCTGGCCGCCGAGGGCGCGACCGTGGGCGTGCTCGACGCCGACATTTACGGCCCGAGCCAGCCGATGATGCTGGGCATCAGCGGTCGGCCCGAGAGCATCGACGGCCAGAGCATGGAGCCGATGTCAGGCCACGGCCTGCAGGTGGCGTCGATCGGCTTCCTGGTCGACCCCGACCAGGCGATGATCTGGCGTGGCCCGATGGCGACCCAGGCGCTGGACCAGTTGCTGCGCCAGACCAACTGGAAGGACGTCGACTACCTGATCGTCGACATGCCGCCCGGCACTGGCGACATCCAGCTCACACTGAGCCAGCGCGTGCCGATCACCGGCGTGATCATCGTCACGACGCCTCAGGACATCGCGTTGCTCGACGCCAAGAAGGGTTTGACCATGTTCGAGAAGGTCGGCGTGCCGATCCTCGGTCTGGTCGAGAACATGGCGGTCTACTGCTGCCCGAACTGCGGTCATACCGAGCACATCTTTGGCGCCGATGGCGGCAAGAAGATGGCCGAGCAGTACAAGCTCGACTACCTGGGCGCGCTGCCTTTGAACATGAGCATCCGCGAGCAGGCCGATTCGGGCCGGCCCACCGTGGTGGCCGACCCCGACAGCGAGATCGCCGCGATCTACAAGGCGGTGGCCCGCGCGGTGGCGGTCAAGATCGCCGACAAGGCCAAGGACTTCTCATCGAAGTTTCCGACCATCAAGGTCAGCAAGGACACCTGAGCGCCGCGAGGCCAGCTGAAGCCGGCCG
>CAMCTC010000233.1 GCA_945878355.1 Bordetella parapertussis | reverse complement strand
GGTGGTCGGCCAGCAGCCCGACGGACGCTGGGCCATCGACGATGAAGCGCTCGCCTCGGCTGGGCTGTGGGGCCCGCTGTCCACGCCAGCGTCGCACCAGGCGGTTGATGCCGTGCTTGATCCCGAGACGGCACTGGCGCGCTGCTTGGCCAGCTGGCCCCGGTCTGTGCTGCTGCGGCGCTTGTTCCACACCCTTGAGGCGGCGCGGGAAGATGCCGCATTGGCCCGTCAGTTCCCCGGTGCGCGAGGCGATCTTGCGCAGGCCCCGCCCAGGCCATCTGGTTTCAGGCATGCGGCGCTGGCCGCCTGGGCAAGTGCAAGCAACCCAAGCGATCAACCCATGGCTGGCGCGATCGACAGCTTGAAGGCCGCTGTGCAGCAATTGACCTTGCTGCTGGCGGGACGCGAACCGGGCCGCCAGCCACTGCAAGCGGTGCCTATGCTGCGGGTGTTGCCCGATGCTGAGCCCGCCACGCCAGGCTCGGCCATCGCCGAGCCTGGCGTAGCAGCCCCTGTCGTCGACGCCGCACCGCAATCACCCGGCGCAGCGAGCGGCCAACAGGCCGGCGGCGGCTTGCCCGCGCCCTCGCCGCGCAGGAGCCCGGCACCGCCTGCGCGACCCGATACAAGCCAGCGCGAGTCGCCGGCGACGGCTGCCTTGACCACCCAGGCTGCAGTGTCGCGCGCCGGCCTGCACACCCAATGGCACGATGAATGGGACTACAAAGCCGGCGGCTACCGCCGCGCCTGGACTTGCGTGCAGGTGCGGTCGGTGCAGGGCGGACAGGCCGACTTTCTGGCCCGGCTTCGGACCCGGCATGCGCCGCTGTTGCGGGCCATCCGCCGCCACTTCAGCGCTACACCGCCTACGGCGCGGGCACGCGGTGGCCCTGCGGCCGATGGCGACCAGATCGACCTGGACCAGGCTTTGGCCAGCCTGATCGACCGGCGCGCTGGCGGTCAAGGCGAGGCACGGCCCTATCGCCACCGACCCAGGCTGCAGCGCGATGTCTGCACCGCTGTGTTGTTGGACACCAGTGGCTCGACCGGCTACACCGTGCCGGCGCCGCACGACCCACAGGCGCTGGTGCCGGAGGATGACGACGACGACGGCCTGCTCTATGGTTTTCGCCCGCGCGGTTTGTCGCCAGGGCCGGCGCCACGCCGGGTGATCGACATCGCCCATGACTCGATCGCGCTGATGTGCGAGGGCCTGCACCTGCTGGGTGACCGACATGCCATCTTTGGTTTCTCAGGCCAAGGCCGGCTGCAGGTGGACCTGCGGGTGGCCAAGGGCTTCGACCAGCCCTGGTCGTACCAGTCGGCAGCTGCTTTGGCTGCGCTGGAGCCTGAGGGCAGCACCCGCACCGGCGCGGCCATCCGTTACGCGGTGTCGCAGCTGCTGTCTCAGCCCGCCCAGACCCGGGTGCTGATGCTGGTGACCGACGGCTATCCGCAAGACCAGGATTACGGCCCCGACAAGAACGACCGCGCCTATGGCTTGCACGACACCGCCCAGGCCTTGCGCGAGGCTGCGCGTGCCGGCGTGGCGGCGTTCTGCATCACGGTGGACCAGGCGGCGCACGACTATCTGCGTGGCGTTTGCCCGGCGCACCGCTACCTGGTGATCGACGATGTGAACAGCCTGCCTGAGCGCCTGAGCCGCCTCTACCGTCGCTTGACATCCGCCTAGCGCTGGATGCCTTCTTTGTCTCGCGCCCAATGAAATAGGCGTTTGAAAAACCTGCTCTCCGCGTCTGCCGTACTATTTGACGCGTCAACAACAACGAGGAGCAACAGCATGCTGTACGAAATGCGCATCTATCACGCCATGCCGGGTCGGTTGCCAGACCTGAACAAGCGTTTCGACACCATCACGCTGAAGCTTTGGGACAAGGCCGGCATCCGCCAAGTCGGCTTCTGGACCGTTGCGGTAGGGCCTAGCAACAATGCGCTCTACTACATCCTGGAGTGGAAGGACATGGCGGAACGGGAACAGAAATGGACCGCTTTCGCCACATCCCCGGAGTGGATCTCCGCGCGCGGCGAAACCGAGAAGAACGGGCCATTGGTTGAACATCTGGAGAACCTTTTCCTGACGCCGACCGCGTATTCGAAGCTCAAGTAGCTGGCTGGCCAGCCAGACGCCGCCAGGCAGCCGATGCTGAAATCGACGAACTGGCGCGCTGGAAGATCGAGGAGTTCGAGTGCAAGACCCGGGTGCTGAGGGTCTAACCATTGGGCCTGGCCGAGCCGATGCAGCAAGCGCTGATCAGGATCGTCTTCACCAGGCCGGACGCAGCGCGTTGATTGTCGCGGCGGGGTTGCCGATGCTCAAGCTGGTGCCTATCCCGGTCGGCGACCTCCGCCTGCTGGCCCTGGCGCAGGTGCCGGCGACGCTTGCGTTGCGCGCGCTGGCCGAGGCCATGCCACCGCCGTTTGTCGCCGAGAGGTCGCTGCAGCAGCTGGGCGCGGGCAAGCCGCTGGTCTGGTGTGCGCCGTTTTACATGGTCAGAACCGACGATGCGGCGATCGTCGGCAGCTGCGGTTTCAAGGACATGCCCAAGCAGGGGCGCGTCGAGATCGGCTACGGCGTCGCACCGCAAGCACGCCGGCAAGGCATGGCAGGCGCAGCCGTCGCGCAACTGCTGGCTCTCGCAAACGCCAGTGACGAGGTGCGCGAGGTGCTGGCCCAGGTCAGCCCCGCCAACGGCGCGTCCACCCGGGTGGTCCAGCGCCTGGGCTTCTTGCCCTGCGGGCAGCAACTCGACCATGAGGGCGAGATGCTGGTGCAGTGGGTCTGCCGGATGGCCCAGCGCGTCGCCTGAGTTGGCGCAGCCGGTGCAGTGCCGGGGACCCGGGACATCGGACCCCTATCGCGGCGGGGCCGGACTGGCAAAGGCTGGACAAGCCACCGGTGCCTTCCCTACACTGGACCGAGTCCGACCCCAAGCCATCTCCACCACCATGCGGCCCAGCAACAAACGCCCGCCCTGGCTCAAACCCAAGGTCGAACGGCCCAAGGTCAAGCTGTACGTCGCCTGGTACAGCGCGGTGGAATGGCGTAAGGTGAAAGAGGCCTCGGTAGACTCCGACCGCTTCGAGGCGAGCTATGCCGAATGGCAGGCGATGGCCGAGGACGCCCTCAAGGACCTGCACGCCGCCGGATTGGTGGCGGACAAGTTCCAGGTCCATGCCGCGCCACTGCTGGCCTGGTGCCTTGCCCATGCCAAGGTCAACGACGCTGCCGCAAGGTCTGAATTCGTCGCGCAGCAAAGCGCCAAGCTCGACAGCAACGCCGATTGATCCGAGGATGAAGCTGC
>CAMCTC010000232.1 GCA_945878355.1 Bordetella parapertussis | reverse complement strand
CGCTGCTGCAAGCGCATGGCGTGCCTGCGCATGTGGCCAGCGCCAGTGCGGACATGGTGAGCGATCCACAACTGATGGCCCGACAGCACTTCGTCAGACTCGAGCATCCGCTGATGGGCACGAGTCCGGTCGAGACTTCACGCTACCGGCTGTCGGACACCCCAGGTGTGCCTGCTCGCGCCGCACCGACCTTCGGCCGCGACAACCTGTACGTCTTGCGCGACATCCTGGGCTACGACGATGCCCGAATCGCCGCGCTCAAAAGCGCAGGCGTGCTTGTTTGAAGGCCGGGCCCGGACTTCGGCATCCAGGAAGCTGATCATCGAAGAGGGCAGGAGAGAAGCCTGGTAACCCGTCATGTCGCTGTCGTCAGCGACTTCGGCGAGGGCCGCCTGATGATCAGCCGGAGCAGTTCCCAGCCAGGGTCCTCGATGCTTGCCGATAGCTCCTAGGCCCGTGCACTTGGGACAACCCTCATCGGGTGAGCAATCAAATACACCGTTTTAGCGTTTTACATGAATGGCTCATAAGGCTACTCTTCTAATTGTCAAACTACTAGGGCAACTGTCATGGCTTTCCGACACTGCGCGCATTGCTACTCCGAATTTGGATTAGCAAAAATCCGTGGCGATAGGTATCCAACAGCCCATGTGGCTTAGGCAGCGAAGCGCAGCTCCGGCTCGCGCGCCCGGCCCATGGGCGGGGGCTGTGGATCCAACCCCAGGTGAGCAAGAATCTTCTCGATCACTGCCCGTTACAGGATGGCGGCGATGATCTTGAGCTCCGCGGCGCCGCAGTTCGGCAGCGGTGCATGTCGATATCGAACACCCGCTTGAGCAGTTCCATCAGCCGGGCGATGACCGTGTGCAGCAGCGCATGCAGTTCGTCGTCGGTGGGCGGGCCCGCTTCGAAGAAGGCGGTCCCGCCATCGGCGCCGCAGCGGTAGACGCCGTCCAGCACCAGGCAATGGAGATGTACGTTGAGGTTGGCGGCGGACCCGAAACGCAGGATCAGCCTGACTGCTCCGCCATGGCCTTTGTCGGCCTTCAGACCGGCGCGGCCCAGCAGCTGACGCGTGACGACGCGCTGCACCACCTGCAGCACCGGCGTGACCAGCTCGGGCTGCGCGGCCAGCAACACGGATGCGCTTGCCGACCGGGTAACTGACCAGCAGTCGTTCGCGGACGCCGGCCGACGAGCGCGATGTCAGCAGTCGGTCGCCCACGGGGTGGACGGTGGTCACCTACAGCACAGATGTGTCGACTATGGAGCGGACAACTTGGTTTCGAAGCTTGGGATTGCGTCTGGATTCCCTCGCCACTAGATTCGCCGGGCGTTGACGCTCTTCGTCTTTCGTCTCAGCAAGGAGTTCAGGATGACTGCAAGTGCTGCAAAGAAAAAGTCGATGTTCGGAGATGCGCTAGGCGCAGTCGTCGCCGCTGTAATACTTGCCTAGCCGGTTGCTACGGCGACGGCGCAGGAAAATCCGCCTGTTGCTTCCGTATGCGGGTTGGGTGCCGGTGACACAGCGGTGACATGCTTGTTCACGGCGAACCAGGCGGGCCTTCCAGTTTCTGCTCGTACGGAGTTTCCAGACAACTTCGACGCCCCCGCCAACAATCCCGACCCGTTGAATACGGCGGAGCATGAGTTGTTCCACTCCATTGGGTTCACCGCCGCCTACAACCTGTTCGCTGCGAGGCTAATCGCCACCCCAGGTGCCGGTGCCAACGGTATTCCTGCCGGTTCGCGGTCCTTTTCCACCAACGGCGCAGCGAACGGCATCCTGCTGGTACTAACGCCTCAGGCTCAAGGTACTCATGCCGACCCTGCTGCGAACGGCGTGGCGCCGTGGCCCGCGACCGGGTACAACCAGAACAATGACATCATGCAGCCGAGCCAGGTGGTGGGAAACCGGTTGAACGCGAGTGATGCCGCGGTCCTGAACAATGCCTTCGGTTGGGCTGCCACCGGTATCCGGATCAATGTCGTCAATGTTGGTGGCACACTCGACGCAGCAGACATGCAGATCATGAACAACGCCGTCGCAGCAGTGACCGCGTTCTGACCGGCTGTTGGGAACAGCCCGGTCTTCACCTGGAGCGTCGCCGAAGTGCCAGAGCCAACAACTTGGACGTTCATGGTGATCGGTATCGCCTATTTGGGCGCCTCGATCCGACTGCGTACGCAAAGAGTCACTCTGGGGTGAATCGGGCGGATCCCAATGTCTATGCGATGGCGCGGCGCTTTCCTTGTTGCATTGTTGGGCTTTTTCACGATCTGCGCTGTCGCCGGGGATAGGTCTCGAGCAAGCTTGGCCTCCCTGCTGCAAGAGGTCAATGGGGCTGACCCAGCCGCTCGCTTGGATGCCACCCGGGAAATGTTCCGGCGAGGCCCGGCAATTGTTGGGCAGCTTGAGTCGGCCGGTGCCAAGCCCATGAGCAATGTTTCTCCTCGTCGTGGTGACGCCGTCTATAGCCTTTTGAGCGGCGATTTGAGCCTTGGCAGCGCAGCGCCCTCTACGTTTGGTCTGCATGTCGAAGGTGGTGTCTCCGCGAACGAGGTTGAACGGATGGGGCGGATTCATGGGTTCCGCCTACTCCCGTCTGCTCAATGCTTGCCGGAACAGTCACCAAGCTGCTATGTCCAACTCCTGCCGGGCAAACGCCTCGTGGATGTACTCCGCGATATCCTGACGACTGAGTCCCAGGTAAGGACTGTCAATCTCAACCACATCGAACACTGAATCGGGCCTTGGCCTGAGTTACACCCTACAGGCACGGCGCCCAACGCCTTGAACGACTGCGCTAAGGTGTTTGTCGTGCCGAGTGGGGCGAAGGGCGATGTCCGCTGTGCTTTGAGACGGGTCATTGGCGCGTTGATTTTCTGGATGCCTGGTTGACCGGTACTGGCCAGGAGCCGAAGGTCGCAGTTGACGCGCGAACGACTCCTTCTCCATCTGTTGCGGCCTGCCAGGAGACTGCTTGGTCGGTCGGCGACATGAAGCGCCAACCTGTGTTCGTGCTGCGGCGCCGATTTTATGCAGCGTTACTGTGTCATCATCGCGATGGTGTTTAACGCGCTGATCGGCCGCTTCAAGACGTCGGACTTCATGGCCGGCATCCATCGCTGGCTAACGCAGTCGCACGCGCATGCATCCGGCAGCTAAGCCGAATGGCACTTACTTTGGCCTGAGCGCATGACCATGCGTCTCTACGTGTTGACGAGCCTGGGCGCGTGGCACCTTCAGCCAAGGGTAGGGTTTGGGCCGTCGTTTTCGCATTCGGGGCTCAATACGTCCGGGCCGACAGCCGACCTTGCATTG
>CAMCTC010000231.1 GCA_945878355.1 Bordetella parapertussis | reverse complement strand
AGCCTGGTCGAGGTCACGAGGCGAAGCGAGGCTGTGCTGCTGGCGATCCGGGCTGCTGCGCCCGACCTGGTCGAGCTGAACGTGCAGCCCGCAGTCGCCGCGACGGCCCGCTTCGGCTTGGTGACCTTGGCTCGACGCACCGAGCCCCCTGGGCTCGCGATGGTGCGTGAACTGATGGCGCAGCTTCTGCTCGATCCTTCGGGTCAAGGCTGACCAGCGCTGGCGCGCGGCGGTCGGCGCGCAAAAAGCCGGCATCCGGGCTGCTGATCGAGTCATCTGGCCGCAGGGTCTCGATGTCGCGGTGCAGGCAAAGGCTGCTGCGCGGTCACCGCCAGGCGAACCGGGTGGGGCGACCTGGTCCGCCGGGACTGGAAACCTGTGGTCGCAACCGGCCGCGGCGGGCGCGGCATAGCGGGCCCCTATGGGATAGATATTGACAATTGTTTGGTCAATTTGATAGCCAAAAACTACAGTTCACCCTCGATCGTTCAGCCAAGTCCAGCCAAGCGTCTTTCCCACTTCTTGGCCTGCCGACTGGAACGTCTTGCCGCACTGACCTCGGTCGGCTGAAAAAGCCCTTTCAACCCTTCGGAGATACACCATGAACATGTCCCGCACGGAAGCCAATTGCCCTTACCACGCTGCGACCGGCGCACGAGCGACGCAAGGCGCGCAGTCCAACGCCGACTGGTGGCCCAAGCAACTGAACCTGGGCATCCTGCACCAGCACGCACCGGCGTCCAACCCGATGGACCCGGGCTTCGACTATGCCGAAGCATTCAAGAAGATCGACTTCGCCGGCCTGAAGAAAGACCTGGTCGCGCTGATGACCGACTCGCAGGACTGGTGGCCTGCCGACTGGGGCCACTACGGCGGGCTGTTCATCCGCATGGCCTGGCACAGCGCCGGCACCTATCGAACGGCCGACGGACGCGGCGGCGCAGGCACTGGCAACCAGCGCTTCGCCCCGATCAACAGCTGGCCTGACAACGGCAACCTCGACAAGGCGCGCCGCCTGCTTTGGCCCATCAAACAGAAGTACGGCAACGCCATCTCCTGGGCCGACCTGATCATCCTGGCCGGCAACGTCGCCATGGAATCCATGGGATTCAAGACCTTCGGCTTCAGCGGCGGCCGTGCCGACATCTGGCAGCCTGAAGAGGACATCTACTGGGGTGCCGAGCGCGAGTGGCTGGCCACCAGCGATAAGCCCAACAGCCGCTACAGCGGCGAGCGCGACTTGGTCACCCCGCTGGCCGCCGTGCAGATGGGCCTGATCTACGTGAACCCGGAAGGCCCGGACGGCAACCCCGACCCGGTGCTCTCCGGTCGGGACGTGCGCGAGACCTTTGCCCGCATGGCGATGGACGATGACGAAACCGTGGCCCTGGTGGCCGGTGGCCACACCTTCGGCAAGGCGCATGGCGCCGGTGACCCCAAGCTGGTGGGTCCCGAGCCCGAAGCCGCACCGATGGAAAACATGGGGTTCGGCTGGATCAACAAGCTGGGTACCGGCCACGGCGTGCATACCACCACCAGTGGCATCGAAGGCGCATGGAAGCCTAACCCCACCAGCTGGGACATGGGCTACTTCAAGATGCTGTTCAAGTACGAGTGGGAACTGATCAAGAGCCCCTCAGGTGCGCAGCAATGGCTGGCCAAGGATGTGGCAGACGAGGACATGATCCCGGACGCACACGACCCGGCCAAGAAGCACCGCCCGATGATGACCACGGCAGACCTCTCGCTGCGCTTGGACCCCGCCTACGAAAAAATCTCGCGCCGCTATGCAGCCAACCCAGGCGAATTCGCCGACGCCTACGCCCGCGCCTGGTTCAAGTTGACGCACCGCGACTTGGGACCCCGGAGCCTGTATCTCGGCCCTGAAGTTCCGACCGAAGAACTGATCTGGCAGGACCCGGTGCCCGCTGTGACTCACCCGTTGATCGACGCGAAGGACATCGCCGAGCTCAAGACACGCGTGCTGGCCTCGGGCCTGTCGGTGGCTGAACTCGTGGCCACCGCCTGGGCCTCGGCCTCTACCTTCCGCGGCTCGGACAAGCGTGGCGGCGCCAACGGTGGCCGCGTCCGTCTGGCCCCTCAGAAGGACTGGGAAGCCAACCAGCCGGCGCAGTTGGACAAGGTGATCGCCGAGCTCGAAGTCATTCAGAAGACCTTCAACGCCGCGCATTCAGGGGGCCGCCAGCTGTCCATGGCCGACTTGATCGTGCTGGCTGGCAACGCAGCGGTGGAGGCCGCCGCCAAGGCTGCGGGCCACGCGGTAGAGATCGCCTTCATCCCGGGTCGCACCGATGCCTCTGAGCAGCAGACCGATGTGGCATCGTTCGCCGTGCTCGAACCGCAGGCCGACGGTTTCCGCAACTACTGCCGCAAGGCCTTCAGCGTGGCGCCCGAAGAGATGCTGCTCGACAAGGCGCAGTTGCTGACGCTCAGCGCCCCAGAAATGACGGTGCTGGTCGGCGGCCTGCGCGTGCTCGGCGCCAACCACGACGGTTCACCCCACGGCGTGTTCACCAAGCGCCCCGGCCAACTGACCAACGACTTCTTCGTCAACCTGGTGGACATGTCCACCGCCTGGAATCCCAGCGGCGACAACGCCTATGAGGGCCGCGACCGCCGCAGCGGGGCGGCGAAGTGGACTGCGACCCGGGTCGACCTGGCCTTCGGCGCGAACTCGCAGTTGCGCGCCCTGGCCGAGGTCTATGCGCAGAACGACGGTGGGCCAAAGTTCGTGCGCGACTTCGTCGCGGCCTGGACCAAGGTCATGAACCTCGACCGCTTCGACCTGCGCTGACGCGCATCGGCAGCAGCCGTTCATGCACCCTGCCCAGCAGGTTGTCGCCCGCCTCACGGCTGGCCATCCAAGCCGTTGCGCCTGCCGATCAGCGGGTTCGACCGACTCCCGCGCCGCGCGGCAGGTCGCCAGCGGCCGCGACGCGCCAAGGGCTTCGCGGCCGTTGACGGCGTCGCCAGCATTGACGCTAAAATGTTGTATATGCAACAAAAATCATCGCTGATTCCGCCCATCACCTCGGGCGCTGCCGCTTTCGGCGGGCCCGCGACCCCTGCGCCGCCCCCACCCTCTAGGCCCGCCAACCCACTGCTCAGCGAACCGATTCTGCCCACGCTGCTGCGTCTGGCGGTCCCGAATGTGCTGTCGATGACGATGGCCGTGCTGGTGGGGATCGCCGAGACCTACTACATCGGGCTGCTAGGCCTGCCCTTGGTCCACAAAAATAGCTGGACAAATTTTCTCGCACAGCCTATCTTCCGGAATGGAAGCACAAAACCAAATCAAGCGGACTCTGTCTCAGCCTCAGGCGATTGACGTTGTCCGGCGATTGTTGACCGACGGGGC
>CAMCTC010000230.1 GCA_945878355.1 Bordetella parapertussis | reverse complement strand
CAAATGTGGCTTTGCCACTTTGCTTGATCCCCACGGGGGGCGGCCGGCTTCGGCCGGCCTTGGGGCACTCAGGAGTCGGCGGTACGCTAGGCGAGCCCGATGGGCCGCTCCGTCGAGTTTCCCGCCCTACCGCGCTTGCGAACGAGCTTGACTTCCAGCCTGCACCCAAGCGCTTCCGCATACTTGGAGAGGGTTGCGAGCGAGGGGGAATGTTTGCCACGGCCAGACTCCATGCGGGCCACGGCAGATTGCGTGGTGCCGATTCTCTCTGCGACTTGCGCCTGCGTGAGCCCTTGGTCTGATCGTGCTTTCAGGAATTCGTCTAGCAGCGCGTACTCATCGCCCTGCTCCTCGTATTGGGACTTTACTTCCGCGCGTCCGAGTGCCTTGGCGCGCAACTGCTCATGCGTCAGCATCTTTCCACTCCTTCATGCGCTTGCGCGCGACAGCCATTTCTTTGGCAGGTGTCTTGTCGATTTTCTTGACAAACTGATGCAGCATGACGATACGCCTCGCAAGCAAGGTGCAGTAAAAGACCCGTCCAATTCCCTCTTGAGACTTCAGACGCATTTCGAAGAGACCCGCGCCCATCGCGCGGGTATGAGGCATGCCCAGATCTGGACCGTACTGCAGCATTCGATCCGTCAGATGCAGATACCGAGCCAGCAGCCCGGCAGGAAGTGCGAGCACCGCCTCCTGGAGCTTCTCATCGTGGTATGTGATCTCCCAATTCACCAGAAAAATTATAGCATATACGCTATCTTCAGAAGGCAACTTCTGAGTCAAACCCATTGACGGCCGAGATCTTCAGCCCGCGGTGGTCGAAGGTGCTGATCGATGCCAGCGGCATAGCCCGACGAACCGCAGTCTCCGGGCCAGCGGACGTCCTGGGTATCAGGGCCGCCTCATTTCTTGGGCAAAGCGGTCTTCCAGTCTCGGTACAGGTCGAGGTCGACGCCGTCGGGGTAGTTCAGGTAACCCGGCGCATGGCCTTTGACACCGAGCACACCGCATTGCCAGATGATCGCCTTGGTCTGGCGGTCGACGACGATGACCCGATCATGCAGGTCGTCGCCGATCAGCACATCGCCGGTGCCGGGCAGTTCGCGGGCGATCGACGGGCGGTCTAGCATCCTCTCGCCCTCGGCGACGAAGTACTCCCAGGTCGGCTTGGCCGTCACCGGGTCGAAGATCACGACCCGCCCGGGTTTGACGAAATCAGCCACGATCACCTGCTTGCCGTCGACGGTTGGGAAAGCGTCGGACGGATAGCGCACATGCGGCGCACGCACGCTCCACAGCACTTTGCCCTCGCGCGTGATGCGCGAGATCCAGGACCCGGTGATCTCGCTGACCAGGATGTCGCCGTTGTCCATCGGCGTCGCGCCATTGGGCCAGGCCAGTTGCTGCGGCGGGTTGTGTCGGCACTTGCCCACCTCGCCCCACTGCGTGACGATGCGATTGTCTTTCGGGTCGATGATCAGCACCCGGCAGTTGCGGATGTCGGCGGTGAGGAATCGGCCGTCAGCCAGCAAGTGGGCGTCGTCCGGGTAGTTCATCAGCGTGCCCTTGCTGCCTCGGGTGTCGGGCACGCCGTAAGTCCAGGTGATAGCACGCTGCTCGTAGTCGATGATGTGGACGTCGAAGTTGTCTTCCTCGCTGACGGCGAGTTGGCTGCCGTCGGCCGAGAAATTCACGTCTTCATTGCCGCGGTAGAGGGTCAGGTTGGGTGACGGAAACTCCCAGACGATGCGCTTGTCAGGCGTGACCTCGATCAGCCGGTTGTTGCGCCGGTCGGCGATGACGATAGGGTAGGGCAGCGGCTTGCCCCAGGACGCCACCGGGTGCTGGCGGTTGCCGGTCACGGGTGGGATCGGCGGCAGCTTGACGCCCGATGAGACCATGCCTGCACCGATCATCTCCGGCGTGACCTGCACCACCACGCCAGGGCCCTTGGGCGGCTTCGGCGGCTTGGGAGCTGCCCTGGCGACCGCGCGCCTGACCGGCGCGGCCGATGCCGCTGATGCCGCAGACGCTAGCGGCTCATCGGCAGCATGCGCCAGGCCGGCCGCCAGCAGCGCGATGACGACCATGGCGAAACGGGCTTTTGTCGCGCACGGCTGCGCGCCCTTGAGGTACTTTCGACGCAGCATGGTGGGGCCGGGCGGTGAGAGAAACCGCACGAAGCCGAATTGACGCGCCAATCGTTTTGACCCGTCACAAGCCCAGGCGAATCACCCGCGCGCCCGGCGCCGATGAAGCCCCCGGGCGCCGAACGTGAAGGGCTTCTCAAGCCCTGCCTCGACAGGCCTAGACCTTGCGCTTGACCGCTGCGGGCATACCGGCCGGGTCGATGACCTGGCCGAATTCCTGCATGTTGTGGGCATGGCACAGGTGATGCAGCGCGAAAGCCTGGTCGATCGAGCTTTGCTGGCCCATGATGTCCAGCGTCTGGTTGACCGCTTTCTTGACCATCTGCAGCGCGAAGGCCGGTTTCGCAGCGATGCGCAGTGCGAGCTTGAGCACCTCGGCCTCCAGGTCGGCGCGTGGCACGACCCGGTTGACCATGCCGAGACGGTGCGCCTCCTGTGCGCTCCAGTCGTCCGCGGTGAACAAGAACTCCTTGGCCTTGCGCGCGCCCAGCTCCCAGGGGTGGACAAACCATTCGACGCCGCACACGCCCATCGTCACCACCGGGTCGCAGAAAGTCGCGTCGTCGCTCGCGACGATCAGGTCGCAAGCCCATGCCAGCATCAGGCCACCGGCGATGCAACGGCCCTGCACCGCAGCGATCGTCGGCTTGGCCAGGTTGCGCCAGCGCCGGGTGTTCTGCAGGTAGATCTCTTGCTCGCGGGCAAAGCGGCCGTGCGCGCCGGGTTGCTTGAAACCGCCCCAGCTCGAGACGATGGGTCGGTCACCCAGCACCACGCCGCCGTCTCCACGCAGGTCGTGGCCAGACGAGAAATGCGGGTCGGCGGCAGCCAGCACGATGACCTTGACGCTGTCGTCCAGCACCGCGCGATCGAATGCCGCATTCAACTCATACCCCATCTCGAGGTTCTGCGCATTGCGCGCCTCGGGGCGGTTGATAACGATTCGCGCCACACCGGGCGCGGGCTGCTCGTACAACAGCGTGGTGTAGTCGCTCATGGTCTTGACGTGAGTTCCAAGGTGGGACGGAATGGGCAGGTTAGGGGCTGACTCATCATGGCATCCGCTGTCACAGCGGCGTTGTCGCGTCTGGGACTAGTGCTGCACCCCGGAGATATCGAAACATGAAAGCGCGCCTTCGACCCGGTGGCGTCGTTGCAAATCCTCGCGATACCTCGGGTATCGCTGCGGTTTGCGCCTAGCCATCGGGCCGAATCCATCGCTTTCATCTTGTTTCGATCCTTCCGGGTCGCAGCACTAG
>CAMCTC010000229.1 GCA_945878355.1 Bordetella parapertussis | reverse complement strand
GTGCTGGTGATCTGGAAGCGATCCGAGGCCAGCCTGGGTGGCACGTTGCACGCGCTGCGTGGCCCGTTTGCGCTGGCTCTTGCCACCCGCAGCAGCGCCACCTGCATGCCGATGATGATAGACATGCTGGCCGGTGGTCTGGGTTTCGCCCGCGCCAAGGTCGAACTGTTGGTGCCATTGACGGTGTCGCTGCTGCGACTCGGGCCGGTGCTGTACTACGTCTGCGCCACGCTGTTCATCGCCCAGCTCTACGACCGTGACCTGAGCATGGCCGAGGTTTCGCTGGTGGTGGTGGCCTGCATCCTGGCGGGTTTTGCCTCGGCAGGCATGACGGGCTTGGTGACCATCTCGCTCACCGGCATGGCTTGCGGCTACCTGGGGCTGCCGTTCGAAGCAGCTTTTATCCTCTTCGTCGCGGTCGATCCGATCTGCGACATGTTGCGCACCTTGGTGCTGGTGGTTGGTAATTCTGCGGCCGTCAGCCTGATCTGCTCGCGCCCTCTCAAGATTTGATGGGCAGCACGACATGATCTGTCTCAGAATTCTCGATAGCTTTTCAGTCCAGGTCGACTGTTGGGCCCGCTCGCTCGATGGCTCGCCGGCTGTTGTTCAGGCATGGCCGCAGGCGATTGATTTGACCGACTCGCGATGAATAAGACCACAGGCATTGCACTGTCTGCCTTCAGCCATCCGCTGGGTCTGCTGCTGGCCACGGCCTGCGGCGCGCTGCTGGGCTGGTTGGCGCCGGGCTGGAGTGCGCCGGTGGCGCTGATTGGCCGGGTTTTCATGACGGTGATGGAGATGGCTGGCATGCCGTTGCTGATGGTGGCCATCGCATTTGGCCTGCGCCAGGTCATCGCGCTGTCTTACCCCGGCAGGCGCCTGCTGCTGCTGCTGGCGCTGTCGAGTGCGGCGCTACTGGCCAGTGGGCTGGTCGGGGCTTTGGCTGGCATGTTGATGGGCGTCGGTCGCCACCTGCCCGAGTCCGCCCGCACAGAGCTCGGTCGCTGGGTGCAGGACGATGCCGCCGCGTATCCTTTGGCGATGACGATGTGGACACGCTCTGCCAACGAGACCGTCGCATCCGGCTGGGTCTCAGCCGTGCCCGACAACGTGTTTGCCGCGATGGTCTCTGGCGATGCTCGTTGGCTGATGTTGTGCGCATTGATCTTCGGCTTGGCTTTTGCATTGCAGCCTCGTGAGCGCAGCCAGGCGCTGGCGGCTCATCTCGAAACGATCTACCGCGCATTCGAACTGCTGATTGCCCAGGTCAATCGGCTATTGCCGTTGTTGGCCTTCGGCATGGCTGCACACCTTGTCGCCAATTTCGACCGCGGGCGACTGCACGTGGTGGGCGGTCTGCTGTTGGCGCTGTTGCTGTCCGTGCTGTTCGTGGGGATGGTGTCGGTGGCGGTGGTTGCGCGCCAGACGAAGTCCTCGTTGCCTCAGGTGCTGAGTGCGCTCAGGGCGCCGTTGCTGATAGGGCTGTTCACCAATACGTCGGTGGCCACGATCCCATCGTTGATAGAAGCGCTGAGCACGCGGCTGGGTTTGTCGCGCGGCATCGTCGAGTTGCTGGTGCCCGCAGGGGCGGTGTTCATGCGGGCTGGTGCTGCCGTCCATCTGGGGCTGCTGGCGGTGTTTGCGACCCAGATCTATGACCGACCTATCGGCATGTACGACCTGCCGTTGATCGCCGCCGCGGCTGCGCTCGCCTCGCTGGCCTCTGCGGGTGCCGGTGTCTTGCTCACCGTGGCGGCGTCGGCGATCGCGATGCGCTGGGTGGGTCTGCCGAGTGAAGCTGTGGTGGTGGTGGCCATAGTCATCGATGCCCCTTGTCACGCGCTGCGCAGTGCGGCGCAGGTGTTGGCCGTGGCAGCGATCACTTCGTTGGTCTGCCGCGGCCTGCCGTCCGAGCGGGTCGTTGTTGTCGAGCCGGTTGCGCCGTCGCCGCTGCGTCTGGTGTTTTCTTGGGGCGGTGCTGCGCTGGCCGCAGCCTGCTTGGCCACCGCCGGTCTCTTGGCGCTGGTCACCGGCATCGGGGTCGGGCTGCGCCAAGGTGGCGCGTCGGTGACGGGTGGGCTGGCAGAGGCCGGGCCTCCTGCCGCCAGCAAGCTCGGAGTGGATCGATGAGCGCGCGGCGTCTGATCGCGATGGCCTTTGTGGCGAGGAAGGCCAGCATGGTTTGCATGACAAGATTTTTTCTAGCTGGCGGCCTGATCGCTGCGCTGCTGCTGCCACTCGGGGCCTGCACCACCGCCGGCAGCGTGGCCAAGGTGGTGGCATCGGCGACAGCGAACGCCTTCAGCGGCCCGGCTGAGCCTGGTTTTCTCGACCTCAAAGGCTTGTTGCTGATCGCCGACGCCGACGCCAACCTCAACAGCCCGGTGGCGCTAGACCTGGTCTTCGTTCGCGACCTGGCCACCCTGGACAAGCTTCAGGCACTGCCGGCGGCGCGCTGGTTTGCCACGCGTGCTGATCTGCAGCGCAGCTTTCCGGGGGCTTTCACGGTCCGCAGTTGGGAACTCGTGCCGCGCCAGTCGGTTCGGCTCAGCGAGCAAGAACTGGGCAGCCCGCGCGTGGCCGGTGTGCTGCTGTTTGCCGATTACCGTACGCCTGGAGATCACCGTGCTTTGATGCCCGAGCTGCGCAGCGGCGCCCTGGTCAAACTCGGCGCTCGCGGCTTTGCCGTCGTGGCCCACCCACAGTGATCGCTGCGACGCGAAGCGCTCGAATTCACCGCCCCATTCCTACAGATCGGCTGTCCGCCCACCATGTCCTTGCCCTTTCCGACCATTCCTGAGCGCATCCAGTGGCACGAGGGCATGCTGCTGGCGCCGCAGCATTTCCAGCAGTCCCAGGCCCGTACCGACGGTCTGGTGGCTTGGCAGTCGCTGGCTGCGGCGCCGTTGGCCTGGGGCTTGCGCCGGCTCGAGATCGACCTCGGCTTGCTGGCTGCCGGCCGGGCCCGCGTGTTGGCGCTCGAAGCCGTGATGCCCGACGGCAGCGCGGTCTGGCATGACAGCGCCGACGCCCAGCACGGCACGCTCGAGTTGTTGCTCGAGCCCCACCTCGACGCGCTGACCGAAGGGCCGCAGGACCTGTGGTTGACCTTGCCCTGGGCCAGGGCGATGCGCGACCCGGCGGTACCCAGCCGGTTCATGTCGCTGAGCCTGCCGCCGCAGGAGGACGAGGTGTCTGACGCTGCTGCTGCCGACTTGCCGCGGATGCGGCCGCAGCTGGGTTTGGTGCTGGGCGCAGCGCCGTCTTCGCTGTGGCAGCGCTTGCGGCTGGGCCAGTTGGTGATGGATCAGCAGGTGATCCGCTTGGGCGACGAAATGCCGCCACGCCTGGTGCTACCGCGCGAGGCCGCGCTGTGGCAGCGCGCTTGGGCGCTGGCGGCCCAGTTGCGTGCCAAGGCGGCGTTTGTCGCGCGCCAGACCGATCAGCCTTCATCGAGGTTGGAAGACCGCCTCAACCAACTCGAGCAGCGCGACAGGCTGCGTGCGCTGGTTGCGGC
>CAMCTC010000228.1 GCA_945878355.1 Bordetella parapertussis | reverse complement strand
GACCCTCATTCGGCGTCGGCCCACTTGTTCGTGAAGACGTACACCCGCGTCGTGCCGATGCCAGGCAAGCGAGGCTTCTGTGTCGGTCGGCCATCGCCGCCGGTCACGATCCAGCCCTGCGCCAGCAAACACTGCGTCGCCACCTTTAGGTCGAAGCCGGCGCACAGGTCACGCCTGAAGGCTTCGGGCAACACCAGGAATTCCCTTGTCCCATCCATGCCGGCTCGGTAGAACCCGGCGCGGTTGATGACGCGTTGATCGATACTCGCGCCCACGTCCTCGAAGCGACTGGCGCCGTGCGTCTCGAAGAACCCGCGCACCTGCGTCGTTTCGTTGGGGACACTGGGGACAATGGGGACACCGCGCCAACATTGAACTTTTCGGCGTTTGCCAACTGGGGACACGGTGGGGACAGATGGGGACAAATCCCAGGAACTTGCACAACCCCACCGGCTGCCTTGTCCCTGGTTGTCCCTGGCAGTTTTCAGCAGATTGCACGAGGGTCGACGAATCGACCCTCATTCGGCGTCGGCCCACTTGTTCGTGAAGACGTACACCCGCGTCGTGCCGATGCCAGGCAAGCGAGGCTTCTGTGTCGGTCGGCCATCGCCGCCGGTCACGATCCAGCCCTGCGCCAGCAAACACTGCGTCGCCACCTTTATGTCGAAGCCGGCGCACACGTCACGCCTGAAGGCTTCGGGCATTACCAGGAACTCCCTAGTCCCATCCATGCCGGCTCGGTAGAACCCGGCGCGGTTGATGCCGCGTTGATCGATGCTCGCGCCCACGTCCTCGAAGCGACTGGCGCCGTGCGTCTCGAAGAACCCGCGCACCTGCGCAAGCAGGGCCCGGTCTTCCCGGTTGCCAGCGCCCCCGAAGGAATCCAGCCACGCGGCAAAGCACCGACTCGCCGCCTGGGTGGCTTCACCTTCAACCCAGCCCGTCACCCCGTAGCGCGTAGCAAGCTCGCCGGCCACCGCCACCAGACCGAAGCGTTGGGCCACGCGCAGCAACTGCCCGGCCGCACCTGGTGGTGTGTTCTCGGCAACGAACTGGCGCACGCCACCAGTGATGATGTCGGCAAGTTTGTCTCGGTCTTGGACGATGGCCCGCAGCCAAACCACACCGGCCGCGCCATGGTGGCGCGTCGCCGCGTCTTTCAGGGCGAGCGACAGCGCTGCCGCGCTGGCGCATCCGTTCAAAGTCTCGAAGGCGCCCAAGCCGAGCCCGGCATCGACATCGAAATCTGCCAGCCGCACCTCCTGCCCGGCGTTGGCCTTGCGTCCGGCGCGCGCCATCAGCGCCGCCAGCGATTCCTCGCCGGCGCTCAGGAACAGCAGTCTCCAGCGCAGCGAGGCGCGTGCGGTCCCGTTTCGGTGCGCACGCGCCTTGCCCTGACCATTGGCCAACAAATAGGCCGCTTCCCCTGCCTCTTTCGGGTCGCACTGGCTGAGTTCATCCAGAATCAGCAAACCATCGTTGTGCAGCGATGCCAGGCCCTCCAGTCCGTTGGCTGTGGCGCGCCAGGCTCGTGCATAAGTCAGGGGGTCGCCCCACACAGACGCTGCTGCTTTGAGTGCTGTCGACTTGCCGCAAGACGATTTGCCGCGCAGGTGAAATCCACCCGAATCCTCGCCAACCAGTCCGGCCAGCGCGCCTGCGAATGCCGTGCAGATCGCAAACACCACCCGCGAATTTCCCGCTGCCAGCGCCGCCACCGAATCGCGCCACTCTTGGGCGGTGCCGGCAGTCGAAAACGCGGGCTCGATCGCGTGCGCGTTCTGAAACACCACCAGCTCGCCAGCGTCGCCGATGGTCTCTGACGGCATCGTGTAGACCGCATCATGCCAGCCGAGCCGCTCGACGCAGCGCGAGCGCTGGTCGACGGGCCAAACCTTGATGTAGGCCGCCAGCAGGTCACGGGCTGCGCGGCCGGTGGCGATGTGCAAGCCCAGGCGCGCCAGTTCGCGCCGCACGTCGGTACCGTCGCCTTCGAGCAGTTCCAAAGGCATGGCCCATTGGTGTCGGACGTCGTCGTCATCAAACCATTCGAGAAGCCGGCCCCATTCACCGCTCTTGCTGTCTCTCGTCTTGGCGATGACCCCCAATGGGGAACACACCCACACTGGCGCCTTCTGGTTGCCATCATGGTCGGTCCCGGTGAAAAGCACACCATGCTGTGTCAGCTCGAACCGGCCGCCGCCGTATCTGCAGGTGTTGAGTTCATCGTCGGTCGCCGGGATGTGCGCGTCGGCTAGGCCGGTTTCAGACCTGGCGGTTTTCGCAGCATCGTCACCCTGCGCGATTCTCGGCTCTTGCTCACACGCCAGAGCCATCACATCTGCCGCTTTCGCCTCGGGATGGCTGGCCAGCCAGTCGACGGCATCGCCCTTGGGCGCAAGCCCCAACAGGTCGACGTCGATGACACCCACCTTGCAACCCAGCGGCTTCAACGCAGCCGATACTGCATCGGCATAGTGGCGACCAGGCGCATCGTTATCGGGCCAGATCAACACATCACGGCCGGCCAGCGCCTGCCAGTCCGCGTCGCCTGCCGAATCCGCCGCGCCCGACGTCGTCACGAGCAGCCCGAGCGCGGCCAACTGGTCCGTCTTGTGTTCGCCTTCGGTGAGGATCACCATGTCGTCGGGACGCGATACCAGTTCGTGCAGCCTGTACAGCGGCTTGCCATTGGCGGGCCTCTCGGGCTCGCGCAACTCGTATCCTCTGGCGGTGAGCTTCATCGGTCGAATCCACTTTCTGAGGGTCGTCGGATGTTTGGCGCGGATGCGCCAATAAAGGGTGTTCGCGTCGCAGTCGGTATAGGCGTGTAGCGCCTCGAGCTTGAAGCCGTGGCGCAGGGCGCCGGCGGCCAGTCGACACGCCGCGTCCATCGGCGTTTCCTGAGCAATGGTCATGGCACAAGCTCCCACGCACCGAGCGACTTCGCCGCGTCGATGAATCCCAGTTCATACCGGCGCATGTGAAACGCCAGCACGTCGCCGCCACGCGCACCGCAGGCCATGCAGCGAAATGCACCGGTCTCGATGCGCACCCGCAATGACGGGTTCGTATCCTGGTGGAACGGACACAGGGCGTCACGCCAGGCGCCGCGCCCGAACAACTTGACGCCTTCTCCCTCGTAGTAGTTCCCAGGCATGGGGAGCCGGCGACGGTCAAAGGCGAAGCGCCGAAAATTGCCCGGCATGGGTCGCGACCCGGGACTTGTCGCTGCCTGCGTGTGATCGAAAGCCATGCCACGCTAACGCGGATTGCGCTGGTTTTCTCGGGACATCCTGACGCGCTCGGTGATCCACGCGCTGACCTCCGATTCGAGCCAAGCGACGACGTGCCGGCCGAGCGACACGGGCTTGGGGAAGACGCCTTGCTGGATGTACAGATAGATGGTGCTGCGCGCAAGACCGGTGCGCAATTGGACGTCCTTGCGTCGCAGAAACGCTGGCTCTCGTTGGCTGGGTTGAGACATGGAGGTCACCTCGTGGCTGTCAATGGAAGTACCGATGTTTCCATCAAAAGTC
>CAMCTC010000227.1 GCA_945878355.1 Bordetella parapertussis | reverse complement strand
GGCTACCAGGACGGGGCCGACATCTACCTCAGCAAGCCGGCGTCCAATGACGAGCTCGCCGCCGCGCTGTCGGGCGTTGCACGCCGAATCCGCGGCCAGGTTCGCATCGCGTCGCTGCAGCTCTGCAGCGCGACGCTCTCGCTGTCCGGGCCGCTGGGCCAGGACGGGCTCACCGATGCCGAGATGAAGCTGCTGCGTGGCCTGGCCTTGGCGGCCAACCGCCAGCTCGAGCACTGGCAGCTGCTGGAACTGCTGGGCATGGACCAGGGCGAGGGCGCCAAATCCGCGCTCGAGGTGCGCGTCGTTCGTCTGCGCCGCAAACTGGTCTGCGTCGGCGCGGCCGAGCCCGCGATCAAGTCCTTGCGCGGCGTCGGCTACCAGCTGCTGATGCCGGTGCAGATGGCCTGAGCGGGCGGCCGAGCAGCACCTCCGCCGTCGGCGAGGCGGCACATGCCAGCACCACAGTGCTCATCAATCGATTTAGATGCGGTTTACGCATTTTAGTTATTTTAGTCGTTTAGATAACAGTTTACCTGTAGGTAACTGTAGGAATCCTCTTGATCAGATTTCTAACATCGCTTCTCCGGTTGTTCATGGCGTCATGCCATTCACATAACGAGATAGCAGATGTCCTACACCAAAACCTCTCGCAAACGCGCTATTGCGACGCCAGGCCTCGCACAAGCAGTCCTTGCACTGCTGCTGGTCTCGCCGCTGACGGTGATGGCGCAAGCAGCGCCGCCTGAGGCCGGAGCGATCCAGCGCCAGACCGAACGCAACCTAGAGCGGCAGACCAACCCGACGCTGACACCGCGCCCTGCCGCTCCACAGATCGCGTTGCCAAAGCCCGGCGCGGTGGTCATCACGGTGCGCAGCTTCCAGTTTGCTGGCAACAGCCTGCTCAGCGCCGATCGGCTGCAGGCCGCGGTCGCCCCCTGGCTGATGCGGCCGCTGGACTTCGCCGGCCTGCAGCAGGCCGCCGAGGCCGTGGCTGCCGCCTACCGCGACGAAGGCTGGATCGCCAGCGCATCGCTGCGGCGCCAGGAGATCGCCGAAGGCAGCGTCACGATAGACATCGTCGAGGCCAAGTTCGGCGGCGCACGCATCGAGGGCCGGCCGGCACAGCGTGTCAAGACCGAGCGCCTGCTGGCAATGGTCGACGCAGCACAAGCCACGGGCACGCCGCTCAGCGCCCGGGCTATAGACCGGGTGCTGCTGTTGATGGACGACCTGCCCGGCGTCAGCGTCGAAGGCAACCTGGTCGCCGGCGCGCGCGACGGCGAGACCGCGCTGGCCTTGACATTGGCCGACGAACCGCGCGTCGGCGGCGACACGGCGCTGGACAACACCGGATCGCGCTCGGTGGGCATAGAGCGAATCAGCGCCAACTTGAACTGGACCAGCCCGACCGGCTCGGGCGACGCCGTCGCGGTCAACCTGATCCACACCCGAGGCAGCGACTACCAGCGCGTCAGCTACAGCCTGCCCTTGGGCTTGCGCGGCCTGCGCTTGAGCGCCCAGGGGTCGAACATCGACTACCACGTCATCAGCGCCGAGTTGGCCGCGCTGGGCGCTCGCGGCCAGGCCCAGACCGCGAGCTTGGGGCTGAGCTGGCCGATCGAGCGCAGCCGGCTGCTCAACCTCAGCGCGACGCTGCGCCAGGAGGTCCGCCGCTACGACAACGAGGCCAATGGCGCGACCTCGTCGCGCTACCGCATCGACGCGACCAATGCAGACCTCAGCGGCAACGTCTTCGACACGCTGGGCGGCGGCGGCGCCAACAGCGCGAGCCTGTCGCTGGTGGCCGGGCGGGTCGACCTGACCGGCTCGTCGAACCAGGCCGACGATGCGCAGACCGCGCGCACCGCCGGGCATTACGCCAAGCTCGGCCTGAACCTGACGCGCCAGCAAACGATCACCGAAACCCTGACCTTGAGCATCGCCGCCGCCTGGCAGGGCGCGAGCAAGAACCTCGACTCCTCGGAAAAGATCTACCTCGGCGGGTCGGCCGGCGTCCGCGCCTACCCTGCCAGCGAGGGCGGCGGTGCGCTGGGCCGCACGCTGACGCTGGAACTGCGCCAGCGCCTGGGCGACCGCTGGATGGTCGCCGGCTTCTACGACGCCGGTGCGGTCACCGCTTACCGCAACCCCAGCAACCCGATCACCGGCCAGCCGCTGTCAGACGCCCCCAACCGGGTCGCGCTGCGCGGCGCAGGCCTGACCGTCAGCTGGCAGGTGCAGGCCGGCCTGGACTTCAAAGCCACGCTGGCGCGGCGCATGGGCGCCAACCCGAACCCCAGCGCCACCGGCCGCGACCAGGACGGGTCGCTGCAGCTCAACAGGATCTGGATCAGCGCCAACCTGGCGATCTGATCCACAAGGAACAACATGCACTCACACGGCAGCCTGAACCGCTTCTACCGTCTCGTCTGGTCAGCAGCGGCGCATTGCTGGCAGGTAGCGCCCGAGAACGCGCGCGGCCGCGGCAAGTCAGGCCGTGCGGGCATGACTGCCACTGCGGCGGCCATCGCCTCGCTGGCGATCAGCGCTGGCAACCCGGCGTATGGCGCCGGCCCACCGATGGCTGTCGCGGTGGCTGCGACCCCGTTGCCGACCCAACTGCCCCAGGGCGGCGTGGTCGCTGCTGGCCAGGCCGCCATCAGCGTGGGCGCGAACAGCGCGGCGATGGCCGTGAACCAGACCAGCCAGCGCGCGGTGATCAACTGGAACAGCTTCAACCTCGGCAGCGCCGCGTCGATCGCTTTCAACCAGCCGGGCAGCAGCGCGGTGACGCTGAACAGAGTGCTCGACAGCAAGCCCAGCGCGATCTTCGGCCGCATCACCGCGCCCGGCCAGGTCTTCATCAGCAACCCGGGCGGCGTGTACTTTGGCGCCACCGCGTCGGTCGATGTCGGTGGCCTGGTCGCGACCACGCATTCGATCAGCGACGCCGACCTGATGGCCGGGCGCTACCTGTTCAACCGCAACGCCAGCAGCGCGAGCGTGATCAACGACGGAAAGCTAACTTCCAATTTGGGCGGCTACATCGCGCTGCTGGCACCCGAGGTGCGCAACAGCGGCGTGATCGTCGCGCGCGCCGGCACGGTGGCGCTCGCCACGGGCGAAGCGATCAGCTTGAACTTCGACGGCCAGCAAACGCTGGCCGGCATCACCACCACGCCGGCGGCGATCGCCACCTTGGTAGAAAACCGCAACGCAGTGCTGGCACCGGGCGGCTTGATCATCCTGTCGGCCAACGCGCTGGCCAGCCTGCAGGCCGGCGTGATCCGCAACAGCGGCAAGCTCGACGCGAGCAGCCTGGTCAGCCGCGGCGGCAAGATCGTGCTCGAGGGCGACGACATCACGCTGGCAGCGGGCAGCCGGATCGACGCCAGCGGCGCGACCGGCGGCGGCACAGTGCTGGTCGGCGGGGACTGGCAAGGCAGCGGCGAGATGCGCCAAGCCACCAAGGTGACGATGGACGCTGGCGCCACGATCGACGCGAGCGCGACCGACAAAGGCGATGGCGGCAAGGTGGTGCTGTGGAGCGATGTG
>CAMCTC010000226.1 GCA_945878355.1 Bordetella parapertussis | reverse complement strand
GCAACAAGTAGCCGAACGGTTTTCGCCCGAAGCTATCGGCGCGCGCATGCGCACGCTGCTGCGGCAGCGGTTTGAGGGGCTGGCCGCGGGTACCTTCTTTGGCGGGACCGGGTCTTAAATTTGAAGGCCCTCGGGCGGCTGGCGTTGGTGCGTCAAGATCCCCGGTGGGACCGGGTCTTAAATTTGAAGGCCCTCGGGCGGCTGGCGTTGGTGCGTCAACGCGGCGGCGCTTGGCTGCCTGGGTCGACCGGCTTGTCCGGCGGACTTTCAGTGGCCGTCGAAGACGGCTTGCAAGGTGGGCGCATCGAGGATGCGGTCGGCCCAGATGTCGAGTTGGTCCAGCGTGGCGGTCTTGAGGCGCGCGGAGGTCTGCTCGTCGAGTGGGCCGAAGCGCTTGGTCAGCTGCCGGGCTAGCACGGCGACTTCGCCTTCGACGCGGCCCTCAACTCGGCCCTCGACGCGGCCCTCCACCCGGCCCTCCACCCGGCCCTCTACTCGGCCTTCAACCAGGCCTTCCACCCGGCCCTTGACGAGGCCCTGCTTTTCCCATTGTTCAGTCCACTTTTCGACGGATTCAGCCAACATGGTTTCGTTCTCCAACAAGGTGCTGAGGTCGGGCAGTTCGATGCCCAAAGGGTGCCTTGGGCTGAACACGCGGTAAAGCCACACGATGAACGCCCGGCGCAGCGAGCTTTGCTCGGACTCGCGGAGCCACCACCTGTGGCTGCTGGCGCCTGGGGACGTAAACGCGGCGGCGCTAGGTTGACTGGGTTGAACCGGTCTGGCCAGCGGATTTTCAGTGGCCGTCGAAGACGGCTTGCAAGGTGGGCGCATCGAGGATGCGGTCAGCCCAGGTGTCGAGTTGGTCCAGTGTGGCAGCTTTGAGGCGCGCGGTGGTTTGTTCGTCGAGAGGGCCGAAGCGCTTGGTCAGCTGCCGGGCTAGCAAGGCGACTTCTCCCTCTACGCGGCCCTCGACGCGGCCTTCGACCCGGCCTTCAACTTGCCCTTGCTTCTTCCACTGTTCAGTCCATTTTTCGACGGATTCAGCCAACATGGTTTCGTTCTCCAACAAGATGCTGAGGTCGGGCAGTTCGATGCCCAAAGGGTGCCTTGGGCTGAACACGCGGTAAAGCCATACGATGAACGCCCGGCGCAGCGAGCTTTGCTCGGGCTCGCAGAGCCAGTCTAGCAGCGACGTCCAGGTGGTTTTCAGGTTGCTGCTGTCGCGGCTTTTCTCAAGCCTGAACAATGCTGCGGTCAGGTTCTTCAGCGCCAGCGGCGCGCTCTCGTCGATCGCGCCTTCGTCGAGCAGCAGATAGCGCAGCTGCGGCGTGTAGTCGCGCAGTTTGCCGGGCGGTGGCTCGATCAGCTGGGCGATGTCGGTGGCGGCGGTCCAGCGCGGCTGGCCGTTGTACAGCACGATGGGCAGCACCGGCGGCAGTTTCTGGCCGGCGGGCTGCTGGCCTTGGCGAAGGATGTCTTGGTAGAGCAGGCCGAGGTAGGTCATGACGCGCAGCGCCATGTAGGCGTCGATGCTGGACTGGAACTCGAGCAGGATGTAGAGGTAGAGCCAGCGGTCTTTGAACTGCACGCGCCAGATGACATCATCTTCGCGGCTGCGCAGGTCGTCGGTGACGTAGCTGCCGTTGACTTTCTCGAGCGTGCTGAGGTCGATCTCGGCCAGCCAGGGCTCTTGGACAAAACCCACCAGCAGGTCGCGCACCATTTCTTGGTGCGAGAACAAGAGCTTATAGCTGTTGTCGTGGTCGGGCATGGGGTTCCTCGGTATGCCGACGGTATCGCGCGACGCGGGGCCGGGCATGGATTGCGGCGCGACGCCATGAGGCAGGCTGTCAGGTGCTTCACGCAAACGGTGTTTTGGTGTGGCCGCCGACCAAGCGCATCGCGTGGATGCCGCTGCCGGGCGGGCGTGGCGCGCTTGATGCCGGTGTTGCGACAGACGCTGGGGCTGATGCGGTCGGCCCAGGTGTCGAGTTGGCCCAGCGTGGCTGACTTGAGGCGCGCGGCGGTTTGCTCGAAGGGGGGGCCGAAGCGCTTGGTCAACTGCCTTGCAAGAACGGCGACCTTGCCTTGCACCACCGCATGGTGTGCAGCCCTCTTGTAGATACACTGCTTGTATGCATGCGGGCATGATGACGTTGGAGAGTTTGTCATCTCAAGGTCGCCAGACAGCCCTGGGGATAACTCAGCTGCATCAACCTTTGGTGTACGTGTTGGTCGCGCTTGGCCGCTGTGCGCCTCCTCGATCTGCCGTGGCACATTCATCAGAAAATTGTGCTGCTCAACTGGAAAGGTTCAAGATGACGCTGCGTGAACGTCTTCATCGCCAGATCGATCAACTCGACGCGCACCAGCTTGCCGCTATTGACATGTTGCTGGCCCAGTTGACTCGCCCGCACAAGCTAAGCGCTGCCGCGTCACCGGTTTCCGTTCCGCCCTATATGCGAGCGCAACGCATGATGGCTGGTCACCGTGGGTTCGCGCAGGACATCATCGACGAGCGCGCGGACCGGGTGTGAGACTCTTTCTCGACACATCGGCCCTGGCCAAGCTGTTCATTCCCGAGGCGGGGACGGCAGAGCTCAGCGCCATGGTGTCTCAGGCCGACGTGGAAATTTGGGTTTCCGAGTTGGCCCGATTGGAGTTTCACTCGTTGGCGTGGCGACGGTACCGTGAGCAGTCGCTGGATGCCCAGCAGGTCACCACTCTGCTCTCGGAGCTTGATCAACAGCTCGAAGCGTGGCAGGTCATCGATTTGACGACAGCTGTGTTGTCGACTGCCCGTGAACTACTTGCTGAGCATGCGCCCCAGCATGCGCTGCGCACCCTCGATGCGATTCAGCTGGCCTCGTTCATGGTCGTCTTGGAAGAGGGTGCAGCGACCTTTGTATGTGCCGATCATCGCCTCTGCGCCGTGGCATCTGTGCGTGGCGAATCGGTATACAACCCGGTTGAAGGGCGCTGATCGCGCAGCGGTATCCGGCGCTGGCGTCGAGCTGAGGTTTGGCCGGTTTGGCCGGCTTGTGGGCGGACGGCTTGGCGGCCATGGGTGCATCAAGGATTCGTTCGACCGTGATGCGCACGCTGCTGCGGCAGCGGTTTGAGGCGATGGCCGCAAAAGGCAGGGGTACCGGGTCTTAAATTTGAACCCCTCGCGGCGGCTGGCGTTGGGGCGTCAACTCGGCGGCGCTGGGCTGCCTGGGTCGACCGGCTTGGTCGGCGGGTTTTCAGTGGCCGTCGAAGACGGCTTGCAAGGTGGGCGCATCGAGGATGCGGTCGGCCCAGATGTCGAGTTGGTCCAGCGTGGCGGCCTTGAGGCGCGCGGTGGTTTGCTCGTCGAGTGGGCCGAAGCGCTTGGTCAGCTGCCGTGCCAGCACGGCGACTTCGCCCTCGACGCGGCCCTCAACGCGGCCTTCAACGCGCTCAATTTGCCCTTGCTTCTTCCACTGTTCAGTCCACTTTTCGACGGATTCAGCCAACATGGTTTCGTTCTCCAACAAGATGCTGAGGTCGGGCAGTTCGATGCCCAAAGGGTGCCTTGGACTGAACACGCGGTAAAGCCACACGATGAACGCCC
>CAMCTC010000225.1 GCA_945878355.1 Bordetella parapertussis | reverse complement strand
TGTGAACGCCGGTCAAGACCCGCGTCTATTCGCCGGTGAGGTGTCGGATTTGATTTTGGGCTGATCTTTCTGTGAGGCAGTTACCGGGCTGATCGGCTGTTGTGTGCCCTGCCATGCAGGCCGCCCTGCAGGGCGGCCTGCATGGCGCTGCCGATGTCGCCAGTGGCGCGTCAGTGATGGGGGTGGGTGTGGCCTTGGTGCCGGGCTAGCAGCCCCGAGACGGGACCGTGCCGAGGGCAGCGATCAAGGGTACAAACTCGCTGCTGCCGAAGAAGGTGGGCGCGGCAGCGGTCTGTCCTGCCGGGAAGCTCGATAACCGTACCGCGCCCTACACCGTGCCGATGAAGGCGGTGCCACGCGAGTGTGGCTCGCTGGGACGAATCCGTCCAGCACCTTCGGTTCGACCGGGGTGCGTATGGACCGTCCAGCCCGCATGTTTCTTTGCGCGATGTGCCGCGTGCAGGTGGTGCTTTGCAGCCGTTGCGACCGCGGCAACCGTTACTGCGGCCGGGCTTGCTGGCACCAGGCACGCGATATGGCTCGACGCGCGGCCGCAAGCCGCTACCAGCGTTCTCGGCGTGGTCGCTTTGCCCATGCCGAGCGATCTCGGCGCTGGCGTGCGCGCCGCGCTGCTGGCGGGGATGGCGAGATCGCCTGCCAGGCCGGTGGTCGAGACGAGAACGTGACGCACCAGGGTTGGCTTGCAGCGGTGGTCTTTGCTCCACTGGGCGCATGCACACCTCCCAACACCCCATCCGACCAAGGCCCCGACACCTCGGTGCCCGACACACAGCCCGAGACTGCGCCGACCACCGCGGCCACATCGACGACCCCGCACTGGTACTGCCGGCGTTGCGCCAGGCAACAGCCCGCCTTGCTGCGTCAAGGCTTCATTCGCCATGTGCTGCGCAGGACGGTGTCCATGGGGCCGCGTCATGACCATAGCCCCTAACCTGGTCGCGCAGATCCTGCGCCTGCGCGACGTCGAGAAGTGGCGGGTGGGCACCATTGCCCGGCAACTGCGCGTACACCGCGATGTCGTGCGGCGCGTGCTCTCGGGCAACCGCGCGCCGGCGCACCCGTCGCCGCTGCGCCACAGCCGAATCGACCCGTACCGGCCCTTCATCCTGGCCACCTTGACCAAGTTCCCCACGCTCACCGCGGCGCGGCTGCACGCCATGGTGGGCGAGCGCGGCTACGTGGGCGCTGGCTCGCACTTCCGCCACCTCATCGCCGGGTTGCGCCCACGCCCTGCGGCCGAGGCCTACCTGAGACTGCGCACCCTGCCAGGCGAGCAGATGCAGTGTGATTGGGGCCACTTCGGGCACCTGCAGATCGGGCGTGCCCGGCGCCCCTTGATGGCCTTCGTGATGGTGCTGAGCTCATCTCGTCAGATCTTCCTGCGCTTTTTCCTCAACGCTCGGATGGACAGCTTCTTGCGTGGCCATGTCGAGGCCTTCGCCGCCTTCAATGGCTCGAGCCGGGTGGTCCTGTACGACAATTTGAAGAGTGCGGTGCTCGAGCGCCAGGGTGATGCGATCCGCTTCAACCCCGAGCTACTGGCCCTGGCCAGCCATTACCGCTTCGAGCCGCGCCCGGTGGCGGTGGCGCGCGGCAACGAGAAGGGGCGCGTTGAGCGCGCGATCCGCTACGTGCGCGACAGCTTCTTCGCCGCACGCAGCTTCACCGACTTGGCCGATCTCAACGTCCAGGCACGAGCTTGGACTGATGGGACGTCGGCTGATCGGCGCTGGCCCGAGGACAACCGGCTGAGCGTGCGCCAGGCCTTCGAGGCAGAGGCCGCGAGCCTGCTGGCGCTGCCCCAGCAGGACTTCGCGCTGGGCGAGCGCTTGCCCGTGTCGGTGGGCAAGACGCCCTATGTGCGCTTCGATCTGAACGACTACTCGGTGCCTCACACCCATGTCCGACGCACGTTGACGGTGCTCGCTGACGAGCAGTGGGTGCGCGTCTTGGACGGCGCCACAGAGGTGGCTCGACATCCGCGCTGCTGGGACAGCCACGCCCAGATCGAGGACCCCGCCCATGTGCAGCGCCTGGTCGAGCGCAAGCGCGCAGCCCGGGTCCACCGCGCTTGCGACCGCTTGAGCGCGGCCGCCCCGGCCAGTGCGACCTTGCTCGAGCGCGCCGGCGCGCGAGGCCACAACCTGGGCTCGATCACCGCCGCGCTGCTGCGCTTGCTCGAGCGCTGGGGTGCCGCGGCGCTGCAGGTGGCCATCCTGGATGCGATCGAACGCGATGTGCCGCATCCCAACGCGGTGCGTCTGGCGCTCGAGCGTGTGCGCGAGGCGGCCGGCCAACCCCCGCCGGTCGCGCTGGTGCTGCCCGAGCACGTGGTCAAGCGCGATGCGCCGGTTCGATCGCACGACCTGGGCTCTTATGACCGTGACGACAAGGACAAAACCGATGAATGAACCCCAGCCTTCCCAGGCCGAGCTGCGCGAGCACGCCAGCGATCTGAGGCTGCACGGCCTGCTCGCACACTGGGGCGAGGTGATGGCACAACCCGACCAAGCGCGCTGGGTGGCGCAGATGCTGGGCTGGGAGGACGCCGAGCGCAGCCGACGCAGCCTAGAGCGCCGCCTGCGCGATGCTCACATCGGGCGCTTCAAAACATTGGCCGACTTCGACTGGACCTGGCCCCGGCAGTGCGACCGCGGCGCCATGGAGGAGCTGATGACGCTGGACTTCCTCAAGGAGGCCAACAATATCGTCCTCGTCGGCCCCAACGGGGTGGGCAAGACCATGTGCGCATGCAACATCGCCTACCAAGCGGTGCTGGCCGGCCACACCGCGCTGTTCATCACCGCCGGACAGTTGCTGGGCGAGTTGGCCTCGCTCGACAGCGACGCGGCCCTGCGACGCAAGCTGCGCCACTACGCGGCGCCCGACCTGCTCATCATTGACGAGGTGGGCTACCTGTCGTACTCGAACCGACACGCCGACTTGCTGTTCGAGTTGGTGAGTCGGCGCTACCAGAACAAGAGCACGGTGGTGACCACCAACCGCGCCTTCGCCGACTGGGGCGAGGTCTTCCCCAACGCGGCCTGCGTGGTCTCGCTGATCGACAGGCTGATGCACCGTGCCGAGGTGGTGCGCATCGACGGCGAGTCCTACCGCGTCAAGGAAACCAAGGAGCGCGAGGCGCAACGCAAAGTCGAGCGATCGGCCAAGGCCAAATCTGCAATGCCTCGCGTGCAAAAGGGCGGCGAATGATCGCCCGCTCAACGTCAACGTCAGCGCCGATGCCGATGCCTTCTTCCGCCTCGGCGGTTCCTCTGCATTGGACAGCCGAGCAGGCGCTGGCGGTCGCCGAGTGCTTGCAGGCCATGCGTCAAGCGCTATGGACCGCCTACGGGCCGCGGATGCAGCAAGCCTGGCGTGATCAGCTGATGCCCGATGGGCATGGCCCCGAGTTCGATCCCGACGAACCGTTCTGAAAAACCATCTCAGCGGCACCATCTGCCGCCAACGATGACGCCATCACTTCAGGGCCCCTCGCGGGCCCTGACTCGTTGGGGGTGCCGCTATCAATCCTCGTCAGGCCAGGCTCAATTGCAAATCCGACACCTCACCGGCGAATAGTGGCGGGTTTACACCGGCGCCAACA
>CAMCTC010000224.1 GCA_945878355.1 Bordetella parapertussis | reverse complement strand
GAAGACGAACGCGGCGCGCTGAGTTTCGAGCAGGTCCGGTCGGCTGAGTTTCAGCCCATGGGCTTGTTGTTGAACAAAGGTGTCACTGATTCGGTCATCTGGATCAAGCTCACGCTAGACCTCGCGAAGGCCCTGGATGCGGCCGAACTGCGGCTGACACCGACCACCATCGACAACGTCGAGTTCTATGTCTATTCCGACCTCGGCGCGAGACTGGTCGGGCCTATCAGTCTGGTTGAAAGATCAGCGCAAGCCAGAACCATCTTGAGCTTGCCGGCGGGTCGCCACAGCCTGTATTTGAAGGTCAGGTCGGCAGGCTGGATGATGGTCATGCCGCAGGTCTTCAGCGAGACCTATTCAAGCTATTTCGACCGGACCCAGGCGCGCCTGGAAGGCGGGTTGACGGTCTTTATATTGACCGCTTTCATTTTTTCGATCTGGATCTGGGTGCAGAACAAGGAGCCGGTATTCCTGGTGTTCGGCCTGCACCTGTTGATCATCCTGTGCCAGTTTTACCTGCACAACGACATCTTGTCCTTGCGCCTGTCGGCGGGCGCCGAGTTCAACAAACAATTGCCTCGGGTCTGGAACATGCTCGCGGTCTGCACCGCCAGCGCGGTCATGCTGGTCTGCGCCATCCGCTTCAAGGCCGGCGCGCTGTTGGTCAATGTGGGCAAGTTCTTCGCGGTCTTCTTCGCGGCGCTGCTGGCAGCCTATCTGGTGACCGGTTCCAGGCGCTTGCTGGTGTTCGGCATGCTCACCGGAACGAGCTACACCTTTCTGGCTCAAATATTCTGGGCGGGCTACTTCTTGAACCGCCTCAGGAACCTGATGAGCCTGCTGCTGATGGTGGCATTCGCCAGCATCTGTGCGGTGATCCTGTTGCAGGTGTTCATGGGTAGCTTGGCCGTGCATCTGAGCTTGCTGCGCGAGATTGATTTCTTCGCGCTGCGGGCGCTGTTGATCCCGATCTTCATGGGTTGGTTGTTCATGGTGTCTGAGAATGACCGCAAGACCGAGATGGCTGCGACGCTCAAACTCAAGAACGACGCGCTGGTGCTGGCAGACGTCGAGGCGCAGCGACGCAAGATCCAATCCTATTTTCTGGCGATGTTGACGCACGAATTGAAAACGCCGCTGTCGATCATCCAGATCGCCGCCGAGTCCTTGGTGCCCAGTCTCTCGGGCGCGCCCTCAGACGCGAAGCGCTTGCTGCACATCCAGAAGTCCGTCGACGACATGAACTACGTGCTTGAGCGCTGCATTGAAATCGAAGACGATGCCGATCGCAACATGATCCCGAAAGCCGCGCGGCTCAGCATCAAGTACCTGTTCAAGGATGTGTTGAGCTCGGTCGATGCCGACCGAATCGAGGTCCATGACGACGGCAGCGACATTCTGATTTCGGACTTTCAATTTCTCAGGATCATCCTGACCAATCTGCTGACGAACGCCGTCAAATACTCGCGCGAGGGCTCGAAGATCGGGCTGCACGCGGTACGGCAGCCTGGCCAGTCCGGCGCGGTGTTGTTCAAGGTGCGCAACGATCTCGGTGACGCGGGGCGGCCAGATGTTGACGAATTGTTCTCGCGCTATTACCGCGCCGAAGGTGCCAAGAAGCAGCCGGGGGTGGGGCTAGGGCTGTGGCTTTCGCAGAACCTGGCATTGAAGCTGGGGTCGGCGATCGAGGTGCAAGTCGACGCTGTTGCGATCGAATTCTCGTTCGAAGTCGGCCAACGCGAATGACCGCGCGCGCTTGATGGCGGGTCTGCAAGGTCACGCAAGTTTTGAGCCCTTGAGCCGGCTAGCATCCATGTGATGTTGCTGAAAGATCAATTCATGACCCCCGTGGCTGGCGCGTGCCGTCGCCCCGCCACGCCTGTTGGTGCTGGCCGCCAAGCACTGTGGGCGCCGGCATGCCGGGTGACGGGCGCAGCGCGCCGAACTGCTGTCTTGCCACGACCACAGCGCAGCGTGGGTCATCGCGCCGATGGCCTGATTCGATTGAATGTCAACCCACAGGTATGACGAACTTGAGCAATTCGATCAAAGTGCTGCTCGTCGAGGACAACGAGCGATTGCGCGAAGAACTGGTGAACCTGTTGTGTCAGGAAGGCCTGGTTGCCGATGGTGTGGGCGATGGGGCGGAGTTGAACGAGCGTCTGAAGGTCGACCAGCCGCATGTGCTGATCCTCGATTTGAACCTCCCGTTCGAAGACGGGATCAGCATCGCGACGCGAGTCCGGGTTGCCTTTCCCGAGATCAGGATCGTGATGTTGACCGGACGGGTCAACGGCGTGGACCGGGCGCAAGGCTACGAGGCCGGGGCGGACATCTACCTGACCAAACCAACCCGACCGGTTGAACTCTTGGCCGTGATCCGGAACTTGCACAGGCGCTACAAGGGCGATGCCGGTGAAGAGGCGCGTTGGTCGCTGGACAGTTCGAAGTTCATGATGATGTCGTCGCACGGTCAGACGATCAAGCTGACCGAAGCTGAAGTCAGTCTGCTGTATGCCATGGCGATTTCCGGCAGACACCTCGATCACCTGGAGCTGATGTCGCTGTTCAATCAAGACCTCTCGGATGAAAAATCCTGCAAGAGCCGGCTCGAAGTCTTGATCAGCCGCTTGCGGTCCAAGCTCCGCACGCAAGGTTCGGGCCCGCTGGATATCCAGGTCTTGCGGGGACGCGGCTACCGGCTCACATTTGCGCTGGCCTGCTTGGGCGCGGCACCGCCTGAACTGGTTCGATCTGCGGATCGCGACGACGACTAGTGCTGCGACCCGGAAGGATCGAAACAAGATGAGAGCGATGGATTCGGCCCGATGGCTAGGCGCAAGCCGCAGCGATACCCGAGGTATCGCGAGGATTTGCAACGACGCCACCGGGTCGAAGGCGCGCTTTCATGTTTCGATATCTCCGGGATGCAGCACTAGCCTGCCGCGCGCCGCCTGATCGCCGTTGGGGCTGACAGCTGGCATGCCAGTTCGCCATGGGCTTGGCGGGCGAATCAGGCAGGGGACTCACCCACTTGTGCGCTCGCCGCGAAGCAACGCATAATTTCAGCGTATGCTGATTAAAGCGATTGACACGTTTCAACTTGTTGGAACGAGAGCTTTGATCCTGCGCTCTCAGTGACAATCGGTGCGGACAGCTGCGCAGTCGACGTCGCTTGTCTCGGCCATGGTGCTGAGATGGCAATTTGCTTGAAGGTCTCGCGGTGCAAGCCGTGCTCGATGGCTTGTCTAAGAGTCCCGCCGCCCAGGCGCACAACGGCGAATCAGGCCAGGTGCAGGGTGGATCCATCATGAAAGCCCGCCGTGTTCAAGTGTTCTGATGTCAGCCCCAAAGTCCGTCGACGCCGTGCCGGCTTGTTGTGCGCGCTGTGGTTGGCCGTTGGCTCGGCGCTGGCCTCGCCGCAGGCCGAGTTTGGCGACAAGTTTCTGATGATGGGCACCGGGCCTGTCGGCGGCGCTTTCCGTCCGATCGGCGAGACTGTTTGCGAAGCCGTCAATGAAGACCGTCGGGCCTCGCTGGTGCGCTGTGTGCCTGTGGGCACCGCCGGCTCGATCTTCAACCTGTATGCGGTGGCCAACGGCTCGATACAGCTTGGCGTGGCGCAGGAAGACCTGGTCTCG
>CAMCTC010000223.1 GCA_945878355.1 Bordetella parapertussis | reverse complement strand
GATCTCGACCCGGTGCGCCCCGTCGGTCTTCCAGGCAAAGCAGATTCGCCACTGGTCGTTGATGCGAATGCTGTGCTGGCCCTTGCGGTCGGCTTTCAGTGCCTCCAGCTGGTTGCCCGGAGGGATGCGCAGGCTGGCGAGCTCGGTGGTGGCGTGGATCTGAAGCAACTTGCGCCTCGCGACGCGCTCGATGTTGCGGAAGCCGGATACAGCACGGCTGTGAAACAGGGCCTCGGTATCGGCGCACGCGAACGAGCGAATCATCCGCGATTGTGATCCGCCATAGGGATTCCGTCAAGCGGAACATCTGTCGTTGTCACGGGCCCTGGCTGCGTTTCGTCAGTTCGGAGCGGGGAGAAGGCTGGGTAGCGAGAACGTCGGCTTGCTGATCTGAAGCTGAGCTTCGTCGGGCCGGAGCGAAAGCCCAATCTCGGCGTTCAGATGCCCGGTATGTGTCGATTGCCAAGGGGCCGGCTACCGTTAAAGACGCCTGCCCCGGCTGCAATCGGTTCGCAGCCGCCGCCGCAGATCAGCTCAGCGCCCGCTCTTCAGCGCGTGCAGAGCGCGATGGCAGTCCCCGTGCTGGTACTCCCTTCCGCGCTCGTGCCGTTGGAATTGACCAGGTAAGCGTTGCCGGTGGAGTCAGGATTGGGCGCGGCCCACACGGCACCGAGGGCACCGAGGCTGGAGCCGGACGACGGGCCGTAAGGGCCGGTGGGGTAGAAGGCCAGCGCTTCGCTCAGCGCGGGCATTCGGTAGCCCCGGGCCGCGCAATAGGCGATGGATTGGGTGTAGGTCTGCTGCCGCGGCAGATAGACCGTCTGGCCACCGCTGTCGGGCGCTTGCGCCTCGAATACATCCACCGGCAGCGGCAGCCAGGTCAGCCCGTTGGCCAGCACGGGCTCGCGTACCAGCGAGAAGGTGTAGCTCACCGTGTTGCCGACCGTGCGCGCAAACAAACCCGTCAACGCGCTCTGTTTGAAGGTGACGAGCCGCATGTAGAGGGTCACGCGGGTGCGGTTGGCCGCCAGGTCGGCGCTGCTCAGTCGGAAGCCGGCCGCGAACGCCACGATGCCGTTGTAGGGGTCGTTCGCGGCGCCGGGCGCGAGGTCGGGGCGTAGCGCCAGGAAGGCACCTGTGCCGTCGGTCCAGGGTTTGAAGGTCGAGCCGCCGTCGCTGTCGCTGAATGAAGCCGTCACTTCCCACAAGACCTTGCCGGCGCTGAGTTGCGAGGCGTCCAGCGGCATCGCGATGCTGGTGAACGGCATGCGCAGTTCGACGGCGATGAACGTGCCCAGCGGGCCGGCGCTCTTGTCGATGCGGGAGACGCTGTCAGACAACGTAACGCGGACGGCGTTGGTGATCGGGATTTGGGTGTCGAGACGGTCGGCAGTGATGTCGACCGTGCCCGCGGTCTCTTCGAAACGCGCCGAGCTCGAGCCTGCCACACTGGCCTGGCACAAGACCTTGGAGTTGCGTCGCACCGGCACCGCGAACACACCCTGGGTGTTGGCCACGGCCGAAGTCTGCGCTGCGTAGTCGACGCCATCGCAGACCAAGCGTGCGCCCGGCAGCGTCTCGCCGTCGGCGTCGACGGTGATGCCCCGCACGAACACGATCTCCATCGCTTCGTCGGCATTCCAAGTCGAGAAGTGAGTCACCGCCCCTTCGTAATACGCTCCGCTGGGAGCCGACACCAGGGTCGCGCGGCCTTCCTGCACCCACAGGCTGCGTGCCGTGTCGAAGTGGAACAGCGGCACGCTAGCCGGCAAGGTGGCGCCCGGGGCGCCCCGCGCGGGGATGCGCAGCGTGGCCGTCTTGCCTGCGGCCAGGTTCAAAGAGTTGCCGGCGGCGTCGGTGAAGTTCACCTGCAGCGCGCCGAAGGTTTCGATCGACTGGTTGGCAGCGCTCGTAAAGGTACCGGGCATGGTCGTCACACCCAGGGGCGTCAGCTGCACCTTGGCGGCGCCTACCGGCGTGGCCCCGCCCAGGCCCACCAGGGCCGCCACCGGCAGCACCACGGCTGCGGCAGTGGCGGGGTCCTGCAATGTCTGCGCGGTGGCCGGATCGAAGGCCAGGGAGGCGGACACGGGCGCGAGCCGGATGTCCAGCGTCTGCTGCGCACGCAGGCCGCTGGTCTGCACGACGGCGGTGTTGGCGGCATGGCCAGGTGCGCTGATCTGCACGATGGTGTCGCCCAGCGGCAGGCCGTCCAGCACGTAGATGCCCAAGGCGTCGGTGACCGACGCCTTGCTGCCAACGGCCACGCGGGCGCCGCGCACGGGCGCGCCGGTCTTGGCGTCCTTGACCACGCCGATGAGCGTGGCGTTGGTGGACAGCGGCAGCGGCGGCAACGGTGGCGGTGGTGCGGGTGTTGCAGGTGAATCGCTTCCTCCGCCACCACCGCAAGCAGCCATAGCGACCAACAGGGCCGCGCCCAACACCTTTCGCAGCACCGTTCGTATCCCGCCAGCCCCGCAGCGGCTTGCGCGCAGGGGCGCGGGTTCGGGTACAGATTGGTCGCGTAAAATCATGGTTATGGTCCACTGGACTGATGGTCAGGGGTGACTGCCAGCGCCATAGACTGCGCGGATTGCATCAGGAACTCACGACCCTGAACAATTTAGAAGTTCCTGAAATTCAGTCTACATGGCGGCTCTGCTCATAAATCCGCGTTGCTACCCCCGCTTCGGGGTGGGTCAGGCGCTTTGCGCATCACCGCCTTGCGCCGCAGATGACGTTCGAATTACGGACAATCATGAAAACTCGAGAAGAACGGGCCTGCACCAGAGCCACTTGAGTGTTGGCCTGCTCTGAACCAGTCATACGTCTGTACCCGCTGCTGGCCGTGTGCTGCTCGCCACCTCGCTCTCCCGTGCGGCCGCTGTCCAACGCATTGCGGGCACTCAATGCCCAGTGGCCGCGGGCTCCGTACGAGTCTGGACTGAACGGCCGCCACGAGTGGATCGAGGCTCGGAGAGGTCGCCGTTGATGATGTGCTTTCATAGATCAACGAGCGGCAAGTTGTCTGATCTCCTACCCTGTTATTGCCCAGCACAGCGAATCAGGAAGCGCGGCCGGCCGGCGCGGCGTATCGCCTGGGAGGGCGAGAATTTACCGTCAGCGCAACTCAACCAGTCGATCGCCCCAATAAGCCGCATGGATGCTGGATCTTGCGGCCGGAATTTACCGTCAACATGGGAATCGCCTTGACGGTAAATTTCTCGCGGCAGATCGACGCGACATTTTTACCGTCAGATTTACCGTCAGATTGAAGGGCATCCCAGCGATAGATCTCGATAGATCTCGAAAGCTACTCCCACTCGATCGTAAACATTCGGTGATCACATAGGACAGCTATGCGCGCAGGGCCGTCGAGTAGTCGCGGCGCAGCGGGTACAGCCAGATGTCCTTGGTCGGCAGCACCTGCAGGTGACTGGTGCTTTTCTTGCCGCGCCCGACGGTCCTGCCGACCAAGGTCCAGTTGGCGGCCTTGTAGCAGGTGCCTTTGTGCCTTGGGCTCTCGACGAAGGTTTCCAACATCACCGGCCGGTAGCCATATCGCTCGAGCCAGTCTGAGGGCAGCCTTCGAGCGGCCATCGCCAGGATCTTCGAGGCCAGGCCCTTGGACTGGATCCAGGGCAGGATCAGGAAGCGCGCGTTGTTGACGATGAGTTGCAGGTTTCTCTGGCGCTGCTCAGGATTCCA
>CAMCTC010000222.1 GCA_945878355.1 Bordetella parapertussis | reverse complement strand
TGCCGGCTGCCGCCTGCCGGCTGAATTGGATAAGTCGGCGCGCGAAGGCAAGACTTAGCCAGGGACTTATCCAATTCGCCTCCGCAGAACCTCGCAAAGTGAATGACCCACACCCAGTCGCCTGGCGACAAGCAGCAGCAGTGGCGGGAATCGCATGAAGATTGCGAACAGCACGCCCAGCAACTGCGTGCCGACCATCGCCGTCTCGATGGCCTCGCGATGGGCCAGGTAGCCGCGACAGACCCGCAGGTCCGGCTCGACCTGATCGTCGGCAGCGACCTGCTCTACGAGCGGGATGCCGACGACACGCTGGTGGCTTTCATCGCCCGGCACGCCGCACCGCTGGCCGAAGTGTGGATCGTCGACCCCGACCGGGGCAACCGGCCGGCCTTCAACCGCGGCATCGCGGCGCAGGGCTTCGACCACCGGGAAGAGCGGCTGAGCACCCCGTTGCCGGCGGGCGCCGGCACCTTACCGGGCTACAAGGGCCGGCTGCTGGTGTACCGCCGCGGCGGTGGTGGCGGTACCGTGGCTCAGGCCTGAAGCCAGTGCAGCAGCGGCGCCATGCCCCACAGCCAGGCCGCCATGCCCAGTCCGCCGGTGTAGAGCACCGCCATGGTGGCGATGGCCGCCGACAGCAACACCGCCGCGCCGTCGCGGAATACGAGGCCCAGCCCCAGCAGCATCAGCGCCAGCGCGGGCAGCACGTTGCCGAACGGGATCGGCAGCACGATCAGCACCGCCATCAGGCCGGCCTTGGCGGCGATCCACGACCGCGGGCCCGGCTCGGCTATGCCGGTCAGCCGGCTGCGCGCCCACCGGCCTGCCAGGCCGTAGAAGTCGGCCAGCAGGCCCAGCACGCGCCGCGCCCAGGCGTCCGACAGATGGACGTCGGCCACCCGCTTCGGCAGGCCGGTGGCCTGCTGGCCGCGCCACATGGTCAGCGCCAGCAGCGCCAGGCCGATGCCCAGCACGCTGCCGACGCCGGGCATCGGCAGCAGGCAGGGCGCGGCCAGCAGCACCAGCAGCGTGCCCTGCGCGGCCGGGCCATGCACGGCCGCCAGGTGAGACAAGGGCACGCGCTCGCCGGTCAGCGCGTCGGCGGCGGCGCGCAGGCGCAGCTCGATCGAGGCCGTCAAGGCTGGCTGCCCGTGGTGGCCGATCGGGTGCTCGCCAGCGTGGCCGCGTCAGGTTTTGCATCGCGGGTCTTCCACAGCGACACGAGCACGCCCCCGGCGATCAGCGCGAAGGTCACGCCCAGCGAGATCGCTGGCGGTGTCTTGCCGATGAAGCCAACCAGGAAGATCTTGCTGCCGATGAACACCAGCACCAGGGCCAGCGCGTACTTCAGGTAGGTGAAGCGGTGGATCATTGCGGCCAGCGCGAAGTACAGCGCCCTCAGTCCCAGGATGGCGAAGATGTTGCTGGTGTAGACGATGAACGGGTCGCTGGTGATGGCGAAGATCGCCGGCACCGAGTCGACCGCGAACACCAGGTCGATGATCTCGACCATGCACAGCGCCAGGAACAAGGGCGTGGCCCAGCGCACGGTCTTGCCGGTGGCCGGATCGGGCTGTTGCACGAAGAACGCATTGCCGTGCAGGCCGGGCGTGACCTTCAGGTGACTTCGCAGGAACTTGAGCACCGGGTTCTTGGCGATGTCGGGCATGTGGTCGGCCACCAGCCACATCTTGATGCCGGTGAGCACCAGGAACGCGCCAAACACATACAGGATCCAGCTGAACTGGCTGATCAGCGTGGCGCCCAGGCCGATCATGATCGCGCGCAGCACGATCACGCCCAGGATGCCCCAGAACAGCACCCGGTGCTGGTACTGCCGCGGAATCGCGAAGTAGCTGAAGATCAGCGCGATCACGAACACGTTGTCCATCGACAGCGACTTCTCGATCAGGAAGCCGGTGAAGTACTCGGTGCCGCTCTGCGCGCCCAGGAACCACCACACCCAGACGCCGAACCCCACCGCGATGCTGATGTAGCCGGCCGACAGCAACAGGCTTTCCTTCACCTCGATTTCACGGTCGTCCTTGTGCAGCACGCCCAGGTCCAGCACCAGCAGCGTCACGACGACGGCGACGAACACGCCCCAGATCCAGGCGGCTTTGCCCAGGAAGGGGGTGTTGAACAATTCGATCAGGGGTTCCACGGGTTCGGACTCGGGTTGGGTGGGGAAAGAACGAGGGCTGCGTGGCGGGCGGCAGGCCAGCAGAGAGAGGGCGGTGGCGAACGCGCCGCTGGCGCCGAGGCCGGCCAGCAGGGGTCGAGCTCAGTCGAAGATGTCGCTGAGCCAGGATTTCTTGCGTCGGCTGGCCGGGTATCCGCCGCTCGATTGGTGGCCGTGGTGGCCGTAGTCGGAATCGCCGAAATCGGGCCGGCGGGCGGGCGGTGGCGCATAGGCCGGCGGGGCGGACGCCGTCGGTCCCGCGCGGTCGATCAGCTTGTCGAGCTCGCCGCGGTCCAGCCAGACGCCACGGCACTGCGGGCAGTAGTCGATCTCGACGCCCTGGCGGTCGGTCATGACCAGGGCGGTGTCGGTGCAGGTGGGGCATTTCATGGGGGGCTCCTGGGGGTTGGGACTAGGCCGCATCAGTCGTCCGAGCCACCGAAGCCGAACAGGCTCAGCAGGCTGGTGAACAGGTTGAAGATCGAGACATACAGGCCGACAGTGGCCAGCACGTAGTTGGTTTCACCGCCGTTGACGATGCGGCTGGTCTCGAACAGGATCAGTCCGGCCGACAGCAGGGCCACCATCGCCGACACGGCCAGGCCCAGCGCCGGCACCTGGAAGAACATCGCGCCCAGGCCTGCCAGGATCGCGATCACCATGCCGGCGAACAGGAAGCCGCCCATGAAGCTGAAGTCGCGCTTGCTGTTGATCACGTAGGCCGACAGCGCCAGAAAGGTGGCGCCGGTGGCGGCCAACGCCAGCACGATGGTCTGGGCGCCGCCGGGCAGCGCGAGCGTCTTGGCCAGCACCGGGCCCAGCGTGTAGCCCATGAAACCGGTCAGGCCGAACACCGCGGGCAGCGCCCAGCCGCTGTTCTGCAGCTTGTGCACCGCGAACAGCAGGCCGAAGTAGCCCACCAGCGTGATCACCAAGCCCGGCGCGGGCAGCTTGAACGCCACCCCGGCGGCGGCCACCGCGGCCGAGAACAGCAGCGTCATCGACAGCAGCGCGTAGGTGTTGCGCAGCACGCGCTGGGCCTGATTGGGGATGACGGCGCCTGCGTGCTCGCGCTCGACATCCGGCCGGGCGACCATCGGGTAGGGGGCGGCAGTGGCCGGGCGGGTCGGGGTGTTCAGCGGGTTCATTGGGGCGCTGCCTGCGGGTCACGGGATTCGAAAATCACTTGCATATCGGCACTCCATCGGTTGAGGGAGACCAGATGATGGCTGCACGGAAGATTCTGAAAAAGCAGATATTTTGTTATCGATGGTTCGTAAAAAGCGGAACATTGGCCTGGGCTTCAGCTACCGTCACATCCACCACTTCTGGGTCGTCGCCAAGAAGGGCGGCATCGCCCGCGCGGTTGCGCGCACGGTGGCGGGGTTCAGATCAGGTGGCGCATCGCTGGGGCGATATCAGGCCGCGCGGCCTGCACCGAACGCAGCCACTCGGCATGGATGTCGGCGCTCCAGGTCGGGCGGAACAGGCGCGCCTCGGCCAGCTCGACTTATCCAATTCGCGTGGTCGTGTTCGGTCGTACGAT
>CAMCTC010000221.1 GCA_945878355.1 Bordetella parapertussis | reverse complement strand
ACTCTATTTGGCTTGAGGCTGGAAGTCAATCATTGCTGAACAATGTGCGCGCCAAGCTTTCATGCTCGAACCGGACGCATTGGGTCGAGCCTGAGGTTCGCCCGGCCAGCGCTAGGCCACTGGGTCGTCGAAACCGTCACAGCTTGCGCGGCTGGCCGGCGTCAACTATCCTGGCCGCCCGGCGACAACTATCTTGGCCGGTGGGGGCGGGGAGTTTTTGGTGTCAGTTGTTGAGGTTGATGATGCTGTCCTTGATCTCCTTAGAGGGTTTCCGGGCGAGCGAAGCGAGCCTTGCCTGAAGCAATGTTCGGGGAGCGGTGGTCAAGTCACGGACCCCGCAGGGGCTGTCCACAGGCTTGACCTGTGGGCAGGTGACTTGTCCACGGCGGGCGAGGATTCGCTCAGTCCTTGGCGTCATCTTTGGTCGGCTGACGTGCGCGCCGCGCCGGCGCGGCGGCCTGCGCAGTTCGTTGCCGATAGCTCTGCACGTTCATCTCCAGGATCGTGGCGTGGTGCACCAGCCTGTCGACCGCAGCCACCGTCATGGCGGCGTCCGAGAACACCTCGCCCCACTTCGAGAACGGCGTGTTGGCCGTGACCGCCAAGCTCTTGCGCTCGTAGCGCTCGGAGATCAACTCGAACAACACGGAGGTCTCGGCCTGGTCGCGCCGCACGTAGCTGAGATCGTCCAGGATCAGCAGATCGAAGCGGTCCAGCCGGGTCAGTTCCTGCGGTAGCCGAAGGTCACGCCGGGCGGCCTGCAGGCGCTGCACCAGCTCCGAACAACGGGTGAACAGCACCCGCCGACCGGCGTCGATCAGCGCATGGCCCAAGGCGCAGACCAAGTGGCTCTTGCCCACCCCGGGCGGCCCGAACAGCAGCACATTGGCGCCGCGGTCAAGCCACTCTGTGCCCTCGGCCAGGGCCATCACCTGGGCCTTGGACACGCAGGGCACGGCGTTGAAGTCGAAGCTGGACAGCCGCTTGTCCGGGCTCAGGCCCGACTCGGCGCGGTGGCGTTCGGTGCGCCGCGTCTCGCGCTCGGCGATCTCGTGCTCGAGCAGGGATTCCAGCAGCCGGTGGCCGGGCCAGCCCTCGCGGTCGGATTGCGCGCACAGGTCGGTGGCCAGTCGCTTGATGGTGGGCAGGCGCAGTTCACTGAGCATCAGGCCCAGTCGGCCGCCCTCAGTGGTCGCCGCGCCGCTCATTGCACATCCTCGAGCAGCGCGTCGTAGCCGGCCAAGCCGGGCAGCACTACCGCCACGTCGGGCACCTCGCCCTTGGGTGAGGCCAGCAGGTCGGTCAGTGCATGCAGATCGGGCAACTGGTCGAGCTCGATCAACTGCTCCAACTCTATGGCCAACTGCGCTTCATGCCCGTCGGCGGCCAAGCCGAGCAGGCCCACCATCGTCTTGCAGGCCTCGCGCTCGGGGCGGGCGGCGGCCAGCCGCTCCCAGGTCTGCCGATACACCGCACGCGGGAACGCCGCGTCACGCAGCACCCAGCGGGCGAAGGCGCCGGGCTTGCGCCGCAGGGCGGCCACCAGGTGGCGGTAGTCGATGTCGCGCGCATGGCGCTGGCCATCGGCAACGGTGGCACGGGGCCGCTCGAGTACGCGCTGGCCGCCCAGCCAGCACTCGATGTGGCCCACGTACAGGCGCACCATCAGGCGGTGGCCGATGAGCTGGCTGGGCGTGCTGTACTGCGCGCCCTTGACGGTGAAGACGGCGTATTTGCTCACCCGCGCCGGCAACTCCTCGAACTCGGCGGTGCGCCGTGCCGGCAGCGTCTTGAGCATGGGCCGCTCAACTGCCAGGCGCTTCGCCGCCCGGGCGTTCATGCGATCGACGATCAGTTGGGTGAAGGCCTCGTAGGCGGCCAAGTCCTCGAAGGCCCGGCTGCCGCGCAGCCGCAGCGCTTGGTCCAGCGCGGTCTTGAGCGAGTCGTGACGCGACTCGATCGACCCGTTCTCCTGCGACTGCCCGGGCGTGCAGCGGCTCGCGCGCAGGCCGTAGTGGTGGCACAGCGCGTCGTAGCGCTGCGTCAGCTCGGTCTGCTCGGCCAGGTTGTTGAAGGCCGCCGACAGGCTATCAGTGCGGTGTTCTTCTGGCACGCCACCCAGGCGCCACAGCGCGGCCTGCAGCCCGCTCGACAGGGCGATGAAGCTCTCTCCACCGGCCACCACCGTGACATGGCGCCAGCCCGAGTGTGCCAGCGCGAACTGGTAGAGCCGGTGCGGGAACGCCACCTCGCCGATGTGCACGCCCAGCGTGTCGCAGACGGTGAAGTCCGACAGGCCCAGCCGGCCGGGCGGGTGCTCCTGGGCGAAATAGACCTCACGCTCGGCGCCGTGAACCGCCCGCCATTGGCGCATCCGCCGCTGCAGCGTTCGCAGCACGGCGCTGTCGTACTGGCCGGGATGGCGGCGCTGCAACTCTTCGAGCAGCGTGACCGCGTTGAGCGTCACATCGCCTTGCAGCAGCGGCACGACCTCGACTTCCCAGGCCTGGCCCAGCGGGTCCTGCCTTGTTCGCCAGCTTCGCGCCGGGCGCTGCGACGGCAAGGCGTCGCCTTGCTCGATGCGCCGCGCGCTGCGTTCGCTGATGCCGACCTTGGCAGCCGATGCGACCTGGCTGAGCTTGTTGCGATGTTCCTTGAACTTGTGCACTTGGTGATCCGAAATCTTCTTGCCGGGCATCCCGTAGGTCTTCGCTCTGTCCTCGAAGAACCCAAGGTAACCCCGCCTCCCGGACCAGCCCGGATGCGGCCTTCAACCGGCCAAGATAGTTGTCGTCGACCGGCCAAGGTAATTGTCGCCAACCATCGCGCTCGCCCTCGACGTTTTCGCCCCGGCCCTGGGACATGAAATCTGGTGAGAACTGGGCGAGTTTGCCCAGCACATCACCTAAGCGGCGCTGCGCCGGTCGGATTCGCAACTCGTCCCCCTGGCGCTCGATGACCAGATCAAGATCCCACGTGCTGTAAGCAAGCTCGGCAGGAATGCGAACGGCCTGCGAGTTGCCGTTCTTGAAAAGTTTGGTGCTGGCCATGGCGAACCTCTTTGGATGTACTTGTACACCCCACCCCAAGAAGAAGCAAATGTAAATACATGGATGTACAACGCATGGACCAACCTCAAATCTACGCCGCCGTCGCCCGCCAGTAAGCGAAGGCAGTTGTGGCCGGTGACATCACGATGACCAACCGGGCCGGCAGCGCACAAACGTATCAGGTGGCGCAACGAGCCTCGCGCCATGGGCCGTCCAGACCGATTCGACCGTGCCTCACCCATAGGCTTGCCTGCGCCCTCAAAGAGGTGAAGGGCTCATGCGGCAGGTAGAGCATGGCGGCCATGACCTGCGAAACTTTGTCGTCTTCGGGCTTGTCGTTGTCATCGAATGTCTTGCCCTCGCGAACCTCCAACTCAATGCCACGGTAGCGCCCAGGAAGTTCCTCAAGCGTGACGAATCCAGTGACATCGACCAGTCGGCCCTGCGCATCGCGGTTGAGTTGGTGGCAAAGCAATCCCCCGGGCTCGACAGCCAACACGATCGGCCAGCCCGTGAGTTCGCGCAGCGCGAATGCAAAGTAGCGGCACTCACAGTGCGCGTACTGCAGCCGAAGAAGGTCAAGCGCAGTATTTTTGGGCGATCGCTCAAAAACTTCCGGCCCGTAGTCGAACTCGGACTCCATCACGATGTTGGCCTCTTCGGCCAACTCTTCCAGCGTCGGGATCGGACGATCAGCGGGCAGGTGGGCCTCCAGCAGGGGGTGCGGCTTGCCATCCCA
>CAMCTC010000220.1 GCA_945878355.1 Bordetella parapertussis | reverse complement strand
AATTCAGAAAAATAAAACTACTTCACACAGCTTTTGTGCCACTACGACGATTTTTACATTTCGACCAAAAAACCGATGCAGATGCTTGAATTCATTGAGGAATTGGCTAAAAAAATCTGCGAAATTGAGCTTTGTGTGTCGAACTTAAGTGGTTTGGACGCGCTTCTAGCATGGCAGAAGAGGGTCTTGCTGTGATCGAACGACGCTTTGGCGTTGATCGCCGCAAGTCGGCGGCAATCGCTCAGGTCATCGTCTTGCTGCTGGCAGCGATCCTGGCCACACGCCTGCTCGCCGGCGTGCCTGCGGCGTCGCTACCTCTGCGCGACCTGGCGGTGCTGGTCGACCCGGTCGGCACCGAGACCATCGCCAGCGTCAGCGCGGCGCTGGGTCGTTTCAAGCCTGTGAAAGGCGATTTCAGCGCCGGCTTCACCCGAGACGTGCATTGGCTGCGTTTCACGGTCCAAGCCCCGTCGGCGGGGCCGAGGTGGCTGGAGGTGCGGCCCGCCTTGCTCGACGACTTGCGGCTTTTCGAGCCTTCGGTTGGCGGCTTCATTGAGCACCACACCGGCGACCGGCAGCCGATTGCCAAGCGCGAGCTCAACAACCGCAATTTCTTGTTCAAGCTCGACCTGCCCGACACCGCGCCTCGGAGCTTCTATTTGCGAATCGAGACCACCAGCAGCGCGCAGGCGAGGCTCAAGCTCTGGCAGCCCGACGACTTTGCCGCGAGCGACAGCCTCAACATGGCGGGTCTGGGTTTCTACTTCGGCCTGGATGCGTTGCTGTTTGCTTTGAACTTCGTGCTGTGGATCAAGTTCCGCACGCCGCTGCTGGCTTGGTTCAGCTTGCATGTATTGACACATGCGACGGCCTTATTTGGGGCTTGCGGCCTCGCCAGCCAGTTCATCGTGCCTGGCAACCCACTGGTTGGCGATGGCTGGACCCTGGCCGGTATGACGCTGTACCTGTCTCTTGTCGTGCCCGTCTACCAGCGCATGCTGGAAGTTGACACGGCCGCAAGCTGGATGCGGGTTCCGTTCCGGATCCAGCTGGCGCTGCCGTGGCTGCTGTTGCCGGCTTATGTCAGTGGTCATCAGGCGCCAGTGAGCAGCCTGGTCGTCGGTGTTTCGACACTTTTCGGATGCTGGGCTTTGCTGCTGTCGCTGCGTTTGTGGCACTTGGGCCGAGTGGAGGCGGTCTGGATTTTTTTGTCGATCGCCCTCAGTTTTGGCGGCCCTGGTCTCTATGCCATGGGTTTGCTGGGTTGGCTCTCGCCGTCTCAGTTGTCCCACGAGCTCCGTTTGTATGCCAGTCTGGGTTCGTTGCTGGCGCTGCAAGTCGCGCTGGCTGTGCGCTTCAACGCGGTCCGGGAACACCATGCACGCGCTCGGCTGCGGGCCGAACAGGCCGAGCGTGCCGCAGTCGTCGAGTTGCAGGCGCAAGCAGATCTACCGCGCCTGTACGATGAAAAAGTTGCACTGTTGACCGAGGTTGAGCACCAGCGGGCGCTGCTGGTCACGACCTTGGAGGACCTGCAGCATGCGCAACGCCTCGGCAAGATGGGCTCCTGGGAAATGGACCCGGTCTCGCGTGATTTCAGCCACTCGGAATTTCTGTATGACGTTTTCGGCATCGACCGATGGCGGCAGATACGTCGCTCCGAAGGCCGTGAGAAGTTGTTCATGCCTGAGAGCCGCCAGCGGCTTCAGGAGGCCATCGCCAGGGTCAGCTCAGGAGGCGGATCATTTGCGATCGAGCTCGAGGCGATGCCTGGTGTCGCTGATGTGCGCTGGGTCGAGATCCATTGTGAGGCTGTGTTTGACGACCTTGGCCAGCTGGTCAAGCTGCGCGGCACGGTGCAGGACATCACCGAGCGCCACCTTTTGCAGAAGGTCACCGCTGCTGGCCTGGCCGAGTCGATCGCCAACCGCAACCGCAGCGAGTTCCTGGCCCGCGTCAGCCACGAGCTGCGAACACCGTTGAACGCGGTGCTGGGGTTTTCGCAACTGCTAGCGCTGGAGCCGGCCGTGCGTGGCTCGCCGCTCGTCGCCGAGCAGGTCGGACTGATACACGGTGCGGCCGACCACCTGAAGTCGATGATCGACGACGTGCTGGACCTGGCGCGTATCCAGTCCGGCGGCTTGCGCTTGGTGACCACGGACTGCAGCGTGGGCCCGTTGGCCGCCGAATGCCTGTCATGGCTGGCGGCAAAGGCTGTCGCGCGGCAGGTCAGCTTGCACTTGAATGTGCAGGATCGGGTCTGGCTGGCGGTCGCTGACCCAAGCCGTTTGCGCCAGATTCTGATCAACCTGCTGAGCAATGCGATCAAGTACAACTGCATGGGCGGCTCGGTCTGGCTGTCGCTGTCGCACGAACCGGCGTCGGATGGTTCAGCCGCTGGCTGTATCTGTACGACTGTCAGCGACACCGGACCGGGACTGACCCAGGGTCAGATCGATGCGATGTACCAGCCCTTCAACCGCCTGGGCGCCGAACTCGGTGAGATCCAAGGCACCGGTTTGGGTTTGTCGGTGGCGCGTGACCTGGCCGAAGCGATGGGCGGCTCGCTGCAGGTTCAAAGCGAAACCGGCAAGGGGTCGGTGTTCACACTGCGTCTGGTCGCAGCCGATTTGCCATGGCTTGTGTTGGGCGGCGGCGCGGACCTTGATGCCGCAGGGATCACCGGCGTTGCCAGCGATGTCAACCCGGCCGACGCCTTTCAGGTCGAGTTGTCGCGCGGCCCGCCGCGGCCTTTTGTCGTGCTCTATGTCGAGGACAACCGACTCAACGTGATGGTGATGCGCCACGCGATCAAGCGGCTGCCGGGCGTTCACTTGGAGGTCGCCATCGACGGCGGCACCGGCCTGGCGCTGGCCCAGCGTCTGCGCCCCAACCTGCTGCTGCTTGACATGAACATGCCGGTGCTCAGCGGCACCGAGGTGATGCTGCGCGTCCGTGCGGACCCTGCGCTGGCGACGCTGACCTGTGTTGCCGTCTCGGCCAACTCGTTGCCCGAGGACATCGAGCGTGCGATGTCCGCTGGCTTCGATGACTACATCACCAAGCCGTTTGCGGTCGCTCGCGTGCTCGACCTGGTGGACCGGCTGCGCCGGGGTGCGGGCCCAAATCCTGAGCATGAGCGCGGTATCGGCGTCGCGTAGCCAGTCGTGGGCGACCGCTGGGTCAGACTCCCAGCGGCGCAACGCAGTGCTTCTTGCGCGCCTTCATCCGCAAGACCGACATCACCCACGGGCATCGCGCCGATCGCCGGGTGGGCGCGCTGGGCCAGCGTGTGGCCTCACTGCTGGGCGCACTTGGCGCTCCAGGTCTTGCGGTGCGCGCGGCTGTAGGCCTGCGCGCAACGCTGGAACGTCATCACGGGCACCACCGGACACAGCGCCTGGCGTTGGGTCTACGCATGCGCGATCGGGTCTACGCCGCGCCACGCGAGCACTCGCCGCTCAACAAACCGTAGCGCTCAGGCAGCCTCGCGGTGCTCGATAGCCAGCGGCCAGGCGCCCAGCTTCGCGGCCTCGAGGATCACGGTTTCAACCACCGTTCCGTCTGCGGCGTAGCTGACATGCGTGTTCCAGTCCTGCGACACCTCACGCACGATGGGCTTGTCGGACAGGCGGATGACCAGCGTGTCGTCATCGTCGAAGTAGGTGGTTTTCATGACATCAACTCCCATCGGTGCATCACGGTCTTGACGATCACGGCGTTTTCGAGAACCAACGCCAGACATAGCAGATTGTCATCTCTGCCGGCGACATTCAGCCAAGCCCACAAACGCGATTCGTCGCTG
>CAMCTC010000219.1 GCA_945878355.1 Bordetella parapertussis | reverse complement strand
GCCCCTGGACAAGGCCGCCAACGCCAACGGCCAGCGCCGACGGCTCGACCCCGTGGGACAGGACTTGTCGGCGCTGCCGCCCACGGGCATGGCGCCGCTGCTGCGCGAGTTGCTCGCCGAGTACGCCGCCACTGGCATGCCGCCGGCCTCCCTGCCTGTGGCCGAGCCCACGCCCGCCATCACGCCCGCCATCGCGCCCATCAACCCGGACATCAACCCGCCCGAGGCAGACCCCGCATGAACCAACGACTCCTGGCCCTGTACGGGCTGAAGTGGAACCCCTTCTCGCCGGAATTGCCCACCGAGGCGATCTACGTGCACCCGAAGCTGGAGAACTTCTGCTGGCGCATCGAGCACGCGCAGATCCGCGAAGGTGGCTTCGCGATGATCCACGGCGACCCGGGCACCGGCAAGAGCGTAGCGCTGCGCCTGCTGGCCGAGCGTCTGGCGCGCATCCCCGACGTCACCGTGGGCATCATCAACCACCCGCAGAGCAGCCTGGGCGACCTGTACCGCGAGCTCGGCGACATCTTCGCCGTGCCGCTGCGACCACACAACCGCTGGGGCGGCTTCAAGAGCTTGCGAGAGCGCTGGTTGGCGCACCTGGAGACCACGCGTGTCCGGGCGGTGCTGCTCGTCGATGAAGCGCAGGAGATGAGCCCGGCCGCGCTGTGCGAGTTGCGCCTGATGGCCAGTGCCCGCTTCGACTCCCAGCCGCTGCTGTGCGTGGTGCTTGCCGGGGATGCCCGCTTGATCGACAAGCTGCGCCGCGAGGAGTTGATCCCGCTGGGCAGCCGCATCCGCACCCGGCTTGTGACCGAGCATGCCAGTCGAGACGAACTGCTCGCCGGCCTGAACCACCTGCTGGCCGGCGCCGGCAATGCCAGCTTGATGACGACCGCGCTGCGCCAAACGCTGTGCGATCACGCCGCAGGCAATTACCGCATCCTCACCACGATGGCCGCCGAACTGCTGGTCGTCGCGGCGCAGCGCGAATTGCCCCAGCTCGACGAGAAGCTCTACCTCGAAGTGTTCGCTCAGCCCGATACCCCCGTGCCGCGCCGAACGGGCGCGCGCCGGTGATCGCCATGCCCGCACACCCCGACGAACCCGCCAGCGCCGCGATCCCGATGCCACGGCTCAGTGACGACGCGGTCGTCCAGATCCACGACTTCATCGGGCACTTCCTCGACTTGTTCGAGGCGCGCTACGGCGATCAGATCCACCGCTACTACGAAGATCGATCGGCGCACAACATGATCGGCTCTGAACCGATGCACAGCATCGACGACCCACCGTTCTGAACCCGTCACCAGTCAACGCCAGGCGCTGCCAGCTCAAAAGCTGCCGGCGCCGCTGGCGCTCCTGGTCATGGTCTTGATGGACACCGTCGCCCTTGATCGCGATGTTGCCGTTCGCCGGATTGCCACCGCCGAACCCCGCGCCGCCGATCACGCCCTGCGATGGCTTTGTTGTCCATCACCAAACTCGATCAGCGGTCCATCGAATTGGGTGATCACACTCAGCAGCGCCGGACCGAGGCGGCTTCCCCGTCTGCGCTTCGCCTACAGCCGTTTCAATGCTGACGCGGTGGTGCCAGGTCTCCGTGATGTGGTCACGGTGCAGGCCGGTGAGCTGCGCTTTCGTCTGCCGCCGCCGGCAAAGGGCAGCGCTGAATCCGCCGTGCCGCCCCAGCATGCCGCCGCGCTGTTGGCATGGTTGCTCAAGGGCGAACAGATACGGCTGTCGACGAAGTCGCGCGCGTGGTCGGTATCGCTGGCGGGTGCATCGGCGGCCCTGCTGAAGATGGACGAGCTGCAGGGTCGGCTTGGCACGCCTGGCGCCCTGGTGCGCAAAGGCACAAGGCCGGAATCCGCCGTGCCCGCGCCCGTGTTGCCGATGGTGCGACCGGCCCCTGTGCCGATCACCACGCCGCGCGACCTCAAGCTCGAACCCCGCTTGCGCGCCGCGCTGAGGACCAGTGCCAGCGCGTGCCCTGACTTCGAACCCCATCGGGCTTTGGATGAGCCGGTTCGCCTGACACCGACCACCTTGTTGGTCAGCCAGCCTTGCTGGCGCGGCGCCTACCAGACGAGCAGCCGGCTGTGGATGGTGGATGACAAACCGCCTTACCGCGCCCGCCCCGTCAAGCTGCCTGAACCCGATGGCGACGCGGGCGACGACACACTGGTTATCGAGATGATCTCGGCGGCCCACGGCAGGCTCACTGTGCACGAGGCGGCCAAGGAGCGGGGGGTCGGCGACTGCTGGACCGGGCGCGAATGGACCTGGACGGGCAAGGGTTTTGAGCTGTTGTCGGCGTGGGAGTCTTATTGCAAGGCCTTTGAGGCCGGCGGACTACCGATCACGCTTTGGCGGACTCGGATTCGCTGACCGGCGCCGCTGCTCAAGCCGGGGTCTGACGGCAGAGCGGCGCTTGACGAGACGCGCTGCCATGCGCCAACTGCGAAGCACGAACGCATGTCGGCAACACGAGGGCTCTCGCATCCATCCGATGCTTCCTCATGTCTATGGAGTCGGCTGAAGGCGCTGTGGCGCTCGCCGAGATGCCGCGCCCAGACGCTTACCCTGAGGCTCATGATTGCACCGCAAGGCCGGAAATTGGCAACGAGCGCCAGCGCCCCTTGCCTGACGAAGATGTTGGCTCTGCGGGCCTTTTAAGGGAGCGCGCGGCGAACTGGTGACACGGGCAAATGCACCTTGCGCAGCAGAAAGTCCGTTGCCGATGCGCCGGCTTTCATTTGCACCAGCCAATCTTCGGGATCGTACTCGACACCAATCGGATTGGTATCAAATCCGAGACCGCGCATAAATTCGTTTGCTTGATCATTGGAAGGAAAGCTGTCGACCTGGAACTCCATCTGATTGCCATCGGGATCGCCGTAATACATTGACACGGTGATGCCGTGATGGATGCACCAGTAGGGCATGATGCTTTGTTCCTTCAATTGGACATAGTTGTCAAAGAGTTCGGATAAAGATCGGTACGTATAGGCGACGTGATCAACGCCTATCGATCCCTGGCGGTCATTTTCCGCGCCTTCGGGCTGGAGAACTTCAAGATTCGCGAAGGCGAAACGGTGGTGTTCGTCATCGTAGGTCAGAAAGGCCAGGACTGGATTTTGATATTGAACCTTGGCCGCAAAGACGTTTTCATACCAACGAATCATTTCCTTAAAACGTCGCGTACGGTAGACGACATGAACAAACTTCACGGGTCGGATGCGTGGCATATTTTTTCTTCTTGGGTAGTGCAAACCAAAGTATCGGGGCTGAAGTTGCGGTTCGTCCTCTGTGAACTCTGTTTAAAACAATCAGTTCGCACGAACGGTTGGGTTTGACTAGTTCAGTGCTTTGACAGACCCGCAAGCAGGCACCAGCAGGCGCCACCACGCACCATCTGAGAAGTCAACTTCCACACTGAACGGTATAGAACCGCTGAGCCTGGCTGATCCTTGTCTAACAGCCTGCTGGGCAACTCAGTCGACCTGGATGTTCTCGCGTCGGATCACTTCGCCCCAGCTTGCGGTCTCGGCGCGAATCTGGACGGTGAAGGCCGCCGGATCGTTCAACTCCACGGTGCCCTGTATCTGTAGGATCTTCATGGCATTGGCGTCCTCGCGCACCGAACGGATGGCGTTGGAAAGTAAACATTCGGTGAACCCATAGCCCAGACCTCGGGAGGAAGGGTCCTATCGACACAGCACGCTGGCGAAGTCCTTGCGCAGCGGGTATAGCCAGATGTCCTTAATGGGGATGATCTGGTGGTGGACGGTGGACTTCTTGCCGCGACC
>CAMCTC010000218.1 GCA_945878355.1 Bordetella parapertussis | reverse complement strand
AACGGCGACATCGGCATCAGCCTGCCCGACGAACAAGGCGAGCTGATGGTGTACTTCGCCGACGCCGCAGGCGGCCTGCGCGCGGTGGCGCCAGTGCGCCTGCCTGTGCACCAGACAGCGTTTGCGATGACGGTGCACAAGTCACAGGGATCGGAATTCGACGAGGTGCTGGTGCTGCTGCCCGCGCAGCGCAGCCGGGTCGTCTCGCGCGAACTGCTGTACACCGCAGTGACACGCGCCAGGCACCGGGTGTCGATCTGCGCCAGCGCTGAGGTGCTGACGGCAGCGATTCAGTCACCAACAAGGCGCCAGGCCGGCTTGCTCGACCGATTGCGCGAGGCGGGTCTTGAGACCAACGACGATCCATCGAACGGGCTTGAACCGGAGTGATCACCTGGCCAAGGGATCGATCATCAAACTGCTTTTTATCGACGAAGAACTCGCGGACAAACGTATCCGAGCTGTGTACCAGACATGCTTCGCAAGCTTGCATCGAGAAAATTTCGGCATCCAGTTTGGACGGTTCAAGCTCAAAAAACCGCCTGTGCGCGCCTTACTTCGCGATCCCCAAGAACACGGCCAGGCAGCGCTCGACCTGCACCATCGTGTCGGCGTCAAGGCGGCCGAAGGCTGGGCCCACCTTGTCGCGTTTGACAGTCATGGCTTTGTCTACCATCGCTTGCGATGGCTTCTGCAAACCGTTACCGGCACTAGGCTGGACGGTGACGCGAAGCAGCGGTGCGGCAATCAGCGTGCCGGTCATGGGCAACACCGTCACGCTCGAGTGCTCGCTGAACTGATCGGCCTGAATCACCAGCGCAGGTCTTGGCTTGGCAAAGTCACCTTGCATGGCGATGGTCACGAAGTCGCCGCGCATCATGCGGTCCAGCCGTCCACATCCGACAGTGCTTCATCCATGAGTTGCTGCAGGCCCGTATCGGCCCCGTCCGATTGAGCGGCCAACTGGCACTGGCGGCGGCACTCCTGCGCGAAGCCCGGCCGACGAGTGTCTGGCACCCAAATCTGGACCAGACGCAATCCCGCCGTCCGCAGCGCATCACGGTGCCTTTGAACCCTTGCGTTCACAGGCGCAGTGGCCATGTCTCATCCCTTTCGTTTGTTACATGTAACAGTCTACGTGAAATTCATATTGCCTGCAACAGACCTCCGTTGAGGCGAACGGCAACGCTCAATCCTGTCGCCAACCATGGCTCGACGCTATCTCGTCATCACTCCGGGGCACGCGGCAAGATCGAACCAGTGGACGACCGCGTCGCCTTCGTCAACCAAGGTGCGGCTCGATCAGCCGCCGCGCTTGCCTCAAGCAGTCATCGAAAGAGCGCTGAAAACCAAGGCGGTCGATCGCGTCGAATTCGATCCGTGCAATGTCAGCGCGCTCCTGAAGCTGCTGAAGAAATGCCGCGCCGTGCCTGGCGAAAAAGGGAGCGGCGCGGTCTATCGCACCAGGTTCAGCGTCCGCAACAGCACACAGGTCGAAAAGATCCCTCGCCTTCGCACGGTCACCTCGATGCCACAACTTCTTCGCGATGATTTCGGCGCTGGTCTCAACCTTGATGTCCCGCCCGGCGTGGAAAACGTCGTCGAAGGGCGAATCGGTGAGCGATGAGCCCACAACGATGTCTATTTCGCCGGAAGGTAAATAGAACTTCAAATACTCAGACGCCTCTTCGTATTCGGTGCTGATTTCTTCGGCGACCTCGCTGAGACGCGGATTGACGAAGCCCAGGTACTGCGGGTCCGATACGAACAACTCGATGTCCTTGTTCTGCCGATGCCCGATGCGTAGCATCGACACCGTCCCGCCACCGAAGGTCCAATGCGGCTTGCTCACCTGCGATTCGAGGTGCGCCATCAAGATCAGCGCAGCCGGAAACAGTTCGGCCCAGACGCCGGCCCGACCCATGTCGGGCGAGTTCACTGTCACCAGACGCTGCTGCACTTGAGTTGGTGCGCCAGCGTGCGCATCGTCCGCCACACCTGAGCGCGTTCGACGCCGTCTTCGAGATGCAACTGTTCGACGACCGCAGCAAGCAAAGCCGGCGAAGCTTCATCCAGCAATGCGCGGACATGGGGCAATATGTCGTGGGGCACCAACCCGGTTCGCATAACTTCTTCAAGCGCGCCGGCACTCATCGAGCCACGGTAGCTGACACCCGCAGTCCTGGCCGCCAAGACCAGCGCCGAGTCCCGCGCCAGCGCGGGCCCGCGCACCCGCGTGCGCGGCGCCGTCACGGTCACTGCAAGCCCCAAGGCACGCAGCAGTCTCGCCGCACGCGCCAGGCTCAGGTCCTTGATGGCGCCCGTCTCGACCTGGTTGACCGTCGCCCTGGACAAGCCGCTAAGCGCAGCCAACCTCGATTGGGTAAGCCCCATGTCGCCACGGCGGATCTTGACGGCAGCGCTGAGTTCGGGCATCGGGAGCATCTCGCAAGGCTAACGGCCCGCTCCACAGAAGTCAAAAATATTTTCCACATCCACTGCCCGCGCCGCAAGCATGACGCTGCGCATGCGCGACGGTGTGATTGATCGAGTTGTGCGCGCCAAGCGCGAGCGCGCGCGCAGCATGCCGGGCTGCCTGATCGACCGCATGGCGCTGCGCGCCGACACCGAGGTCGGCAGCAGCACGCTGGCTGCGCTGGCCGACGCCAACATCGACCTGCTCGCACCGGGCGGGCGCAGCCCGCAGGCCGCTACGGGCGCATCGCCTTGCGCGCCGCATCGGCCAGAAAGCCGCTGCGCGTCGCGCCGTGGGCTCGCACATAGTCGTCGATACGGGCCAGCAACAGGCGCGGTAAGCTGATGTTGACCTTCTCGGCTGGACCGAGGTATTTCTCGACCGGCACATCCACCACCGCCCAGATCCAGCCGGCAAAGTCCGGGTCGCGCTGGTGTTCGGCAACTGTCCTGCTGGCCGGAATGTCCAGGCCATCCTCGATCAGTGTCTCGCAATGCAGGTCTATGGCCGCGCGGGCCTGGCTGATCGCCTGATCCAGCGTATCGCCCGCACTGAAGCAACCCGGCAGGTCGGGCACGACGACACCGAAGCAAGTGGCGTCGGTGGCCGGTTCGATCGCGATGATGAATTGCATGACGGTCCTCTACGGCTTCAAGCCCGCATCCTTCAGCAGCCTGTGCACCAGCCCCTTGCCCAGGTCGGGCTTGGGGTGAGGCACGCTGAGGTGGCGGCCGGTGTCTGGATGGACATAGACATGGTGGCTGCCCTTGACACCTCGCAGCACCCAGCCTTGCTGTTCCAGCAGTTTGATCAGCGACTTGCTGTCCATCATGGGCAGTGTACCCACCGCACTGGTCTCGGGCCAAGCCGAGCCGGCACGTTGTTCGGTCATCCGGCGCCAGCGGGGTGTTGCCGGCGCGCGCTGCGCCGCTGCCAGCCAGGCCGTCGTGCACGAAATCGACATAGGTGTGCTCGGCATCCGTGGGCCAGTGGCGCTGAAAGTCCTCCAGGAACTTGGGCCAGTCCGGCTCCAGCTGGTGCACTTCGAAATAGCGCAGCGGAAACGAAAACCCGTGGTCGATGCCGACGATCGTCGCGACATCCTCGGCCAGGCGGTCCGCGAGCCACTCGGCGATGCCGCATCGCGTCCAGTACTTGCGCGGGCTCGGTGGCGGCGCCACTTCTTGCGCTGCGGCAGCGCCATCGGCGCAATAGACCCGGAGCCCCTTCAGGCTGGACTCCGGCGTCTGCGCATCGGAATAGTCGATGCCGATGTACCGGGTGAAGGCAGTGGTCGTCGGCGTGCTGGCTCGACGCTCAGGCCAGTACTTTGAGACCGTGCTTTTCGACGACGGCCAGCAGCTTGAGCGCCATGCCGCTCGGCCGTTTGGTTCCGGCCTCCCA
>CAMCTC010000217.1 GCA_945878355.1 Bordetella parapertussis | reverse complement strand
TTGTTCCTTTATTGCGGCTCGGTGATGAACCCAACCTTGGTGATGCCGGCGCGCTGCACCGCATACATCACCCGGCCCACCGACTCAAAGTCGCTCTTGCCGTCACCCCGAATCTGAACTTCGGGCTGCGGCTTCATGACCGAAAACTTTTTCATGCGTTGCAGCAAGTCGTCTGAATTTTTAATGGGCGTGTCGTACAAATAGATCTTGCCCTTCACATCCACCGAGATGATCACGGTCTCTGGCTTGGTTTCCCGCACCAAGTTTTTCTCTTTGGGCAAGTCCACCTTGATGGACGTGGTCACCACAGGAATCGTGATCAAGAAGATGATCAGCAAAACCAACATCACATCCACCAAGGGCGTGGTGTTGATCTCACTTATGATCTCATCGTCTTTTTCTGAACCGATGTTCATTGACATGAGGGGCCTCTTGGTAAATAGAGATTATTCGAGTCAGTCAAAGGAATTACTTGTTGCTAGAAGCCAGCAACACAGAATGCAAGTCAGAACCAAACGCGTTTACATCTTCCATGATGGCCTTGTTACGGCGCACCCGTGCACCTGCTGCGGCCAATGGCAGCGCCCGAGGGTTATGTGCCAACGCCCAGGCCGCATGGTACGCATGCCCACGGGCGAGTTCATTCTTCACCCAGATATTTGCGAGCTTGTGTTTGATGGCTTGGTAAGAGCCCACAAAGCGGCCGAACGTACGGCGCTGCAGCGCGTAGTCTCGGGCCATCTTCAGAGCCCGCTCTGCTCCGCCGAGTTGCTCGAAAGCCAGTAGCGCTGCGCCGCGGTTGCGCAGCGCAGCCAGCAGATCGGCGGCAGACTCCCCATCGCTAGGATTCAACTCCAGCGCGGACACACCTTCGAGATCGATTGCGGCTAGCGGGAAGCCCGGGTCGAGCACGTGAAGCGCTTTGCGTCGAACTCCACGACCGCTGAGTTCGACCAGAACCAGGCCGCCGGCGCAAGGCGCGACGACAAAGTCAGCCGCAGCGCCGGCTACCACCCGCGGCAGCGAGCCCGAGACGCAGCCGCCGCGAAGCGTCAGGTCCGGCGCTTCGAAAACGAGCGTACCCGTCGCCTCGCCGCGAGCCAACGCGGGTAACCAGCGCTCGCGTAACGCATCGTCTCCGGCATGCAGCACCGCTTCAGTTGCCAACACGGCGCTGGCCAGCAGCGGCACCGGTGCGCAGGCGCGGCCGACTTCTTCGGCGCATGCGGCGAGTTCCAAGGCCGAAAGGCCGCTACCGCCCCAGCGCGCTGGCACAGCGGCGCCAAGTACCCCCATGTCAGCCAGGGCGCGCCAAGTGATCTCGCTTGCGCAGTCTTTGTCCAGACAACGCTTGACCTCGTCCATTGCACAAACTTTTTCCAACACTCGCCGCAGTTGAGTAGCGATGGCTTGGCAATCTTCAGAGAACTCGAAATTCAACTCTATTCCCCCAACAATTCGTCGATGAGGCTGCGAGCATGACGCTCCAGCCCAAAAATATCTACTAAAAACGCATCCAACGTTTCCGCATCAGGTACGGCGCATTCCCGCAAGAGCGCTCGAGCGGTGGTCAACAATTTTTCGGAACCGGCTCCCCCCGCACGCAGCCGCCCTTCAACTGCGGCCCTATCGAAGCTGCTGCGCCGCAGTGTCCGCTCAGCGAAGAAAAGGTGGCGCAAGCGGCGCGATTGCGTCGATTCCAGCAATCGCAAAAAAGCCTTGTGTTCTTGCACCAGTGCTTCGCCAAGCGGCTTGCGCAGTCCCGACTGCATCACGTCCAGACAGACCACCGGAGCTTCCAAATCGGGCGCATTGCTCAGAAACGCCTGGCGCCGCCGCTGAAACGCCATTGTCCCGGCGCATGCATTCCTGAGATGTGCATGTCCGTCGCGCACGCGTCGCTTCGGTAGTCCCTGCTTAGCCGCCACCTCTGCGGCTTCCAGCAAGTCCTCGCGCGGCACAACATGGTCAATGAGGCCTGCCGCTAAGGCGCGACTTTCGGACCACTCGGCTCCATCGATTACAAGCTGCAGCGTAGCCTCGATGCCCAGCAGCCTCGGTAGATACTGTGTGCCACCGAAGGTCGGCAGTAAACCCAATCCAACCTCGGGCATGGCGAAACGCGTGCCGGCTGCTGCAATCCGGTGGTCGCAGGCGTATGCCACGACGACACCCCCACCAAATACTGTTCCGTGCAGCGCAGCGATCACCGGCTTAGTCGTTTCATCACAAGCCGTCACGAACTCCATCAGCCCGGGTGATTGCAAGCCCTGGCCCAGTTCCGCCAAGTCGGCACCAGAGAAGAAGGTACGGCCGTCGCAGCTAACAACAATCGCCTGCACTGCCGGATCGGCATCGCCCTGCCGCACGCCCTCAACCAACCCTGAGCGAACCGCCTGTGAGAGCGCGTTGACCGGACCATTGCACCCAGTAAGCCACAAGGTGGCTCCGCGCCGCTCGCGTCGCAGCGGGCCGCGCTGGGTTGAATAATCTGAATTCATAATGTACTGAACGCATGGCTGCATTGAATCCGTCATCTAGAACACGCATTGACGATACTCGCATCGCTTCAGTGCGCCCCTTATTAACGCCTGCCTTGCTTGAAGAGCAATTGCCAGCTTTACCTGCGCATCAGAGTGCTCTTGCCAAACAGGCTTTGAATCAAGTCGACCGCCAGTTCAGCCGTCTGGTTGCGTACATCGAGTGCCGGATTCAGTTCCACCAGGTCCAGCGAGGCCAGACGTCCGGTGTCGGCAATCATTTCCATGCACAACTGCGCTTCGCGGTAAGTGGGTCCGCCGCGTACCGTGGTGCCGACGCCGGGCGCGATGTTGGGATCGAGAAAATCCACATCCAGGCTGACGTGCAGATGGGTGTTGGCATCCACCAGGGCCAACGCCAGTTGCATCACGTTGCGCATGCCCATCTCGTCGATGTAGCGCATGTCGAACACTTCGATACCGATGTCGTGCACCAGGCGCTTCTCGCCTGCGTCCACGCTGCGGATGCCAATCTGGCGAATGCTCTTGGGATTGAGGGCCTGCACCGCACCGCTCATGCCGGTGAGCTCGGCCGGGCCAAGGCCGCACAGGCAGGCCACCGGCATGCCGTGGATGTTGCCGCTGGGTGTGAGGGTTGGGGTGTTGAAATCGGCGTGCGCGTCAAACCACAGGACCCGCAGCTTTTTGCCTTGCTCGCGGCAGTGGCGTGCCACGGCGCTGATGGAGCCGATCGCCAGGCTGTGGTCGCCCCCGAGCAGGATCGGCAAGCGTTGCTGTTGCAGTTCGGCGTACACCGCATCATGCAGCGTCTGATTCCATTGAACCACCTCGGGCAGGTGGCGAAAACCGTTCACCGCTTCCTGCCAGGGATTGGCTGGGCCGAGGAGATTGCCGCAGTCCTTGACGTCAATGCCAAACTGGGCGATGGCCTGCGCAATGCTCGCTACCCGCAGTGCCTCCGGCCCCATGCGAGCGCCCACAGTGCCGGCGCCGATGTCGGTGGGAACACCGATCAGGCTGACAGCGCGTGGCGCAAGGTTAGCAGAGGGCGCCAGCTTCATGGTGTCAAGGCCAGTTTTGGTCGGCAGGCCTCAGGCAGCGCGCTCACGCCCTCCGTCAACATTGGCCGAATCAGGCTGAACAGGTCTTTCGGGTTGGCCAGCTTGGGGATCAGCGACACCAATTGACCTAGACCCTGCTGCCGGGCCGCGTCACGCATATAGCGCAATGCCGAAAAGTCTTCCAGTGCAAAGCCGACCGAGTCAAACACCGTGACCTGGCTCTCATGCATTCTCCCAGGTGCCTGTGAGCGAAGCACCTGCCACAGTTCGGTCACGGCAAAATCAGCGGGTAGTTGTTGCAAATCGCCCTCGATCCTGGTTTGCGGCTCGTACGCCACAAACACTGAAGCCGCACGCAGTACATCTGGATGCAA
>CAMCTC010000216.1 GCA_945878355.1 Bordetella parapertussis | reverse complement strand
TTCAGAAAAATAAACTACTTCACACAGCTTTTGTGCCACTACGAAGATTTTTCCATTTCGACCAAAAAACCGATGCAGATGCTTGAATTCATTGAGGAATTGGCTAAAAAAATCTGCGAAATTGAGCTTTGTGTGTCGAACTTAAGTGGTCTAAAGATGGTTCTTGTTGGCAGGCTTGATCATCGTCGACAAACAGCAGGGCCGCTGGAGTCGGCTGCGTCCGAGGGTTTGCCGGACCGATGGAAGCGACCTGGTGACAAGGGATACCCCCAGACAGCGCCCGAGAAAGACGACTTTCGGCTGCGCTCTGAACGCTCAACGGATCTCAGCGACCTTCAAAGACCGACTCACATGCGTCGAGGGCCGTGTTTGGGGCACCATGGGGATGAAAAAAAGGCGTTTGAAAACACTATCCTCCACCCAGCGTTTTCCCAAGGTGGAGGTGGCACTGACGGTGGCCGACCGCATGGTCGATTTGATCGCCGAGCCTGTCGATGTGGTGATCCGGGTCGCCCACCTGGAAGATTCCAGCCTGGTCGCGCGCAAGCTCATCGACACGTCCCGGGTGCTGGTGGCGGCACCGGTGTACCTGAAGCAGCGCGGGGTGCCGAACGAGCCCCAGGATCTGCTGCAGCACGATTGTCTGGTCTACGCCAGCGGCGCGCGGGTGTTCGACGAGTGGGGGTGCGTGCGTGGCGCCACCACCACCATGGTGCAGGTCCGTGGCCGCATCCAGATCGACGACGGCATGGCTTTGGTGGCGGCGGCGCGGGCAGGCGGCGGCATGCTGGTCATCCACAGCCTGGTGGTGGCCGACGAACTCGCCCGCGGCGAGTGGGTGCCGGTGCTGCCCGAGTACAGCTTTCGGGCCGGACAACCGATCTACTTGGTGTACCCGGCACGTTCGTGGCTGCCCTACAAGACCTCGGTGTTCATCGACTTCTTGCAAGAACGCTTGTTTGCCTGATCCGATTCGAGGACGAACATCAAGACCCTTGCGCGTGGTGAGAAAGTGCGGGCAACGGGAGCAACTGCGAAGCGTGCGCCGGCTTTGCGGGCACGTTTCCGACGCGCCGAATGGCCGATCCGGGTCGAAAGGGTATGTTCGCCGCACTTCGAGTGCAGTCACCCGGCCAGCGGCGCCGGTGGCCTCGCCGACGCCTCAGGGCTCTGGATCCGCGGCGCCGGCCCGTGCTCGCTCAGCGCAGCATGGGTGCGCGCCGCAGTTTCAGCAGGTTCCCTCCCAGGATCAGCGCGACGCCCAATGCGGTGAACAGGTCCACCCGCTCGGCATACACCGCCCAGCCCGCCGCTGCGGTCAGCGGCACGCGCAGGAAGTCCATCGGCACCACCACCGTGGCGTCGGCATGCTGCATCGCGCGGGCGAAACAGTAGTGCGAAAACGTGCCGCAGAACGCCACGACCACCACCCAGCCCCACGCTTGGGCTGACGGCCACTGCCAGACCAGCAGCGCGGGCACCAGGCCGAGCGCACTCTGCACCACCAGCATCCAGAAGCTGACCTGGATCGCCGTGTCGGTGCGGGTCAGCGACTTGACCAGCACCACCGACACCGCGAAGCCCACCGCCGCGGCCAGCGCGACCCCTTGGCCCGGGTTCAGCCCGGTGGCTGCAGGCCGCACGATCACCGCCACACCCGCCAGGCCCAGCGCCACGGCCAGTACTTTCCAGCGGTTCATCCGCTCGCCGAGAAAGGCCACCGCCAGCGCGGCCGACCAGATCGGCATCGTGAACTCAAGCGCCACCACCTGGGCCAGAGGGATCAGCGTGAGCGCGACGAACCAGCCGTACTGGGCCGCGTAATGCACCAGGTTGCGCGCGACATGCTGCGGCAGCCGCAGCGTCTTCATCGCTTGGATGCCGCCGGCGGCCCGGATCAGCGGCCAGAGCATCACCAGGCCCAGCACCGAGCGCAGCAACATCACCTGGAACACCGACAGCGCGCGCGTGGCCTCCCGGCCGGCCACCGCCATGACCAGCATCAGCGTCAGCCAGCCGGCCATCCAGGTGGCGGCGCGGGAGACGGAGGTCGAGTGCGTGGGCATCCTGCGCAGGTTAGTCCATGCCAGGGACGGTGGTCTGCCCCGGGCTGTAGCTCGTATTGCCGGCGCCGAGTTGCGCCTGCAGCGCATCGACAGCCCGCTCGGCGGCGAGCACGGCGCCTTCGAGGTAGCCCGGGAAGTCCGGCGCGAACTCGCTGCCCGCCAGATGGATGCGGTCGCGCCAGGGCGCAGGCAAGGCCGTGGACATCGGCGCGGGATGCGTCGAGGACGGCGCGGCGTCGGCTGGCGTGGCGGTTTCGGCGTCTTCTGCCCAATCCTGCAGGACCACCGCCTGTGGTGTCAGCGCCTGGGCGCCAAACAGCCTGCCCAGCTGAGCCACCGAGGCGTCGATCAGGGCTTGCCGCCCCATGCGCTGACGCCAGGCAGCAGGAACGCCCAGAAATCCGAACAACGCGGCGTGCCTGCCCTCAGCGTCGCTGGCGTCGTGCACTTCAGCCAGAGGCCCCGCCTGGCTGACGGCGCTGCCCGACAGACCCGCCATGCGCCAGAACGGTGTGGGGTAAAGCGCCAGCAACTTGGCGTGGCCGGCCATCCAGGTGGGGGCGTCGCTCCATCGCTGCGACAGTTCAACCGGTAGCGCCGGTGACCAACGGATCGTCGTGGCCAGCAGCCTGGGCGGCAATGCCAGGATCACCGACGACGCCACCAGGCATCCGGCCTGTCCGCCGCGCTCGAACTCGACGTTGACCATGCCGTCCGGACACGAGACCAGCCCACACACCCAGGTGCCCAGCAGCACCTGCGTGCGCACCAGCTGCGCCCGCAAGGCGTCTGTGAGGCCAGCGGTGCCGCCGACCACGCGCATCGACGGAGGCTGCTGCGCGAAGCCGGCGGCGTGCCGGCGCAAGGCCTGCGACGACGATTCGACCAGACCCGCGCCACGCCCCTGCTGCTCGAACAGCGCCAAACCCAGCCTGTTCAGCCAATCGGCTGTGCGCGGGTTGAGTTCTGGCCACACCCATGCCGGACCGAGGTCGAAGCGGTGCGCGCCATCTTCCGCGGCCACACCGAAGACGCGCCCGCCGACACGCTCGCGGGCGTCCAGCAGCGTGACGCTCAGACCGAGCCGCTCCAGCAGACATGCGGCCACCAGGCCCGACAAGCCGGCTCCGACGACCACGACCTGCGCAGGGGGACGCAGAGCCTCGGGGACGGGCGAAGACGAATCCGACTCGGGTGCATGCATTGGGCTGATGTTGCCATGGCCCGAACGGCCGGTGCAGCAGCGAACAGACGCACGATCTCGCCTCAGCATTGGGCGGTGATCTCGCATGGCGTCGAGGCCCCAGCAACCGCTCGTGTGCCTGGCGAATTTCTTGAAAGGAAATCCCATGATCTCCGCCCGCGGCTATGCCGCCCATGACCCACAAAGCCCCCTGCTCGCCTTCGCCTTCGAACGAGAAGAGCCGCGCGCGCGACGTGCAGATTCAGGTGCTGTTCTGCGGCGTTTGCTACTCCGACATCTGTTAGCGACGGTGCAAATCCGCTTCTAAACGCTGGCGAGGGAGCGGTTTTGCAAGATTAGCGGGAGAAGGGCTGACCGATGCCTCAGCTGTCGAAGGGCTCGCCCTGGCATGACGCAGGCGTGACCTGGCTCGACCTCCAGCGCGAGGGGTCGGGTCTTGCATTCCTGCATTGCCTGACCACGGGCGTGCAATGTTCAACCGTCAGCGGGGCCATCCGAACAAGGGAAGCAAATCAGGGTTGATGCCAGGTTGCAAGACCTGACCCGCTGAGCTTTCTCGTCGCCCCGGCGAAGACGCCGGAGCCGATCCTTGCGCGCATCGTCGACCTCGCCGTCGAGTTCGCCAATACCCCCAGCGGGCTCCAGTTCCGCGAACGCTTCGGCATCGCCAGGAAGCCGACGACGCACAAGGAGGCGCGGCGCATCGCCAGCGAGGATGCGCCGTTGTGGATCGAACTGGCGCGCTCGCTGGGCATCACGCTCGACTGAGGGCGCGGCTGCCCC
>CAMCTC010000215.1 GCA_945878355.1 Bordetella parapertussis | reverse complement strand
GCGAGACTGTTTGCGAAGCCGTCAATGAAGACCGTCGGGCCTCGCTGGTGCGCTGTGTGCCTGTGGGCACCGCCGGCTCGATCTTCAACCTGTATGCGGTGGCCAACGGCTCGATACAGCTTGGCGTGGCGCAGGAAGACCTGGTCTCGAGGCTTTATGCCGACCGCAAGCAGGCGCTTGGCCGGTCGCTGCGCGTTGTCGCGCTGCTGCACGACTCGCCGATCGCGGTGATGGTGCACCGGGAGTCCGGCATCACCGAACTGGGTCAGATCGCCGGCAAAAACTTCAACCTGGGCAACCCCGGTTCGGGCATGTTCACGATCACAGCGGCTCTGCTGCGCGCGCTGGACTTGCGCAAGGAAGACTTCGCCAGCGCCACCAACTTGCCCACCAGCGAGTTCGAGCGGGCATTTTGCGACCGCAAGGTTGACGCCGTGGTCGAGGCGGTGGCGCACCCTTCCGCGTTGTTCGAGAAGCTGCGCGCTTGCGGCGGCGTGTTCATCGACATCCCTGCACCGGTGCAGGCCAAGATGCAGACCGCCAACAAGCTGCTGTCGCCGATGTCGATTGCGGCCAATACCTATGCAGGACAGGACACAGTCGTGACCACCTTGGGCATGCGCAACGTGCTGTTCACCAACGCCGCGGTCGATGAGGAGTCGATCTTTCGGCTGACCACGACCCTGAAACGGCAGTACGACGATCTCAAGGCCAGTCAGGTGCTGCTCAGCAGCATGGTGCGCATGGACCAGACCGATGCCGCGTCGCTGCCCGCGCCGCTGCACCCGGGCGCGCTTCGAGCGCTGCAAGGCACCAGCAAGGGTGGGCGGTGAGCGCGCGCCGAGGAGCTAGCGTCAGGCTGACGCCGCTGGCGCTGGCCGGCCTGCTGGCCTGCGCTTCAGGGGGCGCGCAAGAGCCCTCTAGCCTGGTGCAACAAGCCGCGATGAGCACCGGTCAGGCCGCAGCGCTGGCCACTGACGACCTCGGCGGCATGCGGATCGCGCCGTCATCGGAAAAATACACGGCGCCGCCGAGCGCGCTGCTAAACGTGTCGTTGAGCGCGCCATTGATCGCGCCGATGATTGCGCCGATGAGCGCGCCATTGAACGCGCCGTTGATCGCGCAGCCCACGCTGCGGCCTGTCGTCAAGACGGTGTCAAGCCAGGCCGCGCCGACCAGGCCTGCGGCCATCGCGCAGGGCGCCGGGCTCGCTGCCGACGACCTGGCGCCGCGCCAGACCCTGCTGCAGATCGTCGCAGCGCTGCGCGCGATACCCGGCAAAGGCGCAGACACTCAGGCCTTGGCGCGCGCCACCGCAGCGCTGGGATTTGCCGCCGACCTCGACCTGGTCAAGGCCAGCAAGGCGATCAACGAGGCATTGCAACTCGACGCGCGCAACTCCTACTTGCACTTCTTCAACGGTTTCATCTACCACCTGCAAGCCCGCCAAGGCGACACCGACAAGACCGAACTGGCGCTTGAGGGCTACCGGCAGGCGGTTCGCTTCGAGCCCAGCAACTGGATCGCGCACGAGTTCCTGGGTCTGGCCCTGCTCGAGCAAAAGCTCTACCGCAAGGCGCAGAGCGCTTTCGCCGAGGTCTTGCTGCAGCGCCCGGACGATCCGGTGGTGCTGGCCCGCATGCTGGCCGCGTCCTACCTGGCGGGCGATGCGCGAACCGCCTGCGCGATGGCCGACCAGCTCGGTGGCATGGCCGATGTCGGCGGATCGCGCCCGAGCTTTTTGCGCACCAGCGTCTCGGTCTACGCAGCCTGCGGTGAATTCGACAAAGCCGAGTCGGCGCGGCAGGCCTATGAAGGCCTGGCCAAGAACCCTGCCGAGGCCCAGCAAGCAGGCCGTCGCCTGTCGCAGTGGCAATCGTTCTTCAAGTCCCAAGGCGAGATCGGCAACGAGCTCGCCGCAGGCATGATCAAGACCCAGGGCCTGCTGCCGCAGCAGATGGGTGGGCCCCAGGCGCCTTCGTCGGTGCCCGCCACAGCCCCCAGCACAGGCGACAGCCGGATGGTGCTGGTCGACGTCGTGATGGTGCGCACCGAGGATTCGATCTCCAGCTCCAAAGGCGTCAACCTGCTCAACGCGCTGCAGTTGCAGTTCGGCTCGGTCACCGAGGCAGCCTTCAGCAAGACCTTCAGCGAAACCACAGGCGCTGGCGGGTCGACCATCCTGGCCCGAGCGATCACCGTGCCGGCGCTGGCTTACTCGCTCAACCTGGCCAATGCCAACTCCAGCTTGAACGAGGTGCTGGCCAGGCCGACGCTGGCCGCTGTCGAGGGCATGCGCTCAGAGTTCTTCTCGGGCACCAGCCTGAATGCTGCGGTGGTGTCCAACGGCAGCGTGGCCGGTGGTGGCGGCAGCGCGGTGGCGCTCGAAAAGCGCTACGGCGTCAAGCTCACGGTGCTGCCCCAGATCATGGCCAACGGCATGATCAAGCTGTCGATCGACGCCTCGCGAACCTTTCTCAAGCCCCCCAGCGCCGACATCGGATTCACCTACAAGCTCGAGATCTCGGAGATCCTGGCCAACGCCAACGTCGTGATGCGCATGGGCGACACCTTGGTGCTGGGCGGCCTGAGCGAGAAGGAGTCGACCACCAACCGCGACGGTGTGCCCTTGCTGCAGGACCTGCCAGGGTTGCAATACCTGTTCTCGCAACAGAACAAGACCGACTACCAGCGCTCGGTGCTGATCCTGATCACGCCGCGGCCGGCCAGCTACACCTGGTTGTCGGAGGAAGCTCAATCGGCGATCGCCAAGGACAGCGCGAAGGACGGTGGCGTCTTGCCCGGCCTCGACGTGCTGCGCGCGCGCTACAGCGACTGGTTCAAGCCTTACCCGAACCTGGCCTCGGTCTTCCACCACCTGAACTACGCCGATCTGTACCGCGAGTTCCGAACCGGCGACGTCACGCTGGAGCGCTGGGACCGGATGGACACCACGGCCGAGCGCCTGCGTCAAGCTTTGAGCTTTCTGTACTACTGAGGCCATCGATGAACATGCTTGCAAGCCCTGTCCGAGGCGCATGGTTGCTGGCCTTGGCCGCAATGTCCGGCGCGGTGCAGGCCGGTGAACCGGAAGACGCCAAGCGCCTGGCGGGTGGCCGCAGCTGTTTTCGCTGCGACCTGCGCTACGAGACGGCGATCCAGGCGGACCTCACCCGCATCAATTTGCGCGGCGCCTACATGTTCAACATCAACCTGTTGAGCGCGCGACTGGTCGGCGCGCAGCTCGAGAGCTCGAACCTGCAGATGGCCAACCTCGAGCGCGCCGACCTGAGCCAGGCCAAGCTTGACCGCGCCATGCTGACAGCGGCCAACTTTCTTGGCGCCACGTTGATCGGCGCTTCGATGCAGCAGGTGGTGGCACGCGGCACCAACTTCGACGCGACCGACCTCAGCGACGTCGACCTGACGACGGCCGACCTGCAGTCGGCCAGCTTTGTCAACGCCTTCGCCGAAAAAGCCACTTTCATGAGTGCGGATCTGCGGCGGGCGAACCTGAAGTCAGCCCGCATGCACGGCGCGCAGTTCGTCGATGCCAACCTCGGCGCAGCGGTGCTGAGTTCAGCCTGGCTGCACAACAGCAATTTCCGCAAAGCGCAGATGGTGGGCGTCGACTTGTCGGGCGCCCGGCTGCGTTACGCCAACATGTCCGATGCAGTGCTGACGGGTGCCAACCTGCGTGGCGCCGACCTCACCGGCGTCAACCTGTCGGGCGCCGACTTGCGTGACGCCGACCTGACCGGCGCCGAAATGGGCAGTGTGGTGCTCGAGGGTGCGCTCACCTGCGGGTCGACCGCCTCGGACGGCACGCCGGCAAAACCCTGTTGAATCGCTCTGGCTTAGGGCCTGTCGAGGCTGACGGCTGTCGCAAACGCGAGCTGTCAGCACAGGCGATTCAGACCAACTGATCATCCAGGCCGCAAACCTTCGCCGTAGATCGTCCAGGCATAAGCCGCGATCACGCCGAAGGCGATGCCAACCCAACAAGGTGAAACGGGTGCCCTGCCGCGTAGCAGCAGGGCACCCGTCATGGTGGGCGAATCGCCC
>CAMCTC010000214.1 GCA_945878355.1 Bordetella parapertussis | reverse complement strand
CGGATGCAGGTGCTGCGGGTGGCCAACAGCCTGGTCTTCTCGCAAGGCCTGTTCACCGTCGGAGAGACGGTGATCGCGCGCTGCAACGGCATCCTCAAACCGGTCAGCGAGCCAGACCCGCGCTACGACGGGCGGCGCTACTTCACCGGCTGAGTCGGCTCAACTGCGCTGCATCGTCGCGCGCAGCGCTTCGGTCAGCAAGCCCAGGCTGTCGGCCAAATGGGCTCGGCTCTCCACCGACAAACCGGTTTTGGCAGCAGCAATGCGCAACGCGACCTGCAAGCGGTTGGCATGCAAGCGGGCCAAACTCAGCGCGTCTGGCGGCAGGTTGGGCGAGCCGCGCGTGAGCAGCGACTGCAGGCGCTTGAGGTGCTCGCGCTGCAGGTTGCGTCGCAAGCGGTCGATTTCGCCGCCAGTCCTGAGCTCGCTCCAGACGCTGGCTTGCAGGGTCTCGTACACCTCATTCAGCGAAATCAAGCCTTTGCGCTGCGCCTCAGGCACATAACCCGGCAGGTCGAGCAAGCGGCGCGCGGTGTTGGCGCTGAACAAGCGGTCCATCGCCACGGTCTGCACCCGGGCCACCGCGCCCGACAGGTCCGGCAAACCACCGCGGTCCCATTCGTTGTAGTCCACCGTCAGGCTGGCCAAGAATTCGGGGCGAAAGCGGAAGCTGTTAGCGCTGAACAGGCCGCTGGACAGGAATCGCAGTGCATCGCGCTGCTTGAGGGGGTCGACAGGCTTGAAGCTCGCACGACCGGTGGTACCCGGCAGATCGCGCAGCGTGTGCATGCCGCCGACATATTTGCCCACCAGTTCGGCGGCGCGGTACAACTGGCTGAAACCGCTGAGCAGCGCGCGACGCGGTCGCAATGGATCGTCACCAACAATGGGCTGGCGGTCCTGCAACCTTGCCCACAACTCCTGAGACAGCTTCAGGCGCTTCTGGTAGTAAGCCAGCGGGTCGTCGCCCAAGTCGAAGCGGTTGGCCAGCGGGTCCATGCCGTCATGGGATCCGAAGCCGCCGGCATCGGCATCGTCAGCGTAGGCCAGCGCCGGCTCGCTGCTGCGCGCGGCGATCTTGGACAGCTCGGCAGCTTCGGTGGCGGAATCCATCGGCTTGTAGGCGTACTCGATTGCCCAGTAGTCGTACGCACCCAGCATGCTGAGGGTGTAGCTGGCCTGGGCCTCGCCCTTGAGCGCGAGGTTGTAAGCGTTGTAGTCCATCACCGAGCCCGAGATGCCGTGGCGATCGGTGTAGGCCTTGTCCTGGAGCTGGGCGCCCGTGACCGTGGTGCTGGCCTTGAAGTTGTGCTTCAGGCCCAGCGTGTGGCCCACCTCGTGCATGACCGTGTTCTTGATCACCTGCTGCACAAAGGCCTCGGCCTCAGGGCTGTCGGGCGCGATGTCGCCGCGGGCTTCGAGCACGTCGAGCACGAAGTCCATCTCCGCCGCAGCCTCGCTGGCGTAGTTGCACTGGGCCGCCTGCAGCCCCTGGCCACCCAACCAGCTTGCTGCCGATGCGAAGCGCTGCTGGCTGCTGGCGCCAAAGTCTTCAACGATGGCTCGCCGCGAGCTGCGGGCGAAGACATCGCTCATGCCGATGTCAGCGTCGAGGATTTCTCCGCTGCGAGGGTCAGCGATGCTGGGGCCAATCGCAAAACCGACGTCAGCACCGACGAACCAGCGTACCGAGGCATGGCCCATGTCCATGTTGTCCCAGTCAGCATCTTCGGGCTGCTGCTTGGCCACCACTGCGTTCAGGAAACCGATTTTCTCGAACGCCTTGTTCCACTCCAGGATACCGGCTTGCACCGAGGCGCGGTACCGAACCGGGATGTTCTTGTCGAGCCAGTAGGTGATCGGTTTGACCGGCTCGGACAGCGCGACCGTCGCGTCCTTCTTCTCGAGCCGCCAACGCTTGATGTGGTGCTGGCGCGGATTGGCCTTCAGATCGCCACCCAGATCGGTGAAAGACTCGGTAAAGTGGCCCAGGCGCGGGTCGGCCTGGCGGGCGGCCATCGGCGTTTCGGGCAGTCGCGCAAAGTTGTAGACATAGCTGACGAACAGGCTGCGCGGATCGGGCGTGGCCTGGGGCGGTGTGGGCGCCGGGCTGGGCATCGCGACCAAGGGCGCGGCTGGAATGCGAGGGGTGGAAAAATGCATTCGCGCCGTCAGCGTCGTCAGCTGCTCGTTGGTGCTGCTGGCCTCGAAGTACGAATTGGCCTTGTCCAGCCCGAAAGGCAAGCGGTAGGCGTACTCCAATCGGGTCGAATAGCCAGGAATGTCTATCAACATGAAGGCAGCGTCGATCAACACCGATTTGCGATCGGGATGCTCGGCGCTGGCCACCGGGCCTGCGCCGAGCAGGCTGGGCGAGAAAGCCTGATCGATCGCCCGCTTGGAACCCTGGTCTGCGATCGCTCTGAACTTGGTGTTGAGCGCGATCAGCTGAATCTGGTTGCCGATTCGCCTGAATTCGACCATCGCCTCGCCCGCCATCTGGCTGGCGTAGAGACCTCGTTCACCCACCGAACTGGCGATGTTCACGCTGAACATGAAGGGCTTGTTCAGCCAGTCCTTTCGAATCTCGATCCAGATCTTCTCGTCCCTGCGCCAGAGCGGAAACAGTCCAGCCAGCGGCTTGGCGTCCTTGATCACATCGGCAAAGGGCTTGGGCGCTAAAGGATCGGCCGTGGGGCGTGGCGTCGCGCTGGATGCCGGCACCGAAGCGGCCACGGCAGAGGCGTTGGCCTGGGCCGTCGCTGCAGCGACGCCGGTCGCGCCTAACCCGGCCTCCCGGTTCGGGATCAACGAACAAGCGCCCATCAGTGCGAGCACGGCAGCTGCCAAGGGCATGCTCAGAAATGACGGGGATTCGACATTCGGGTAAGGCATAGTTTCAATTGAGCGCCCCAAGGCCGGCCGAAACCGGCCGCCCCCCGTGGGGATCAAGCAAAGTGGCAAAGCCACATTTGCTTGAGAGCTTGTGAGCCCCTTGCTGGGGCGGGTGTCCGAGGCTCTCAGGCCGCGGCTGATTCGAGGTCCGATCTCAGCGATTCTGACATTGTCAGGCCTGTGCAAATTCACCACCAGCAAAACTCCGCCGCAAGGCCATCACCGAAGCTGTCAAATAGGTACTCCCCTCCGCAAGCCTGTTGCGAGACTTGGCATTTGACCTCGGTCACCGATGGCGCCAGGTGATGGATCCATGATCAAGCCCCGCCATCGCCGAAGCCCAGCGTGACAAGACACCGTCTGAACCATCCAGCCACCTGGCTTGGGCTGGTGTTGGTTCTGCTCATAAGCAGTGCTGGGGCAGGCAGCCCGGCATCGGATGCTCTGCGCACGCGCTTCGCCAGCGCACGACAGCAAGCGCTTCGCATCGTCGTCGACAAGCAAGTCTTCCTGCAATCGGCCGAGGTTTCAGGGCGACTGCAAGGCGAGGTCTACGCGCTGCTCGACCACCCATTCGACGACATCAGCCACACCTTGGGTCGGGCTGATCAATGGTGCGACATCCTGATCCTGCACCTCAACGTCAAGTACTGCCGGGCATCGCTGGGCGGCCCTGCCGAAGTACTGGACGCAGGGCTTGGCCGGAAGTTCGACCAAGCCCTGTCCGATGTGTACTGGGTCAGATTTTCCTACCGCGCGACGAGCAGCGACGGCTTTCTTGGCGTCGTATTGCAAGCACCCGACGGACCGTTGGGTACCAGCGATTACCGCATCGAGGTTCAAGCCACGCCATCATCGGCAAGCCAAACGATTCTTCACATGCGCTATGGCTATACCTACGGCTTGTCAGCCAGGCTGGCGATGCAGGCCTATCTGGCGACGCTGGGCAGCGACAAGGTCGGCTTCAGCGTCATCGGCCAGCGCTCGGATGGCCAGCCGCTGCAGGTGCGCGGCGTGCGCGGCGTGGTCGAGCGAAACACGCTACGCTACTACCTCGCGATCGATGCTTTTCTCGAGGCTCAAGCCCTGCCCGCGACCCAGCAGCTTCAGGCCAGCCTGCAGGGCTGGTTCGCAGCCACCGAGCGATATGCCCAGCAGTTGCACGAGGTCGACCGCGACACCTATGTCGGGATGAAGCTGCGCGAAGTGCAGCGCCAGAGAACTCAGACTGCACCAGCGGCCAAGCCCTGATCAGGCGAATCGGCATCAGGGCCAGTGGGTTC
>CAMCTC010000213.1 GCA_945878355.1 Bordetella parapertussis | reverse complement strand
TTTTCCACCCAGTTGAAATTCTGGTTGCGCGGCAGGCTGTCGAGCACCCTGGCGGTGCGCTCGCGGATCAGCGACTCCATGCCGGCCAGATTGCCCGGCGCGACGATGGGGCTGACCGCCTTGCGCTGCTCGTCGTGCTCGGGCGGGTCAGCGGCGATGAACGACTTGCCGCGGTTGGCGATCGGCCGCTCGATCAACGAAATACCGCCCAGCATGACATCGGACGAATAAACGCCATGGTTGATGTCGACCGCCATGATGTCTTCGTAGCGGGTGACCGACCAGAAGTCGCCGAAGCGCGGGCTGTGCGATCGGTGCACCGGGTCGTCGCGGCGCAGTCGATCGAAATAGTGGCCGACCGTGTCGTGCTCGAACAGGTTCAGGTCGCTGGGGTCGATCTGGTCCAGCGGCAGGCTGAAGGCCCGGTCGCGAGCGGCGGCGTCCAAGGCTTGGGCATGGGTCATGACGGGACTCCTGGTTCCTGACTGGCGTCGGCAATGGCGTGACCGTCACTGGCGGGCGTGACAGTGGCTGCGGGCATGCGTGGCATCACTGCCATTTCAAAAGGGTTTTCTCAAGCCGCGTCATGCCGCGCGTCACCGCCATGCCCAGCATCGACAGCAGCGCCAGCAAGGCCATCACGCCGTTCATGTTGAAGGTAGATTGCAGGTATGCCAGCGTCTGTCCCAACCCATGCTCGGCAGCGATGATCTCGGCGCCAACGACGCCCAACATCGAGAAGATCAAGGCAAGACGCAGCCCCGAGAAGATCACCGGCACCGCCGATGGCAAGGTGACCTTGAAAAAGATCTGGCGCGGCGTGGCACCCAGCGTGCGCGACAGCACGACCAGGTCGGTCGAGACGCCGCGAATGCCCGCCACGGTGTTGGCCAGCACGATGAAAAAAGCCAGGCTGGTGCCGACCGCGATCTTCGACCCGATGCCCAGGCCAAACCACAGCAGGAACAGCGGCGCCAACGCAAAGCGTGGCATCGCGTTGAGCACCATCAGGTAGGGGTCCATCGCCCGCTCGACCTTGGGCGACATCACGAAGACCAAGCCCAGCAGCAGCGCCGAGACACTGCCCAACAAGAAGGACACCAGCGTGCCCGTCACCGTGTAACCCAGTTCCAGCCAGAGCTTGCGGCCGATCACAAAGCCGTCCCACAGGTACAGCGCGATGCCAGAGGGCGTGCCGAAGAAGGTCTCGGGCAGCCACTGCTGGCGCATCACGAATTCCCAAAGCAGCAGCGAGACGGCGATGAAAACGACGTGCGGCAGCAGCGTGCGCACAGTTTTCATGTCGCAGCCTCCTCGTTGCCCAGGCCTTCTTCGAGCTTGGCCCAGACCTGCGCGTAGAGGTCCAGGAAATGGCGGTCTCTTTGCAAGGCGCGCACCGAACGCGGCCGCGCCAGATCGATCCGCATGTCAGCAATGATGCGGCCCGGCCGCGCGCTCATCACGATCACCCGGTCCGACAACGCGACCGCCTCGGCCAGGTCGTGCGTGATAAAGACCACCGTGCGACGGTGCTCGTTCCACAAACTCATCAGCAGGTCTTCGAGCTGCAACTTGGTCTGCGCGTCGAGTGCGCCGAAAGGCTCGTCCATCAGCATCACGGGCGAGTCCAGGCAGAAGGTCCGGGCCAGCGCGCAACGCTGGCGCATGCCGTGCGAGAGCATCTTGGGATAGTGCTGCTCGAAACCCTTCAAGCCAACCTCGGCGAGCAGCGCCATCGAGCGCCGGCGTCGTTCGCTCTCGTCGACGCCACGGATCTCCATGCCGTAAGCCGCATTGTCCAGCGCACTGCGCCAGGGCAGCAGGCTGTCGCGCGCCAGCATGTAGGCGACATCCGGGTTGCCCAGCACGGGCGGCTTGCCCAGCAGCGCCACACTGCCCTCGGTCGGCGGCACCAAGCCCGTCAACAGGTTGAGGATGGTGGTCTTGCCACAGCCGCTGGGGCCGACGATGGAGACGAACTCACCATCGGCCACGTCCATCGACACCTGGTCTACCGCGAGAACATCCCCGAAGCGAACCGTGAGCCCGGCAATGGAGATCGCAGCCATCAGCTCAAGGCGCTTTTTCGTAGATCAGTTCAGACAGCGGGACGATCTTCTCGACCTGCTTGGTCGCCAGCACCAGGTCCAGGCCGGCCTGCACCGACTTGCGGTTGATCGCGGCCCGGTAGGTGTTGGATGAAATGGCCGTTCGCAGCGACGCCACCAGAATCTCTTCGCCCTTGGCCATGTCGAACTTGAAGAACTGCTGGGCGATCTTGGCGACCTCGTCGAAGTTGGCCGAGTTGTTGATGAAGACATCAGCTTCCTTGATCGCCTTGATCACGGCGTCGATCACGTGCGGGTTCTTGTCGATGAACTCCTGCGTGAACACCAGACCATTGCCGCCGCCATTCATCGCAAACAACTCTGCGGGATTGGGGTCGGTCGCCGCGCGGTAAGCCACCTTGCAGGTCTTGAGCACGTCGCACATCGCCCCGATGGGCTCGAAGATGACGACGGCGTCGACTTGTTTGGAAATCAGCGCGCCATAAGCCGTGTTGGGGCCGCCGACGGCGACATAGGTCACATCGTCGATCTTCATGCCAGCCTTGAGCAGCATCCAGTTGGAGAAGATCTCGACGCCAGACCCGCGCGAGGTCACACCGATCTTCTTGCCCTTGAAGTCGCGCATGAAAGCCGGGAAACCCTTGCCGACGTTGGGGGCGTCGAGGTGATTGCCGACCGCGACCAGCAACACGTTGGACACCGCGCCACCGACCACCATCTTCATCTTGGAGCCTTTGAGAACAGCGTTGTTCATCACCTCGGCCGGGCCGAGGAATGAATCGATGCTCTTGGCCATCATGGCTTGCGCGCCCAGCGGCGCGGCCGGAATCGTCTGCAATTCGCACTTGATGCCAGCGCGCTCGCAATAGCCCTTGCTGATGGCCACGCGAACGAGCATGTTGCCCAAACCCGGGTAGTCCTGGAACTTGAGCGTCTCACCCTTGCCCTGCGCCCTGGCCTGCGGCGCCAGGCAGGCCAGCGCCAGCAGCACCGCGCCCATCAGACAGATGAATTTTCTGGTCATATCAGTTCTCCAGCAGATGCGCCGATCGACGCCAAAAACCCAAGACCTTCCAGCCTGGCGAGGGCCTGAGCCCTCGATCGCCTGCGCTTCGCCGCGGTCAAGCCGATTGCGGCGCATCGCACTGTTTTCCCGCAACAGGGCTTGAGGTCGATTAAATGAGACGCTTTAAAAATTTAAAGCAATTGGATTAAAATGGATTGAATGCGCCATGTCAATCAGATTCAGTGCCGAAACTGTCCGCAGTTACCCTGATGCCCAAGCCAAACCCTGCAGTCGGCATTCGGTCAGACGCCGCCTCGACGGCCGACACCTTGCTCGACACCGCCGAGCATCTGTTCGCGACACTGGGCATCGACAAGGTCTCTATGCGGCGCATCGCCGCCGAATGCGGCCACGGCAATCGCTCCGGTGCGCTCTACCACTTCGGCTCGCGCGAGGCGCTGATTCGCGCGCTGCTCGAGCGGCGAATGGTGGTGATCGATGCGATTCGAAACACCCGGCTGGACGAGCTCGCCGCTGCAGGGCGTGACCGCGACCTGGGCGCGATCATCGGCTGCGCCGTCGATGTGCTGGCCGATGTGGTTCGCCAACACGCCTGGGGCTGCGACTATGTGCTGGTCATCGCGCAGGCTTTGTCCAGCCCCAGGGTCCAGTTGCTGGCCAAGGTCGACGCGAATTCAGTGAGCGGGTTCACGCGCATGACCGGCCTGGTGCGGCAGGTGCTGCCCGACTTGTCGGCACAGAAATTCGACGCAAGGATGCAGATGGTCGTTCACGAAACGTTGTCAGCGTTTGCCCGCTGGCTGGACCAGCACGGCAAACCGACCCAGCGCACGCGGCGCAGTTTCAACGAGATGGTCAACACCGTTTCTGAATTCATGGTCGCCGGCCTGGCGGCCCCGGGCTGAACGGCTTGCACCCGGCTGGTCGCTCAACGAAACGACAGCCCGTCGAAACGCCCCGAGCTGCGCCATTCGGCCAGGTACTTGAAGTAAGCCGTGGCACCTGCCGGATAGCCGACATTGAGCCGCGCTGCCGGACCCGGGTCCTGGCCCTCGTTGTTGTAGTAACCCGGTGTGCAGTCGGGTGAGCTGGTCATCCGGCCCGGGCTGGCCCGCAGCAGCTCGATCCAGGCGTTCTCAGCCGCTTCGGTGACTTCGACCGCAGCGCAGCCTTTGTCGCGTGCGTGAGCGACCACCGTGGCGATCGTGGTCGCAGCCTCGGTCAGGTTGTGCGGCACGTTCGAGATCAGGTTCGCACCCTGGGTCGGCTGGACAAAGAACGCGTTCGG
>CAMCTC010000212.1 GCA_945878355.1 Bordetella parapertussis | reverse complement strand
CGACCAACTATCCGCGAGAAGTGGCCGAGCATGCGCTGGCGCATCAACTGCCCGATGTGGTCGAGCGTGCATACCAGCGTGGGACTCAGTTTGCCAAGCGCAAGGCCTTGATGGGCGAGTGGGCTGAGTTCTGCGCAACAGAATCTATTTCAGATCATGCAATCTGCTGAAAATTTGCGGAGACAAGTGTGGACAGCGGGTACACCAGCAATGACGCGGGTTTAGGTGTCCCCAGGTACCCAGTCCGAGGTCAATCCACCGAACATTGGCTCACATCCCTTGTGTGCGCATGACGGATGAGGCTTGTCATGACGAACGGGACGAGGCCGGGAGCGGCCAGAGATGTATCGCTGCGAGTTGGAGCCAAGGGCATGGATGGCATGGTCGATGGCAGAACAGATGTCGCCCACGAGCAGAACCAGGCGTGGCAAGAGCGACTGCATGAAGCTGGCGGCGTAGGCGCGATTGCACTTGCGCGAAAGCGCAGGCAGGCCGGCATGATCGGCTGCGGCCGCGCACATCAGCGAGGTGATCTTGTCGGCCAGAATCTTGGCCGCCACGTCGATGATCAAGGCCTGCTGCGACAGCCCCGAGACGGCTTCGAGGTACAGCCTGTGCTTGATCCGCTTGAAGGCCTCCTCGATTCGCCAGCGCTGGTGATACAGGTCGCCGAACATCGCCGCCGGGCAATGTCCGGCGTCGATTTTGGTGGCGAGCAAGCGAATCTGGCCGTTGGGCGCGATTTGGCGCACCAGGCGCAACGACGGTGCTTGAGCGGAGCAATCCCAATCGCGCACGTCGTGGGCGCTCGGCGGGTTCAGCGTCACCGTGCTGCCCAACGCGCTCGAGCGACGAAAGGCTTTGGCGGCGCCCCATCCGCTGTCGTTGTCGCCGCGCATGACGAAGCAGATGCCACGGGCGCTGAGCAAGGCCACCAACCAGGTCGCCGGATAACCGCAGTCGAGTACCAGCACGTCGTCGGGACCGAGTTGGTCGAGCGCCCCCATGAGCATGCAGCGCTCGCCCACGCTGGCGCTGTGCACGCTGGCATGCAGGGTCAGCTCCGCCCCCGGCAGGTACAGCACAAACAAGCGTTGATCGGGTGCGGCCGCCGAGCGCTTGAGGTGGCAAGGCCGAACGGCAGGCATCAATACAGACGCATCGCCGGCCTCATCGGCGCGACGAACCACGAGATCGTTGAGCGAGTTCAGCGAGTTCAGCGCTGGCAGATGCAGATGCTCACGCGCCTTGGCGAAAGCTCGGTCAGAGACCTCTCGAATCAAGTCGGGACTGCCGCAGACCGAGGCGAAGAAGCCGTCGAGCATCGCCTGCTGCGACTGGTTGCGCATCGACATCAGCGCGCCAATCAACGCCGGCAGCGGCAGCTTGCGCTTGCGTGCGAACGCTTTGGGGTGGTCAGGGTGCCGCGCAATCTGCGCGAATTCATCCGAGGCAATTCGCTCGGAGAGTTTCAGTGTCAAATACTGTATGAAATCACAGTAATTTTCACCGCCATATTTTCCACCTTGGCAAGAGACATTTTGAATAAAATTACAAATAAGTCAACAACTTATGGCGTATTCTAACTCACATCGCTTAAGTTCGGTGGATGGCGCCCAGCCCCCCGTGCGCGATTGCGAGACAATGGCCGCTGGAGACAAGCCGGCACACCCGAGGGCACCACCATGCAGCTGACCGCAGTACTCACCCCCGCAGAGGAAGGTGGCTTCGTTGCCATGAACCCCGAGACCGGAACAACGACGCAAGGCGAGACGATCGAGGAAGCGATCGCGAATCTCAAGGACGCCACGGCGCTGTATCTTGAGGAGTTTCCTCAATCATCTGTCGGGCATCCGCTCGTGACCATGTTCTCATTGCCTGAGCCGGCGCATGCCTAAACTGCCTCGCGTTTCGGGGGCACAGGCCATCCGAGCGCTCTAGCGCCTGGGCTTCGAGAAGGTACGGCAGAGCGGTAGCCACGTCCTGATGCGCCGTGCCGGCAAAGGGTGTGTTGTGCCACTACATCCTGAACTGAAAGTTGGCACGCTCGCTGGCCTGCTCCGGCAGGCAGAGGTCTTCACAGAAGACTTCACCGCCAACTTATGACGTTGAAGCCTAACCCCTCCTCAAACTGATGGGCCGGGGCAGTCGCGGTGTGAGCCAACCCGGAGTGCCTGATCCCGGAGCAGAAGATGGGCGACATGGTGGCCGAAGCAGACGAGGGGGTGTCAGAATTTCTGTGTGTGAGGTTCTTTGAGACTTGTCCACGGCGGCGGGCGTCCCCGGTCGCTTGCGACGAACGACCGCTGCGGTGGGCAAGTCGGTTCCACATATTACGAGGCAGCCTTGGTGAAGCGATCAGCATAAAGGATCGCGAATTGGTTCATGGCCTCCTTCCAGTCTTTCGTTGCTCGGACGGTGATTTCGTCCACACCCTCACGCTGACCGACATCGCCAGCGGTTGGACCGAGTGCGTGGCCATGCGGGTTCGCGAGCAGATGCTGGTGATCGAAGCGTTCGACAAGGTGGCCGCCGAGCTGCCTTTCGCGATGCTCGGCGTGGACTCAGACAGCGACAGCACCTTCATGAGCCAGAGCGTCTTCGACTACTGCAAGGGGCATGGCCTGGTGCAGACACGCTCGCGGGCCTACAAGAAGAACGACCAGGCCTGAGTCGAGCAGAAGAACGGCGCCATCGCGCGGCGACTGGTGGGCTATGGGATCCCCTTCGGGGGCATCGCTGTGCACCGGCACTGACTGGCGGCTTTAGTGCGACGAATTCGAGGCGGTGGATGTCGCTTGAGGGTCGTCCGCTGCCGACCGCGGAAGTCGGCTATCGGGCACCTCAGTTTGAGGGTCAGCTTTTCTGCGTCGAGATCGCGCACCCGACCGGTACAAGCCGACCGGCGCATGGTGCAATCATTGCACTACAATGCTGTATGGCAACTCTGGTTCGCCTCCCGAAGTCCAAGCTCACCATGTACGCCGGCGACCACAACCCACCGCACTTCCATGTGCTGGCCAACGACGGTTCCGAAGCGCTGGTCGACCTGGCATCTCTGCTGGTGATTGACGGCTCGGTGCGGCCGGCTGTGTTGAAGGAGGCGCTGGCTTGGGCCGGCCAGAACGGGGCTCTGTTGACTACCAAGTGGAAGGAACTGAACCCATGAGGCCAAAACAATTCACGCTGGCTAGCGTCAAGACAACGCCAACGGCCAGCTTGCTGCTGAGCTATGTTGATGGCGGACAGTTCGAAGTCAGTCTGGTAGACACGATCCTGAAACACCCCATCCTGGAGCGGCTGAAAGATCCCGAGGTATTCAGTTCGGCGAAGGTCGGTGACCACGGCGCCTCGGTGATCTGGGCTAACGACGACGACTTGGAGTTGGCTGCCGACAATCTTCGCGCGCGAGCCATTGAGCAGGCAGGCGGCGTATCGCATGAGTTCATTTGGAATTGGATGGCCAGGAACGACCTAACCATTGACGCGGCGGCGGTCGCGCTGGGCGTTTCCCGCCGCATGCTCGCCTACTACCGCAGCGGCTCCAAGCCAGTGCCGCGCACCGTCGCGCTGGCCTGCCTTGGCTGGGAAGAAGTGATCAAGAACGATCTCAGTTACGCATTGGCCGCGTAGTACCGGCCCACCGTTTGCTACAAGCTTGCGTTTCAGGCCAGCTGCAAGTTACCTGGTAGCTGCCCGCCGCCAATGCCAGAAACTGGCCGGGTCCCGGTAGCCACGAACGACTGCTTCGTAGACGTAGAACTCGTGTCAGATCCTTGGACCTCAGGCCGCCGGCTGCCGGTGCCGCCCAACCGGTGAGTTCGCGGTAGCGAACCTGCGCGTACTGGTGTCGATGCCCGTGGATGCGGTGCACGCCTGCCGCTGCGCACTGGTGTTCGAACCGCCGCAGCTGATTGACGTAGAGCCGGTCGGCCGGAATGAGGCTGCCCCTGCCGGCCAGAGCCTTGGCGTCATTGAGCACCTGACGCTGCTCTTCGTTGCGTACCGGGATCTCTCGGGCGCGACCACCTTTGGTCCAACTGTCCTTGAGCACGAGCTCATTGCCCCGGTCTGCCCAACCGGGTTGGATCTTGATCGACTCGCCGCGCCGCAGACCAAATGCGGCCTGCAGCCGCAGTGACATCGCGGTGTACGGATCGGTGATGCGGCCGAGCTCGACGCCCGACAGCTCGCGCGCCTTGCTGACGTTGGTGACGTACTGCCGGTTGGCGATGCCGTAATGGCTGTTGTTGCGTGCAAGGACGTTCTGTTTGCCGATCTTCTCGGCCCACCAACGCAGTTCGGCCATTCGGTTCTTGAGTGTGCCCACAGCCAGGCCCTCAGACAGCCATCGCTGGACCAAGCCTTCGACGTGCTTGGGTTTCAGGCTTGCCACAGTCATGTACCGGAAGCCGAGCTCTTGAAGCTGGCCTGCCACCAGGTCGAGCACGCGCTCGCGATCGCGTTGGGTCGCATAGCTGCCGTCGCGGTTGCGTCGGCACATCTGTCTGAGCTCGAAGTTCAAGTCCCGCATTTGGCTTCGTCTGTCTCCTATGCTGGTTGGTTGCCCCTGGGTATCCGTTGGTCGTCGCTGGTGTGTGATGGTCTGGTAAGTGTTTCTGTCCGTCCCGAACGCCTGAGCGCTGCGGGAACCACGAGGGACGCGGGACACCACTCCCGTCTTGTGCCGAGTTCTTGCTGCTGGCCGC
>CAMCTC010000211.1 GCA_945878355.1 Bordetella parapertussis | reverse complement strand
ATCGCCCAGCAGCAAGGCGCCAAGGCCGTGCTCGCCACACTGTGGCCGGTGGCCGACCAGAGCACCGCGCAGCTGATGGCCGACCTGTACCGCCGGCGCCAGGAACAGCGCTTGAGCAAAGTCGAGGCGCTGCGCCAGGCGCAGCTGGCACTGCAAGCCCAGCCTCGCACCAGCCACCCGTTCTACTGGGCGCCGTTCATCCTGATGGGCAACTGGAAGTAGCCCAGGACTGGCCAGCCAAGGCGCCGCTCATCGCTTGCCCACTGACGGCTCCAGCGTCAGCAAGACTTGACCTTCGACCAGCGCAGGCGCTATGCGCTGTGTGCCGAGGTAGTCCAGCACGGCAGGGCTGGCCATCACCTGCAGCCGGATGCGGCCCGCTGCCTGGCGATCGACCTGTGGCTGGGCGCCAGCCGCGCGAAGCCCTGCCAGCAGCTCGGCCAGGCGCGCCTCAGGATCGGCCACCAGCAACACCGTGGCTTGCCCACCGCCGCGCAGCGTGGCGTTGCCGTCGTCATCGCGCTTGAAGAGCCCGTCGACCTGGGTCAACCAGACCAGTCCGACCAGCAACGAGGCCGCCAGACCCCAGACCGGCCATTGCGGCCTGCCGGCGGACGACCCCAGCAAACCCTCGCGGCGCAGCCGGAACTGCAACTGCTCGAACAGCGCGGCGTCGGCCCGAGGCGTGTCTTGCGCCAGCCGCGCACTGCGCGCCTGCAAAGCCTGGCGCAAAGCCAGCGCCTGACGGTTGGCCGCGGCGTCGGCCAGCGGATCGGGCTGCCCCGCCAGCGCAGCGAGCCAATGCGAATCCGCAGGATCTTCAGAGATTTTGGTCACGGGTTTCTCAGCTTGCCAACAGCTCTGCGCAGTGGGCGATAAAGGGTTGGATCTTCTTCCGGCATTGGGACAGGTACTCCTTGGTCGCGGCGACGCTGCGGCCGATGCGCTGGCCAATGGCTTCGATCGCCAAGCCGTCCATCTGCAAGCTCAGCGCATGGGCCCGGTCGGGCATCGCCGTGCCGAAAACCTCGAGACCGGCGGCAACACAGCCGTCGACACCCAAGCCGACGTCACAGACCGGAGCCGCGGTGCGCTGCTCCAGCGCCTTCCACTGCTCGGCGTCGACCGCCACCTCACGCCCGGCCAGCCGAGAACGCTTGTCCAGATGGTCGAGCAAGCAGTTGCGTGCGATCTGCCAGATCCAGGCCTTGGCCGAGCCGCTGCCGTTGAAGCTGGCCGCGCTGCGAACGATTTTCACAAAGCTGTCTTGCAGCACATCCTTGGCTTCGTCGGCCGACACGCCTTGGTGGACAAAGAAGTTCAGCATCGGCTGCGCCTGGCCCTGATAAAGCGCCTTGACCGCCGCATCCCTGGGTTTGCCACCCAGGCAGATGCGTTTGATAATGTCTTCTTCGTGCATGCTTGCCGGTTCGAGCTGCGGCCGGATTATCGGCCAACGACGCTGCGATCAAGTAGGCCAGCGTGTCGAGCTGGAAGCCTCGTGCCAGCTGTCTGCGAGGCCACCCGTAGCGTCTCGATGTCCTGTTCGAATCGGCTCGGATGGCGTACAGGCTTGGCTGACCGCGAACGCCGATATGACACCTCACTCATCGGGCCGCCTTTCAAAGAAAAAGCAATCGGGCAAGATGGCCGGCGCAATGTGGTCGATGTCCTTGGCCGATACCCCGCTGCTGAAAAATATATCGCGCCAGTGACGCACCACATTCACCAGCCGGTCGATCTCCCCACGCGCCTCTTGCGCTGATAGCCCGAAGCGACCCGCCTGTGACAGCAGGTTATAGATACTGGCGGTACGACCGAAGGTACCTACGGTTAGAGCCAGATCGCGCCGCTCCAGGCTAACCATAGGCGCGGGCACCAAGTCGTAGGCTGGCGATAAGCGCCACCCCTTTTGCCTACCCAGCATCGCGTGGTTGCGCGGATGATCGTCGTTGTTGGTTACAGCAGCGTTGAAGGCCATGCGCCTGAACAGTTCGGCACCATCAGCTTCGGGCTTGTCAGACCAGCGGCGCAGGTTGTCCGCCAATAAGGGGTATGACCAGCGGTCCCGGTCCAGATAGCTGTCACCGCAATCGAGTACGGTCAGTCCACTGACCAGACCGAATCGCAGATAGCCCTTGTCGGTGTAGTCCCGGTCGAAGCGTTGCAGCATCAGAACGTCACGATCGCCGACCGTTTGCAGGCGCGCCTGCGTTACGTTCAGGCCGCAGCGGCGTGCAAGCTCGAGCGTTGCGAATTCGATGCGCTGAAGATTGCAGCGGTCATCTCTTGCGGGAAACTTGCCAAGCCAAAGATTTCGCGCGTCCTCAATCGTGGCTTTCGGTCGCGCACCCCCCATGCTGGTGCCAGGATCGAGTTGTTCGAGCAGATGCGCGTCGACCCGCATCCCATCCTCGATCGCTTGCGTCGCTGCGATCAAATCGGCCAGTTGGTGCGTGCGGTTGTAATGACGCTTGGGCGCGGGCGGTTCGACCTTCAGTCCGAAGCTCAGGTAGCCCGCACCGTCCTGTGGACCCTGCAGCAGATAGTCGATCTCTTGGAGGTCGGCTGCGCTGCGTTCGAGCTTGTGCTCGATCACGCGCCGCCCCCAGGCATCGGGGCCGGCGTCTCGCACAGCCCCTGGAATGCCTTTGAGCTGGGTGAACTCGAAAACCTTTTTCGCCAGCGGCAACTGGAACGGATCGAGTGCGACCGCCTCCTGGCGCTGAAGGTAACGGTCGCCATATCGAAAACGCCCGACCTGCGTACCGTCCGAAAGCGTCTGCACCCTGAGCCGCGCCGCCGTTACCGTCTCCAGGGTCCCGGGGAGCTGGATGTAGACATAGGCTTCGCGCTCAGAAGTCATAGTCGTCGCTTGGCTTTCTGGGCTTGCCTGCCCGCGTGGGGCGGCGAGAAGCTTCAAGCGCTTTGCCGTGCAGATCGGTATCAGGATCGGCGACGGCGTCCACTGACTTGTCCAGGCCTAGCGCCCAAAGGACGGTAAAGCACACGCCGACGGCCGTACCCGATTTGCCCAGTTCCAGCGCGGTGAGGGTGTTGCGGTTGATGCCAGCCTTGCTGGCAAGGTCCACTACCGACCAGCCACGCCGAATCCGCGCAACCCGGATGCGCTGACCCAGTTGGGCAACGCGCTCGGTAACCTGCATCGGCATCAAAAATTTGCTCATTAAATTAGGCATAAATAGTAAAAAACGCCCTGAATATTAGGCGAATACCACAAAGGCTGCAAGTAGAACCGCGCGATGAACACCTATCTAGATGGGCAAAAATGGCATAAATGCCCTATATTTTAGGCAAAACAGGTGGATCTTGCATAGCAACCAGGCGATCGCGATCATGCAGACGCTGCAGGGACCATCAGTCCCGGGCCCTGCGCCGAAACGACAGCGGCTGGCGCAGACACCGGATCAGCCTCGCGCTGCGCCAAGCCCGACCCGGTTGAGCACCAGACCGGCTGCGGCGGTGCGGGTCTCGACGCCCAGCTTTTGCAGGATGTGCTCCATGTGCTTGGTCACCGTGCGTGGGCTCGCGCCCAGGATGTCGCCAACGTCGCGGTTGGTCTTGCCGCGCGCCACCCAATGCAGCACCTCGGCCTCGCGCGCGGTCAGGCGCCAGGCCTGCATCATCGATTCGATCACTGCGGCGTCGTTGGCCTCGGTCGCAACGATCAGCCATTCGTCGTCCTCGGCGGATTCATCGCCGTTGGCCGTGTCGGCTTCAGGGCCTTCGCCCATCGTGTGCAACTCCAAGGTCAGTCGTCGCCCGCTGCGCGCGCTCAGCAACGCTTGCGGCGCAGCGCCCGCACGGCGCGCCGCGGCCTCTCGCCGCACCCAGTCAATCAAGGGCACCGGGGCGAACGGGCCCTCGGCGCCGAAGTAATCGCGCAGCAGCGTTCGGGCCAACGCGGTCTGCCACAGCAGCCGACCGTCGCCAGGCCGCACCACCAGCGTGGCATGGCCGAAGGCGTCGAGCGCGTTGCGCGCTTGGCGCTGCACGCGCGCGGTGCGGGTGTGCGCAGCGATGCGCACCAGCACCTCACGCGGCTGGATCGGCTTGGTGACATAGTCGACGCCGCCGGCGGCAAAAGCGGCCACCACATGCTCGGTCTCGGTCAATGCGGTCATGAAGACGATGGGTATCGCCGCCGTCTGCGGGCTGGCCTTGAGTTGGCGCGCGACCTCGAAGCCGTCCATGCCCGGCATCATCGCGTCGAGCAGCACGATGTCAGGTCTGGCTTGGCTGGCGCGGGCGATCGCGCTCGGCCCATCGGTGGCCACCAGCACCGTGTAGCCGGCTTCGTCCAGCGCATCGTGCAGCAACGCGAGGTTGTCAGGCATGTCGTCGACGATCAGCACCACATCTCCCGCACCCGGGGTCTGCGGGCCGGCGGTCAGTGGGCTCGGACGTTCACGGTGCATCGGTGGTTTCTTTCGGTGTTGTGACCGCGGCATCGGCCAGCGCCGCCGCGATCAGGTGGGCCAGCGTGTCGAGCTGGAAGCCGCGCGCCAGCGCGCGCAGGTTCGCGACGAACGCCATGCTGGCAGGATGGTCGGCGTCGATCGTGTCGAGCTTTTTCTGGATACCGCGCAGATAGCCAAGGCGCACCAGTTCGTCGAGCGCGCGCAAGGCCTCGGCCGGCGGTGGCAGCGGGGGCGGCGCGGGCGCGGGCGATTCGTCGGGCTCGGCATGGACCCATTGCAGCGCCAGGCGCTCCTGCAGCCAAGCCAGCAACTCGCCCATGCGAACCGGCTTGACCAGAAAGTCCTGCGGCCGGATGCCAAG
>CAMCTC010000210.1 GCA_945878355.1 Bordetella parapertussis | reverse complement strand
CACCGTCAGCGCGTCGACCAGCAGCACCAGCGGCTCGCGGTGCGGGCGCAGCTTGGCCATCAGGCGGTCAAGACGGTGCCAGATAGTGAGGATCATGGGTGCCGGCGGCGCGACAGCTGGGTAGACCAGGGCCTGACCAGCAGATTGCCAGCGGCATCGACCTTGGTGTTCATTCCGGTATTTTTACAGATTTCTGGGTGGGGCTTGTGAGGGGCTGGTGGGCGGTGGCTTGCGGTGATGGTGCTGGTGTGCCATTCGGGCCGTCGTTGGGCGGGTATTGGTGGGTGGGCGATGTGCTGATTGCGGCCTTGCGCTTTGGCTTGCTGGGGCGGTGGGCGGGCTGGGGTGCGGTGGTGGCGGGGTTGGCGCGTGGGGCTGGGGTTCAGATTGAAGACCCGGTGCGGTGGTGGGTGCGGTGGTGGTGCGGGCGTTGGCAACGGCGAGACCGGGGCGTGCAAGTTGCGGATATGCTGCCCGATGTTGCTATGGTTCTTGCCGGCTAGGCTGTCACGCTTGACAGTGTGCCGAAGGCAACTGGGATTGACCATGCACAAGCGAATGACGATCACCATTGATGAGGCTGTCTACGAAGGCCTGTACAAAACCATCGGCAAGAGGCGAATGGGGCAGTTCATTGAGGACCTGGTCCGGCCTCACTTGATGGGCAAGGAGCTAGATGAAGGCTATCTGGCCATGGCAGCCGACAAGCAGCGAGAGGCGGATGCGCTGGAGTGGGCCAGCTCGCTGGCCCGAGACCTGTCAGATGAGGCGCGGTGAAGTCTGGTGGGTCGAATTCGAGCCTGCTGTTGGCAGTGAAATTCGCAAGACACGCACCGCAGTGATTGTCAGCAACGATGCAGCCAATCGAAATCTGGCTCGCGTTGTGGTAGTGCCACCGACTAGCAACAGCGGTCGAATTTGCCCAGGCGAAGTGAGTCGCTGAGCCGAGGGCAGGGGTTCAGATTCAAGACCCGGTCCCGTTCAATCAGGCTTTCACGCGGCCTTGATCTACTGCCTCTCGAAGCAGCGCATTGATCCGCGTCTGCCAGCATGAGCCGGTGGCTTTGAAAGCGGCAAGCACCTCGGGGTCATGACAGTTAGTTCAGTGGTAGTCGTCTTCGAGTTGGTGGCGTACGGCGACGACGGCAACGATCGACTCGTCTTCGATTTCGAACAGCGCGACGTAGCCCGATCGGCCGAACGGAATGATCAGTTCTCTTAAGAAGGGACTTTTGCCCGCCTTGCGGCAAGTGAAGGGCGACGACTTCAGCGTTGCGATACCAGCGCGCAGTGCGGTCATGGCCTGCTCTGGCAGATCCAGGTCGCCGCCGTCACGGGCCAACTCTCGTTCGACGAGAAAGTCGAACAGCCGGTCGAGATCCGCCTCGGCGTCTCGCGTCAGCCGGACCTTGAATGTCACTTGCCCTTCGTCGCCAGGCGGACGCGCGCGGCGTCGAGCTTGCGCTGTAGGCCGTCAAGCACGACGTCCGCATCTACGTAGTCGCCGGTTCGCCGCGCCTCCTGAAGGGAGCGCAGACCGCGCGCGACGAACTCTCCCTGAACACGGCGCCGCTCGACGCCCGCACGAACAGACGCTTCGACAAACTCGGAAAGGGTCTCGCCATCCGCCAGCACGGCCTCGACCTCGGCGCGGAAGTCAGGCTCTACGCGAACGGACGGGATGGTGGCGGTCTTAATTATTGAATTGTATCGCAAATGCGCCGCACTCCTCCATCCTGGCCGCCGGCGGGGTAATTGTCGCCAACCATGGCTGTGCTTCAGCGGTCCGGGCCCGGGCCAGTCCAGCGGCTTGCCGTCGGCATGGGGCATGGAATTCATCCAGCCACTTTTACAGATTTCTTGGCGAGGATTGACGTTGCTGGCTGGGTGACTTGCTGGCGCGGCGTGCTGGCGTACGGCCCGAGCTGCCGCGCGGGCTATGGGCATGTGCCGCAGACGGGGACGCTGCGCGAGGGTGGGGGTTCAGATTCAAGACCCGGTCCCGTTCAATCGGCCTTGTTCTACTGCCTCTCGGGTGCATTGAGACCGGGTCTCAAATCTGAACCCCTATCTGAGAAGTCCGCTCTCTGCCCGCTTGATCAACTGGCTGACCCTGGCGGTGGAGACACCCAGTTCGGCCGCGAGCGCTGTCATGCTGATGCCCGACTTTCGGTACGCCATCAGCAGCGCCTCCTCGCGTGTCGGGCAGCTCGCCAGCCAGTCGCTCAAGGTCAGCGGCGCGTTGCGCTGGAGGTGGGGGATTTGCTTGGATTGCGCTCTCGCCGGATCTGCCAAGGCCTGCATGCGGGCGACAAAGTCGGCATCGCCGAGGTAGATCTGCTGATGCAAGCCAGCCGCCCACAGGGGCTCTTCCGGCGCTGCGGCAACCAGCTCGGCGTAGGCGCGGGCGGCCGCGATGTGGTCCGCTGCTGTCGTCACATCTCGCCCCAGCACGTAGGCGTGCAAGCTCGCCACATCCAACCAAGGCGGCGCCTCGGCCGCACCCACATGGGCGGCGTAACTCGACCACGCCCAGTTCGATGCAGCGGCGGCCAGGCCGGCACGCACCGGATTGAGTTCGACATACCGGCACAGCGCCATCAGGTAGGCGTCGCGGTCGACCAGGATGGCTTTGTAGCGGCTCTGAAACAAATGCCCAGTCAACCCGTGCCGCTGGTTGTAGGACTGCGCGTAGACGCCGTTGATGTGGCGCATGTGCAGCGACAAGCCACCGGTCGGCGTGACCAGGACCAGGTGATAGTGGTTGGTCATCAGGCAGTAGGCCAGCAACCGAGCCCCGAAGCGGTCCGTCGCCTGACCGAGCACGGCCAAGAAGCGCTGTGCGTCCTGATCGTCGTCAAAGATCGCCTCCCGCCGATCGCCACGCGATGTCACGTGGTAGACGGCGCCCGGAAATTCAATGCGCATCGAGCGGGCCATGCGGTGACTTTACAGATCAAGGGTTCAGATTTGAGACCCGATCCCTAATGTCGCTGGTGTCGCTGGGACCGGGTCTCAAATCTGAACCCCCACCCTCGAAATCTGCTCTATGCCCGCTTGATCAGCTGGCTGAATTGGCGGTCGCGAAACCCCGGTCGACCGCCGGCGCTGACAAGCTAACGCCAGACTTTCGGTACGCCACCGGCAGCGCCTCATCGCGCGTCGGCCAGCTCGCCAACCCTTTGCACAGTGCAGGTTCCGGGCAGGGGTTGGTTTGACTGGATGCCGCAGCCCGCTGGACGAACTACCGCACTCGCGCCGTCGAGGTAGCGAGCTCAGGCATAGGTTCAGATTTGAGACCCGGTCCCGTCGATTTTGGGGGCCGGATCAGCGTCTCGGCCGCAATGCCCAACCCTTGATGCAGGCGCCACACCATTGCCATGCTCAGTCGACGCTTGCCGCTGAGCACTTCCGATACCCGGCCGCGACTGCCGATCATTGGCTCCAGATCGCGCGCGGTCAGCCCTTGCTGCTCCATGCGGAACTTGATCGCCTCGACGGCATCCGGCGGGTCTATCGGAATGTTCTTGGCTTCGTAAGCCGTCACCAGCGTTGCCAAGACGTCTAGCCGGTCTCCATCTGGTGTGTTGAGTTCAGGGTCGGACGCCATCAGCGCCGACACCTCTTTGAGTGTTGCGTTGTAGTCGGCTTCGGTCTTGATAGGACGGATCTTCATGGTCACCACTCCGGTTCAACTGTTTCGGCATCAATGGCGTCATAAGCCTTGTGGGTGCCGATGAACTTCACGAAAAGCAAGTTTGTGTTGTACGCGACACCGACCACCAGCCTGTAATCGTTGCCCTTGATGTTGAACACGACGCGCCGGTTCTTCAGGATGCTCGCATTGCCAATCTGCGCCATGATGTTGGCCGGTTGGCGCCACTGCGCCTGGGTCGCCAGATCAAACCAGACCTTCAGCGGCTGCTCGGCATCCGGGTGCTTGAGCCAGAAGTCTCGCAGCGGCTTGAATGCAAGCACTCGCATTTACCAATGATGCTCCCATTATGGGACCAAATCAACAGCGACGGGACCCAGCGACGGGACCGGGTCTCAAATCTGAACCCCTACCCTCGGCCAGCCAGTCGCTCAATGCCAGCTACGCGCAGAGGGCGATGGCTGGAGGCCAACCCAAGCCTGGCGGACTCCGGAATCCGCGCCGCGGAGGTGGCGCGCAGGGCAGGGAATTCAGATTTTAGACCCGGTCCCTAATGTCCGGGTCCCTAATGTCCGCCACGCTCATCGGCAGCGACATCCACGCGATGGGCTTGGTCGGCGGCCACACCAAAACACCGTTTTCGTGAAGCACCTGACAGCCTGCCCCATCGCGTCGCGCGCAACCCATGCCCGGCACCGCATCGCGCGATACCGTCGGCATGCCGAGAAACCCCATGCCCGACCACGACAACAGCTACAAGCTCTTGTTCTCGCACCAAGAAATGGTGCGCGACCTGCTGGTGGGTTTTGTTCAAGAGCCCTGGCTGGCCGAGATCGACTTCAGCACGCTCGAGAAAGTCAACGGCAGCTATGTCTCCGACGACCTGCGCAGCCGCGAAGACGACGTCATCTGGCGCGTGCAGTTCAAAGACCGCTGGCTCTACCTCTACATCCTGCTCGAGTTCCAGTCCAGCATCGACAACTACATGGCGCTGCGCGTCATGACCTACCTCGGCCTGCTCTACCAAGACCTCCTTCGCCAAGGCCAGCAGCCTGCCGGCCAGAAACTGCCGCCGGTGCTGCCCATCGTGCTGTACAACGGCCAGCCGCGCTGGACCGCCGCCACCGACATCGCCCAGCTGATCGAGCCGTCGCCCGGCAAACTGCGCGACTACACGCCG
>CAMCTC010000209.1 GCA_945878355.1 Bordetella parapertussis | reverse complement strand
AGCTGAATTTACGTCTCAAATATCGCATCACGTCAGCAACTCAATGACTGAAAGTGACATCATGAAAACAGACGCACAGTTGAAGCAAGACGTCAGCGCAGAGTTGTCCTGGGATCCGTCCATCAATGCAACCCAGGTCGGCGTCGCTGTGAAGGACGGTGTGGTCACGCTGACAGGTCATCTCGATACCTATGCCGAAAAGTACGCGATCGAACGCGCAGCTCAGCGGGTTCAAGGCGTCAGGGCGATTGCGGTCGAGGTCGATGTCAAGCTCGATCCTGGGCACAAACGCAGCGATTCGGAGATCGCACAGGCGGCTGAAACCGCCTTGAAATGGCATTCTCTGGTGCCGCCTGAGCGGGTCCAGGTCAAGGTTGAGAAAGGCTGGATCACGCTGAAGGGAGAGGTCGATTGGGACTATCAGCGCCAGACGGCTGAAAAGGCCATCCGGCCGCTGACGGGCGTGGTCGGCGTCAGCAATGCCATCGCGCTGAAGGCCTGCACCACACCGGGCAATGTCGCCAACCGGATCCGCGACGCCTTGGAGCGGCATGCCCAGCATGAAGCCAAGCACATCGAAGTCATGGTCAGCGGCAGCGTGGTGACGCTGCGCGGTCAGGTCGACTCTCTTGCCGAGCGCAGCGCTGTCTTCGGCGCTGCGTGGTCCGCGCCAGGCGTCTCAACCGTGGTCAACGAGATCAGCGTCCGTTCCTGATCGCTCTTGCCTGAGGGCAGACCGACGGGTCGCTCACGGGCGTGGCCCGGAATTTCCGGGTGGTGCGCGGGCCAATGTGCTGTGAGAGGAATTCAATCTGATGACGTCCAAGCAACTGCTCTTCCACGATCAAGCGCGCGAGCGCATGTGGCGAGGTGTCGATGCATTGGCGGATGCTGTCGGCGTCACGCTGGGCCCGCGCGGTCGAACCGTGATCATCGAGCGCGAGTTCGGCGGGCCGCAGATCGTGAACTCCGGCGTGCTGGTGGCCAAGGCGATCGAACTCGAAGACAGGTTTGAGAACTTGGGCGCGCAATTGCTGCGCGAGGTGGCCTCTCGCACCAGCGAGATGGCCGGTGATGGCACGACCACTGCGACAGTGTTGGCTCACGCGATGATCCAGGAAGGTTTGCGTTACCTCGCGGGCGGGATGAATCCCATGGACTTGAAGCGCGGCATCGAAGAGGGTATCGGTGCGGTCGTGGCTGAACTCGGCCGCGTCGCCAGGCCTTGCGCAGATTCGCAGGAGATCGCCCATGTCGCTTCGATCTCGGCCAACAACGACCACTCAATCGGCGAGTTGCTGGCCAGGGCGATCGACAAGGTTGGCCGCGAGGGCGCGATCTCGATCGAGGACGGCTCGGGTCTGGCCAGCGAACTCGAGGTGGTCGAAGGTCTGCAGTTCGACCGCGGTTACCTGTCGCCCTATTTCATCAACAATGCCGAAGGCCAGAGCGTGTTGCTCGAAGACGCAGCGGTGTTGCTGCTCGACCGCAAGCTGTCGTCATTGCAGGATCTTCTGCCGCTCCTCGAAGAAGCGGTCAAGGCGGGCCGTCCGCTGTTGATCATCGCCGAGGACATCGACAGCGACGCGCTCGCGACCCTGGTGGTCAACGCGATGCGCGGCACGCTCAAGACCTGTGCGGTCAAGGCGCCTGGCTTCGGTGACCGCAGACGCGCGATGCTGAACGACATTGCCGTGCTGACCGGCGGCATGGTGATCAGCGATGAGACTGGGTTGACCTTGGCCAAGGCGACGCTGGCTGAGCTTGGACGGGTCAAGCGCGCCGAAATCGACAAGGACGGCACGACGCTGATTGGGGGCGCTGGCGCTGCGCAGGCGATACAGGCACGCATCGCCAGCATCCGCAAGGAGCGCAGCGCGGCGAGCAGCAACTACGACCGCGAGAAGCTCGATGAGCGCATTGCCAAGCTGTCAGGCGGTGTGGCTTTGATCAAGGTGGGCGCAGCGACCGAGACAGAATTGAAGGAACGCAAGATCCGGGTCGAGGACGCGTTGCACGCCACCCGCGCAGCGGTCGAGGAGGGGGTCGTACCGGGTGGTGGCGTCGCGTTGTTGCGTGCACGACGCTCGCTCGAAGGGCTCAAAGGGGCGACGCTGGACCACGATTGCGGTCTTCGCATCGTTGCCCGCGCACTGGAAGCCCCGCTGCGCCGCATCGTCACCAATGCCGGGGGCGAGCCGTCGGTGGTGCTCAACCGTGTCGCGGCGGCCAGCGAGCTCTCGTTCGGCTACAACGCGGCCACTGGCGAGTTCGGTGACTTGTTGCAGATGGGCGTGATCGATCCGGCCAAGGTGGCGAGGCTGGCGTTGCAGAACGCCGGGTCGATCGCCAGCCTGATATTGACGACCGCCTGCATGATCGTCAACGCACCGTCGGCCAAGTCGGGTCAAGCCCGGTCCGGCCCGGTCGCCGGCGGCGGCGCTGAGTTCTAAACTGAATCGATCACTGTCCGGGTACCTGCGATGGCGACCTTGTTCACCGACCGTGCAGAGGCCGGTCGCATGCTTGCCGAGCGGGTGTTGGCGCTGCACCTGCCCGGGCCTTTGGTCGTGCTGGCACTGCCGCGTGGCGGCGTTCCCATCGCTGTGCTGGTCGCACGTGCGCTGAGCGCGCCAGTGGACCTCTTGCTGGTTCGCAAGATAGGCCTTCCCTGGCAGCCCGAGTTGGCGCTGGCCGCGGTGGTTGACGGTGAGCCGCCTGAACTGGTGATTGACGAGGAGGTCCAGCGCAGCGCCGACCTCGAACCTGGCTACATCGAGTCGGAGGCGGTCAAGGAGATCCGTGAGATCGCGCGGCGCCGTGCCCTCTACCTTCGCGGGAAGGCGCCGGTTGCGCTGACGGGCAAGACGGTGATCGTCGTTGACGACGGTGTTGCCACAGGCACGACGATGCGTGCGGCCTTGAAGGCGCTGCGCCGCCGCCAGCCAGCTGGTTTGGTGCTGGCAGTGCCCGTGGCGCCGCGCGAAACAATTGACGCGCTGCGACCTGATGTCGACCAGATCGTCTGTCTTGCCGAGCCCGACCCGTTCTATGCGGTCGGCGCCCATTACCGTGATTTCCACCAGGTCAGCGACGAAGAGGTGCTCACCGCATTGGACCTCGCTGTCAGGCCGGGCACAGCGCCATTGTGAATGAATCAAGCACTACCCAGGACCTGTGGGTTTCGATCAACTCGATCGGACCGGCGTCCGGCCCATGCGCTCGCGGCGACATCAAGAATGCCAGCGTGGATTGACTCTCCGACGCTGGACCGTCCTGACGATTGGTAGCACTCACGGCCGAATGACACAAGAGCCAGCGCGAGCCTACTCAATGGCCAGTCGTTTGGTCGACGTCGCGGCCTTCTTGGGCAATGTCAGTTCGAGCACGCCGTTGTTGTATTTGGCCTGTGCTTTGGCATCGTCGACTGGACTGTCAAGCCACAGGCTGCGGCTGGCGTAGCCGTAGCGCCGCTCGGAGCGGATCACTCGGCCGTCTTTCTTCTCCTCTGACTCCTTCTTGACTTCGGCGCTGATGTTCACCTGATTGCCATCGATGCGCACTTCGATGTCCTCTTTCCGGACACCTGGCACTTCGGCTTTCAAGGTGTAATTCATGTCTGTTTCGGCCACGTCCACTTTGATCTGAGGCGCACCGCGATCCTGCAAGTCGGAGCGCCAAGGCCGCAAAAGCCGGCGAAATGCATCTTCAAACGGTTCCATTTCAAACAGTTCGTTCACGCGAAGATCGTTCATGGTCATGCTCCTGGATAAGTTGAAATGCTCAAGCCGTGCATCGCTGCAGGCCTGGCATTTCGTATCTTGCGCAGGATCTGCTGACGGCTTTTGAGTGGACGCAAGCGCTGAAAAATTTCATCTTTTTTCCAAGCAATCGCCTGCAGGCACCCAGTGATCTGGGCATGTGCAGGCTTGCGCGCTGTCAACGCTGGCGTCAAGCGCAGGGCCTAGATTCAAGTCTTTTCATGGTCACGACAGAATTTGAAAGCAGGTGTCTGCAATGAAGAATTGGCTGGTGGTGGCGAACTCCTCTCGAGCACGGGTGCTTGAAGAGACAGCGCAGCGTGACGTTTTTTTCCACCGAGCCGATCTTGTGCATCCGGCCAGTCGACTGAAAGCACAGCAGATTGGTGCTGGCCTCGATGGGCATGTTGAGGGCGGTTCGCGTGACCCGGGCAACGCCGGCTTTCAACAACGATCCGACCCACACGAGCGCGAGCATCAGCGTTTCGCGGTCGAACTTGCCCAATTGGTCAACAAGGGCGTTGCCAGGGGTGACTGCGCGGGCTTGGTGCTGGTGGCGTCCAACCCTTTTCTCGGCCAGATCAAGGCCGAGCTCAGTGGGCAAGCGAGCAAGATCTTGCTTCGTGTCATTGCCAAGGACTACACCGCTTTGCGCGATGACGAACTCGCCCGACAAGTCAACGCGCTGCCCCAAGCTTGATGAGGGCATACTGCGCGATGATCGATCTTGCGCCGTGCGACGATGTTTGAAGCTTGCGGCTCGGCCTGAGATTTGAAAGAAGAGGTCTCCATGCGACGCAAGGTCAAGAATTTGGCGAAGCGGCGCGCTGCAGGCGCTGAGGGTCCGGCCGCGTTGAGCCCGCTCGAAAGTGAAGATGCGGCGGGCCATCTTGGCAGCAGCCGTGAACTGCAGATCGCGGCGCACGGTCCTAGCGTTTCCGCCGATGACCGGGATCCCGGGCAGACGGACATCGAGCGGGCCGACCCGCGGAAGATCGGCTCGATCGAGTCGGTTCCACTGACCGCGCATGGCTTGCATGGGTTTCTTGAACCCACTGGCCCTGATGCCGATTCGCCTGATCAGGGCTTGGCCGCTGGTGCAGTCTGAGTTCTCTGGCGCTGCACTTCGCGCAGCTTCATCCCGACATAGGTGTCGCGGTCGACCTCGTGCAACTGCTGGGCATATCGCTCGGTGGC
>CAMCTC010000208.1 GCA_945878355.1 Bordetella parapertussis | reverse complement strand
ACCCGTGAAAGAGCGCATCTCGATCCGGCTGTCACGCGACGTTGCGGACTACTTTCGCGCGACGGGTGACGGGTGGCAGACGCGCATCGACGAGGCGCTGCGCGACCATGTCGCCAAGATGCGTTCGTAGCACCGCCAAAAGGACGTCAAGCTCCTGCGCTTGCACCAGACTGCCGGCTTTTGCCTGCTGCTTCAAGCCTCGCGCGGTAGTTGGCGATATGCCCCAATGCTGCGGCGAGTTCACCAGAGTCGCCTTCCTCTAGAACCTGGCACAGGTATTGCGCAACGTCCGCATCGGTCTTGATGTACTGCGCGATATCGAATTCTGCGAGACCGTTCAAATTGGTGATTTTGCTCATGGCGCAATCGCCTTCAAGTTTTTGTCAGGTTCTTAGGTTTGGGGATATCGTTGTTTTTGGAAGAATTGTGCATGACCACCACTACGGCTTGAAAAAGAAGTCCCCAACCGCCTGGTCGTACAGCGCAGGGGTCTGCTCGCGGCCGACCGATTTCGCCAAGCGCACCACCTCGCTGCGCACGTTGCGCAGCACCCGGTCCACCGGAACGCCGGGCTTGACCATCTCTTTCAAGAAAACCCGGGTGAACACGCCGTTGGGGTCCCGGTCGGTGGGCGCGAGCTTGTCCATCGCTTTTTCGCCAGCGCCGGCCGAGTACACGATCATCTGGCCTGATGACGCCGTGGTCGCAGCCAGCCCGCGCGAGCCAAATGCCCGGCCGATGTCGCGGAAAGGGTTGTCGCGACAAGCGTCGACCACCGCGAGCATGAAGCCGACACTCTTCTCGCGCATGTCATCGAGCACGCGCTGCAACTGGATCGACTCGTCCTTGACCTGGTCCTCGCCTTCGCTGCGGATGTCGGTGGGCAGCAGATAGTTGCTGCCGCCGAACTCCACGCCGTGCCCGGCAAAGAAAAACACAACCTCATCGCCACCCAGGGTCTTGGCCTTGAACGCGCGCAGCGCAGCCTTCATCGCGCGCTCGTTCAGATCGAGGTGCAGCGACACGTCAAAGCCCAGTCCGGCCAGCGTCTTGCCCACCGACCGTGCATCGGCTCGCGCGGTTTCAAGCTTGCCGACCTGCCCGTAGCTGTCGTTGCCGATCACCAAGGCCTTGCGCCTGGCCGTGTTGACAGCGACCCTAGGCTTTTCAGCCTGCACCTGCTGCGCCGCGGTCAGCGCCGCCACCTGGGCCGCTTGTGTCGCCTGAGCGGCTTGCGTCGCCGCCTGCGCAAGCTGGGCTGCCTGGGCTTCGGCCAGTTGCTGCCTGGTGCGCGCGAGTTCGAGCTTGGCCTGCTCCGCCTCCTGTGCGCTTTGGCGCGATTGCGCTAGCAGCAGCCGGGCGCGTTCGTCGGCCTGGGCGCGCTCCGCAGCCAGGCGCAGCGCATCAGCCTGCCTGCCCTCCTCCGCGCGCTGCTGCTCGACACGCGCCAAGGCCTGCCGGGCTTGTTCAGCCAGCGTGGCCTGTCGCTCCCGATCCAGCGCCAGCAACCTGGCCCGGTCATCGGCCTCAGCCTTCAGCCGATCAGCGGCAAGCGTCTGCTCCTGGGCCGTGCGTTGGGCTTGCGCGCGGCGGTTTTCCTCGGCGGCCCGGTTCCGCTCATCGTCTGCAAGCTTCTGCGCGACCGCGACATCCGGAGTCTCGACCGAGCGCGACAGCACCATCCCGCTGTCGATTGCCAGCTCGCAATCACAGCCCTGTGCCTGACAGGCCGACAGCGCTTGCTTCTTGGCGGTCTCGTCAAACCCGGTCAGCGTGATCCAGTTCGAGGTGACCGCCACCGCTTTGCAGGTCGGCGACTTGGCATAGGCCAGGTAGTAGCGCTGCGACTTGCCGACGATCTTCGACAAAATCTCGCGGTTGCTCGGGTCGACGGCGTTGGCAATCGGCAGGTTCGTGAAGCAGTCCTTGCTGCCGTCGGTCTTGGTGATGATCAGGTTGAACGGGCAGGATTGGGCCTGCGCAGGTGCTGCGATCAGCACGAAGGCCAGCAGGCACAAGCAACGCACGAGCAGCGAAACGCAGCGGCCGAAGGCCGATCTCTGCAAACAGACCCATGGCTTTGCTGCAGCTTGCGAAAAGTAGTTCAACCCCGCCATTCGATGATCTGGTGTCAGTCTGCCGTTGTAACACGCAAAAAGATTGGCCCGGCTGAAAGTTCGCAAACCACTGTGACCACTGCCGTCGCTGCCTGGAAATTCACGGGCCTTAGCTCTGAAATTCAGCAGGTTCAAGCCTGTCCCGTCAGCCCCGGCAAAGGCTTCTTCGAGGTGCCGTTGGCAGAGAATCGATCGCTCTTGACTTCAACGCCTGCTTTTTCCCGGTCCCAGGTGTCAGCCGTGATGCCCTCAGCGCGAATCTCCTGCTTCTTGACCTTGTTGCTCGGGGTCTTGGGCAATTGCCCGCAGATGCGCACATAGCGGGGCACCATGAAATGCGCCATGCGGCCCCGCAGGAACTCGACCAGTTCAGCCGGGTCGATGGTTCTGCCCTCCATCGGCGTCACGGCAATCAACACGTCTTCCTCGCCCATCGCGTTCGGCACGCCCAAGGCTGCAGCTTCCTGCACATCGGGGTGGGCGACGACTTCGGCCTCGACTTCGAAGGACGAGATGTTCTCGCCCCGTCGGCGGATCGCGTCTTTCATCCGGTCGACGAAGTAGTAGTAGCCGTTCGCGTCAAGCCGAAACGCGTCCCCGGTGTGGAACCAACCGTTTCTCCAGGCCTTGGCCGTTGCCTCCGCGTTCTTGTAGTAGCCGCTGTTCATGCCCCAGGGCCTGTCGGTGCGAACCAGCATTTCTCCCACAGTGCCGACTGGCACTTCGCAGTCGTTGCCGTCCACCAACCTCACGTCCACGCCCGGCCGCTTGCGCCCGCAAGTGCCGCGAACCAATGGATTGGGCTCCGACACGATGGGCGAGGAAATCTCGGTCATGTTGAAAATGGTGTAGACCTCAACGCCGAATCGTTTCGAAAAGGCTTCGATGTCCCCTGCCAGCGGCACCATGAAGACCAGGCGCAGACCGTGCGCCTGGTCGCCTGGATCGGGCGGCAGTTTTTCCAGAAAACTCGCCATCACGCCCAGCAGAAAAGCGGCGCTCGCCTTGGCGCGTCGTATCGATTGCCAAAAAGTCGCCGTGTCGAAACGGTCGAAGAAAGCGATCGACCCGCCGCGTGCCAGCATCACGTAGACCAGCCCCATGCCGCCAATGTGAAACAAAGGGCTTGCAATCACAAACCGGTCGTCACCGGTGACCATGGGCCAGGACTCGGGGCCGGCATTGGTAAAGATGTGCAGATAAGACGACAACACGCCTTTGGACGGGCCGGTGGTGCCGGAGGTGTAGATGATGGACTGCGGATCCCAAGCCTCAATGGTTCGCTTTGGCGCAGCGAGTTGCCCGTGCTCGGGCAGCAGCGCGTCTTCGTACTTCACTGTGCGCAGGCCGATCGACCCCGTGTACTGCCCGACCACCAGCAAGGTATCGAGCGCGGCGGTGGGGATGTCGAGCAGGCGGTCGACCAGATCGGCGTGGATGACCCCCAGGCGCGCGTCAGAGTTTTCGACCACATGGGCCAGCAGCGCACCTCGGTAAGCGGTGTTGATGGGCACGTAGACAGCGCCCAGGTAATTGATCGCAAAAAATACTCTAAGGTTTTCGCGCGAGTTGGGCATCCACACCAGGACATGATCGTCTTGGTGCACGCCCAGTTGCTGCAATCCAAGTGCGGTCTGGATCACCATGCGGCGCAATTGCGCGTAAGTCCATTCCTCACCGTTGTCGTCGAACTTGACGAACACCTTTTCCGGGCATTCCCGGTTCCAGCGCTCGATCAGGTCGCGCACCACAACGTGATCGCGCGGCGGAATGCGCGGATCGGTCGTCTGTGGCGCGCTTGGGTAGTCGGCGACGCTCAGCGTTGATTCCATATTCTTGGTCCCTGTGTGGATGAACAGAAGTCGGTGGCGCCGTCGAATCTACTGTTTCAACGCCGGACAAACGCTCAACATTCGCCCGACATACGCCCGACACACGCCCGACATATGCCGGCAGTCAGCGAAGTCAGCACGGTTGCCAGCGCGCGGTCATGGAAAGTGCCCGACTTGACCCGTCAGACATCGCTGGCGACTGCTCGGCCAACTGCTCGGCCGACTGCTCGAGCGACTGCCCCGATTTGACACGCTAGCGGCTTGCGCTGCGTGTCACGGCCCATACACCCCGAACTGCGTCAGATTCAGACCCGTGTCCGTGCCCAGGCGCTGGAAGTAAGCCAGGTCCAGGGCCTGCGACCCGCCGCCGCCATAGCTGCCATCAACATCGCCCCGCAGCACGCCGACCAGGCCAACATGGGTTGCACCGTTGGCCGCCGGCGTGGCGGTCAAGGCTGGCACCGGACCGGGGTTCAGGTTGGCCTTGGCAGGCACCGATGCGTCGGCTTGATTGAAAAACAACCACAGCGGGTCCGGCGACGGCAAGCCCACCACGTGCTTGAGTACCGCGATCGCGTCGCTGAGTTCGACCTTGCCGTTGCCGTCGAGGTCGGCTGCGTAGGCCTGGTATGGCGACAGCGCCTTGCCAGCGCCGTTGACGTCGAGCCCGACGATCATTTTCAGGATCGCGATCGCGTCCTGCAGATTCACGGCCTGGTTGGTATCGGTGGACTCCGCGCTGGGGACCGCTCGGCTGGCCGTCAACGCTGCGCCGTTGGCATCAGCGAGCTTCACCGCACCGAGCGCATCGGTGCTGCCACTGCGGCTGCCGTCGCCCAAGGCCACTGCGCTGAGCAGCGTGTGGGATTTCCAGCTGTAGGCCTGCAGATCGATGGCCATGCCCGCAGTCGCAACCTGCACCGCCAGCGAAGCCACGGCTTCAGCCGTGCCGTGGCCGTCAACATAGCCAGCCAGCACGCTGATGGCCTTGCCGGCTTGGGCAGCACCCAGCAGCAGCGTGTTGGCTGTCGCACCGAAGATGGGCAAG
>CAMCTC010000207.1 GCA_945878355.1 Bordetella parapertussis | reverse complement strand
TCTGCCAATCGAAGACGATCGAGTGCATTGATTCACTCATGGACTCGAGGTTATCGTGGCAGATGAAGTTCAGGCCCAGCGGCCCAGGCGCAGGCACAGTTCGGAATTCAAGGCGCAGGTAATTCAAGATTGCGGCCAAGCAGGGGTGTCGATCAGATCGATTGCCCAGTTACACAACGTTGATCCCAGCTTGGTGCGGCATTGGTTGGCAGTTCACAGGGCGCAGGCAGGTACGGTTTGTGCGGCGGCGAAATCTCAGCCGATCGTGCGGCATCGACCGATGGAGGTAAATAGCCAATTTCTGGCTGTCGAGTTTGACAAGCAGAACTCGGGCGTTGGTGGCATTCGCCTCGAACTGCGCAGAGGTGCGGCCACAGCGGTGGTCGACTGGCCGGTGCAGGACGCTGTTGCCTGTGGCGCGTGGTTGCGCGAGTGGCTGCGATGATCCGCATCGATGCGCTGTGGTTGGCTGTTCAGCCAGCGGACATGCGCGCTGGCGCCGACCGGTTGCTGGCTCGCGTCGTCGAGGTCTTCGGCGCCTGCCAGGCCCATCACGGCTACCTCTTCGCCAACGCGCGTGCCACGCGCGTCAAGCTGCTCGTGCACGACGGCTTCGGCGTCTGGTGTGCGGTTCGACGCCTCAATATCGGAGGATTCATTTGGCCACGCAATACTAATACTTCGACCCCGACCCTGGCGCTGACCAAGGAGCAATTCGATGCGCTCGTGCTAGGTCTTCCTTGGCTGCGTCTTGAGGAATATAAGTCGATCGCTAGGGTGTAATCCTGACCTATTTAATTGGTCACTGTCAATTGGAATATATACCAATTCTTTGATGATCGCTTGGCGCGCATAATTGCATCATGCTCAAGCCGCAATCAATTCAAGCCGCAGACCTCCAGGGTTTGAGTCGGAAAGAATTGAGTGCGCTGATTCCGCAACTGCTGGCGCGTCTCGACGAGCAAGCTGCGCATATTGATGAGCAGGCCGCGCATATTGGCGCGCAAGACCAGCGGTTGGGTTCGGCGCAGCAAGAGATCTTGTGGCGGGACGCGAAGATCGAGAAGATCACGTTCCAACTCGCACAGTTGCGGAGCTGGAAGTTCGGCGCCAAGTCCGAGCGCATGAGCGCCGAGCAGCGCGAGTTGTTCGCCGAGACGCTGGCCGCCGACCAGGCCAGCCTGGAGGCGCAGCTTGCCGCGTTGCAACAAACCCCGGGCTCGACCCCCGAGCCCGACAAGCTGGCTCCGAAGCGCCGGCCCAGGCGCGAACCCCTGGCCGACCACCTGCCGCGCGTTGACACCCGCGTCGAGCCCGAGAACACGACCTGCGGATGTGGCCAGGCGATGGTGCGCGTGGGCGAAGACATCAGCGAGCGCCTGGACATCGTGCCGGCCCAGTTCTTCGTGCAGCGCCAGATCCGCGGCAAGTGGGCCTGCAAGTGCTGCCAGCTCATGGTCCAGGAGCCCGCCGCCCCGCAGGTCTTCGAAAACGCGCTGCCCACGCCCGGCCTGCAAGCCCACACCGTGATCAGCCGCTTCGTCGACCACTTGCCCTACTACCGGCAAGAGCAGATTAACGCGCGCGCCGGCGTGCACACCCCGCGCTCGACCTTGTCGGCCTGGGCCGGTCAAACCGGCGCGCAACTCATACCGGTGTTCGAAGCGCACAAGGACTTCGTCCTGGGCTCGCGCGTGCTGCACGCCGACGAGACCACCGTCAAGCTGCTCGACCCCGGCGCAGGCAAGACCAAGACAGCCTACATGTGGGCCTACGGCCGGGGCGTCTTCGATCCCTACCCCGGCGTGGTCTACGACTTCTGCATCGGCAGGGGTGCCCAATTCCCCTTCAAGTTCCTCGACGGCTGGGTCGGCACCCTGGTGCGCGACGGCTACGCCGGGTACGAAAAAATGCTCTTGCTCGATGATCGATTCGACGCTGGGTGCATGGCGCACTCGCGCCGAAAATTCGACGAGTTGATCAAGTTCAACGCCAGTCCCGTGGCCGCGCAAGCCCTCCAGCGCATTGCCTGGCTGTACCGCATCGAGGCTGACGCAAAGGACTTGCCCTGTGAGCAGCGACTGCTGATGCGCCAGCTCCGATCGCAACCGCTGTGCGACAGCCTGCACACCTGGCTCACACTCGAGCGGCGCCGCGTACCCGACGGCAGCGGCATCGCCGGGGCGATCGATTACAGCCTGAAACGATGGGCAGCACTGACCCGCTTCTTGTTGGATGGCGACGTGCCGATCGATAACAACCACATCGAAAACCAAATGCGCCCTTGGGGTGTCGGTCGAAATAATGCGAATCGCTCGTTAATGCGAAGTCGCGCAAGCTGGCCGAGCGGACCGGGCCGGAAGTCGCGGCTTGTGACGAGTCGGCGCGGCACTGGACTTCTCATAAAAAATGGCATCTCCTGCGGTGGCAACCCCACTTCAGGAGATCGTCATGGATGCGTTCGATTCCATTCACCCGGTGCCGGCAGCATGGCTGCGCGCCAGCGCCCTGGCACCGTACGTGCCGGCCTATTGGCGCCACTTGGTCGAGCGGCGCTACTCCCCCGGAACGGTGCGCATGTATCTTTGTTGCGTCGCACACTTCGCACGGTGGTCGCGACGGCGCCGGCTTGATCTTGGCCATCTTGGCCGCGACACCGATCGCTTCCTGGATGAGCATCTGCCTCAATGCGACTGCCCGTACCCAGTGCAGCGCTGTCGTCATCAGATCCGGGCAGCACTTCGACAGCTGCAGGCCGTTCTAGCCGACGCCGGTATCCAGTCTGACGACCATCGCCTTGATCCCATCGAAGTCGAGCTGCGCCGGTTCGATGAACACATGCTGCAGGCCAAGGGCCTGGCTGAGAACACCCGCATTCGCCGGCTGAGCGTCGTCCGTTCGATGATGAGCCAGACGACGTCGGCCATGCCGACCGCTGGCGAACTTCGACACTTCATCGCCCAGGAGTTGACGCGAATATGCCCTGCGAGCGCAGGCTCGATGTCAACGGCCCTGCGCAGCTATCTGCGCTTCCGCGCGTTTGAAGGTGATCGTGTCGAGCACCTGTTGCCGCTCATCGCCTCGCCTGCATATTGGCGCTTGGCGCCACTTCCTCAGACGCTATCGAGCGTCGAGGTGGCACAGCTGCTCGACGCGTTCCCGCCCGAGCTGCCATCGCGTCTTCGCTCCTACGCCATCGTGCGCTGTGTCGTCGATCTGGGCTTGCGCAGCCGCGAAGTCATCAACCTGGACTTGGACGACATCGACTGGGCGGCCGGGATTCTGCGCATCGTCAAGGGCAAGTCGCGCCGCGTGGACGTGATGCCCTTGCCTCAGGCCACCGGCAGTGCCCTTGTCGCCTACCTGCGCTCAGAGCGACCGCAGACAACCAACCGAAGGGTCTTCGTTCGTCATGTGGCGCCCATGGATGAACCAGTGGGCCCGGATGTGGTTCGCCGAGCGGTACGAGAGGCATATCGGCGCTGCGGCTTGCCATACACGCGGGTGCACATCCTGAGGCACACGCTGGCCAGCCGCCTGCTCAACACCGGCGGCACACTCAAGGAGGTCGCAGACGTCCTGCGCCACCGCGAACTCAACACGTCGTTGATCTACGCGAAGGTCGACATCGGTCGGTTGTCGGCCGTGGCCATGCCGTGGCCTGGGAGCGCGACATGAGCGCCGGCACCACAGTAGAGGCCGCTGTGCGGCGCTACCTCCAGGAGCGTCGTCAGCTTGGTTTTTCTCTGAAGTCCCTTGGCACCGAGCTGCTGCGGTTCGCCCGGTTCGCCGACGCCCGAGGTCATCGCGGAGCTCTGACGCAGGAGCTTCAGCTCGAATGGGCACGACAACATGTCCTTCGAACCAGTGCTGTTACCGCAGCTCGAAGGCTTGAGATTGTTCGACCCTTCGCGGCCTACTACCGTCAGTTCGAGGTTGACTCCGAGGTGCCGCCCACCGGAATCCTTGGCCGCGGCCACCGGCGGCTAGCACCGCACATCTACACCGACCAGGAGGTCTGCGAGTTGCTTGACCACGCGGGGCGCTTGACCCCGCGAGGTGGCCTGCGCCCGCTGATGTATCGCACACTGTTCGGTCTCATCGCCGCTGCGGGGCTCAGAATCTCCGAGGCCTTGAAGTTGCAGGTCGAAGATGTTGATCTAGATGGAGCCACGATCACCGTACGCCAGACCAAGTTCCACAAGTCCAGATGCCTACCGCTGCATGCGAGTGTCGTGCGAGCCTTGTCGGAATACCGGCAGGTACGTGACCGGCACGCTGATCCCGGCGCGAATGCTCCATTCTTCGTCTCGCGCATTGGTGGCACCCTGCCAGTCAGCACGGTCCGGAACGTCTTCAACCGCATGCGCCCTCGGCTGGGGTGGCAAGCACGCGGGGACCACGCCCACCCTCGCATCCATGATCTGCGCCACACCATGGTGGTCCGCCGCATTCAGCGGTGGCGCGAATCTGGAGAGTCGATCGATCACGCGATGTTTTGGCTGTGCACCTACCTCGGCCACGCCAAGATCTCAGACACGTACTGGTACCTTACTGGTGTGCCTGAGCTGATGGACATCGTTGGCGCGAAGTTCGAGCGCTACGCGCTTCAGGGGGAACGCGATGAGTAAGCCGGCATCGCCCACCTTCGCTAGTCTGGTTCAGGAGTTCTTCACCGACTATATGGTTCAGCAGCGCGCGCTCAGCCCGTGCACCGTGGCTTCGTACCGCGACACCTTCGTTCTGCTGTTGCGCTTCGCGGAGAAGCAGTTGGGCAAGGCGCCGGTCAGCGTACAGCTGGCCGACATCAACGCGAAGTTCCTGGCCGCCTTCCTCGATCACCTGGAAGGCGAGCGGCACAACTCGGCGCGCAGTCGCAACATCCGCCTTGCCGCAGTGCGATCGTTCCTGAAGTTCGCCGCGCGACGAGACCTTGCGAACCTGCGCGTCATCGAGCAGGCCTTGGCCGTGCCGATGAAGCGTTTTGACCGCAAGATGGT
>CAMCTC010000206.1 GCA_945878355.1 Bordetella parapertussis | reverse complement strand
CCAAGCGTCGATGGCTTGCGACGCAGCCTCGCTGGTGACGCCGTCCACCGGCGCGGCATCGTCGACCGCCAGCAAGCCTTCACGGATGGCCGCCTGCCTGAGCAGCTCGGTGCAGGCGCGCTGACGCAGGGCTTCCAGGCCCAGGCCCTCAGCCGCACGGTTCAAGGCCACGCCATTGATGCGGGCCACGCCGCAAGCCGGCACCTGGCCTGATGCGTCGTTCGCGCTCAGCACGCTCAAATCCACAGTTTCGACCAGCATGTTGTTCACCTGATCGCGCTCAGACATTGGCGCCGGGCTGGCGCGGCTGGTTATGGCCTGCGGGCAGGTTCAGGCGTCGGCTGCGCACCACCTGGTGCGGGCGGAACAGGAAGCCAACGGTGGCAAAGCCGCTCCACACATGCACCAGCCGGCTGAACGGGAACAGCAGGAAGATCGTCATGCCCAGCACCATGTGCAGCCTGAAAGGCCAGTCCACCGACGCCAGCGCGCCAGCGTTGGGCTGCAGCGTGGCAACGCTTTGCAGGTAGTCGGCCAAGACCAGCATGGCATGGGCATCGACGCGGTGCGCAAACGACAGCGGCAGCGTGATCAGCCCCAGGCACAGTTGCAACCACAGGATCACCAGGATCGCGATGTCGGTGCGGTGGCTGGTCAACCGGATGCGGGGATCGAAAAGACGCCGGTGCAACAACAGCGTCAGACCGACAAAGCACAACAGGCCCGCGAATCCACCCGAGACGATGGCGACCATCTGCTTCTGAGGTGCGCTGATGAAGGGCTCGTACAGCCAGTGCGGCGTCAACTGGCCGAACAAATGGCCGAAGAACAGGAACAGGATGCCGATGTGGAACAGGTTGCTGCCCCAGCGCAGCGAGCCGGTGCGCAACAACTGCGACGAGTCGCTCTTCCAGGTGTACTGGTCGCGATCGAAGCGCGCCAAGCTGCCCATGAAGAACACCGCCAGGCAGATGTAGGGGTAGACGGTGAACAGGAAATTGTTCAACCAGGATGCGATGGGGTTCATGCTGAAACTCCCTTGACAGCGTTGCCGCCGGCGGTGCTGCGGCGGATGTGGATGGGCTGCGGCTGGCCAGGCTTGGCCTGGCCCTTGGACGAGCATGCGTCGAAGACCACCGGCTCGGCCCAACTCTCGTCGAGCGGTTCCTCGACCACCCGCGCCACCGGTCGGGCGGCTTCACCCGCCAGTTCGAGCAGCGCCGCCAGCACGCTGGCGTAAGCGGACTGCTGGTGCTGCAGTGCACTGAGGATCGCGTTGAAGATGTGGCTCATTTCGCCCAGAAAGGCTTTGGCCTCGCGCGGCGGCTGGGTCGAGACGAATTCCAGCACCGCCGGCAGGTAGTCGGGCAACTCTCCCTCCTTCAGGCTCAAACCGGCTTTCTCGTAAGTCAGGCCGAGGTCGATCATCGCCGGGCCGCGCTCGCGCGAGTCGCCGTGGACATGCTCGAACAGGTGTAGCGAGGTGGCGCGGCCGCGGTCAAACAGCTCGACGTAATCGGCCTCGTTGCGCAGCGGCTCGGCCGAGCGGATCGAATCCATCAGCGCGTCGAGCTCGGCGCGGCGCGGCGCCGACAACGCGCGCTCGGCGTGCAACAGCGTGCTCATCTCGGCCAAGTCGTCGCGCAGTTGCGCGTCCGGGTAGGCCAGCAAGGCCGCCAGCACGCGAAGACTGCGCCCCATCACGGGGGGTTGAAGGGCAAACATGGTCAAACCTCCGCCTTGATGGGAATGGTGCGTTTCTTCTCGCTGCCGAACAGGCTGGTCTCGCTGACGCCCTCGGAGCAGCCGTTGCCGAAACTGAAACCGCAGCCGCCACGAACGTTGAAGGTGTTCTCGGCGTATTCGCGGTGGGTGCTGGGGATCACGAACCGGTCTTCGTAATTGGCGATCGCCATCACCTGGTACATCTCCTCGACCTCGGACTGGCTGATGCCCACTTGCTGGAGCACCGCCTGGTTGATGCGGCCGTCGACATGCTTCTCGCGCTGGTAGGCGCGCATCGCCAACATGCGCTCGAGCGAGCGAACGACCGGCACGGTGTCGCCAGCGGTCAGCAGGTTGGCCAGGTACTTGACGGGGATGCGCAACTGGTGGACGTCGGGGATCTCGCCGTTGGTGCCGACCAGGCCCGCGTTGGCCGCTGCACTGATGGGTGAGAGCGGCGGCACATACCAGACCATCGGCAGCGTGCGGTACTCGGGGTGCAGCGGCAGCGCCACCTTCCACTGCACCGCCATCTTGTAGACGGGTGAGTTGCGCGCCGCCTCCATCCATTGGTCGGGGATGCCGTCGAGTTGCGCCTGGGCGATCACCTTCGGGTCGTGCGGGTCGAGGAAGATGTCCAACTGCGCCTGGTACAGGTCGCGGTCGTGCTCGACGCTGGCCGCTTGCTGGATTCGGTCGGCGTCATAAAGCAGCACGCCAAGGTAACGGATGCGGCCGACGCAGGTCTCGGAGCAGACGGTGGGCTGGCCGGCCTCGATGCGCGGGTAGCAGAAGATGCACTTCTCGGCCTTGCCGCTCTTCCAGTTGTAATAGATCTTCTTGTACGGACAGCCCGACACGCACATGCGCCAACCGCGGCACTTGTCCTGGTCGATCAGCACGATGCCGTCTTCCTCACGCTTGTAGATCGATCCCGACGGGCAGGACGCGACGCAGGCCGGGTTCAGACAGTGCTCGCACAGCCTCGGCAAGTACATCATGAAAGTGTTCTCGAACTGGCCGAGCATGTCCTTCTGAGCCTGTTCGAAACCGTCGAGGTTCTTGTCCTTGCTGCGCTTGGCGAACTCACCGCCCAGGATCTCCTCCCAGTTCGGCCCCCAGACGATCTTGTCCATCTGCTTGCCGGTGATCAGGCTGCGCGGCCTGGCTGTCGGCGTGGCCTTCATCTCGGGTGCCGATTGCAAGTGGCCGTAATCGAAGGTGAAAGGCTCGTAGTAATCGTCGATTTCGGGCAGGTTCGGGTTGGCAAAGATGCGCATCAGCAGCTTCCACTTCGCACCCTGGCGCGGCTCGATCGCACCGTTGGCCTTGCGAGTCCAACCGCCGTTCCACTTGTCCTGGTTCTCCCATTCCTTGGGGTAACCGATGCCGGGCTTGGTCTCGACATTGTTGAACCAGGCGTATTCCATGCCGGGCCGGCTGGTCCAAACGTTCTTGCAGGTGACCGAACACGTGTGGCAACCGATGCACTTGTCCAGGTTCAGCACCATGCCGATTTGGGCTCTGATCTTCATGCCACTTCTCCTTCAGCCTGCACCTTGGCGATCAGTTCATTGCCGATTGGCGTGTCTAGCCAGTCAACCTTGTTCATCTTGCGCACCACGACGAACTCATCGCGGTTCGTGCCGATGGTCCCGTAGTAGTTGAAGCCGTAGCTGAACTGGGCGTAGCCGCCGATCATGTGGGTGGGCTTGAGGACAATGCGGGTGACCGAGTTGTGGATGCCGCCGCGCGCGCCAGTGATCTCCGAGCCCGGCGTGTTGACGATCTTTTCCTGCGCGTGGTACATCATCACCATGCCAGGCTTGACGCGTTGGCTGACCACCGCGCGCGCCGCGATCGCGCCGTTCAGGTTGAACAACTCGATCCAATCGTTGTCCTCTATGCCGACCTTCTTCGCATCGTCTTCGCTCAGCCAGACGCAAGGCCCGCCGCGGCTCAGCGTCAGCATCAACAGGTTGTCGGTATAGGTCGAGTGGATGCCCCATTTCTGGTGCGGCGTGATGAAGTTCAGCGCGATCTCAGGATGGCCGTTGGGCTTGACACCCTGGATGCCTGCGGTGGTCTTCAAGTCCACCGGCGGGCGGTAGCTGGTGAATCCCTCGCCGAAAGCGATCATCCACGGGTGGTCCATGTAGAACTGCTGGCGCCCGGTCAAGGTGCGCCAAGGGATCATCTCGTGCACATTGGTATAGCCGGCGTTGTACGAGACGGTCTCGCTCTCGATGCCGCTCCAAGTGGGCGATGAAATGATCTTGCGCGGCTGGGCCTGGACGTCGCGGAATCGGATCTTCTCGTCCTCGCGGTGGATCGCCAGATGGGTATGGTCCAGGCCGGTCTGTTTGCCCAAAGCTTGCCAGGCCTTGACGGCGACATGGCCGTTGGTCTCAGGGGCGAGTTGCAGGATCACCTCGCAGGCGTCGATGTCGGTCTCGATCTTCGGCATGCCGCGGGTCACGCCCTCGGCCGTCACCAAGCCACTCAACTCGCCGAGTTGCTTGACCTCGGTCTGGGTGTTCCAACTGATGCCCTTGCCGCCGTTGCCGATCTTGTTCATCAAGGGCCCGAGCGCGGTGAAGCGCTTGAAGGTGTTCGGGTAGTCGCGCTCGACCACCTGCATGTTCGGCGCGGTCTTGCCGGGGATCAACTCGCACTCGCCGCGCTGCCAGTCATGCACCGCGAAAGGCTGGGCCAACTCGGACGGGCTGTCATGCATCAGCGGCGTCAGCACCAGTTCGCGCTCGACACCGAGGTGACCGACACAGACCTCGCTGAACTTCTTCGCAAAGCCCTTGTAGATGTCCCAGTCGCTGCGCGATTGCCAGGCCGGGTCCACCGCGGTCGACAGCGGGTGGATGAACGGATGCATGTCGCTGGTGTTGAGGTCGTTTTTCTCGTACCAGGTGGCGGTGGGCAGCACGATGTCGGAGTACAGACAGGTGGTGCTCATGCGGAAGTCGAGCGTCACGAGCAGGTCGAGCTTGCCCTCGGGCGCCTTGTCGTGCCAGACCACCTCGGTCGGCTTGGCCTCCTCCGCCCCGAGGTCCTTGCCCTGCACGCCGTTGCTGGTGCCCAGCAGGTGCTTGAGGAAATACTCGTGGCCCTTGCCGCTGGAGCCCAGGATGTTGGAGCGCCAGACAAACATGTTGCGCGGCCAGTTGTCCGGGTGGTCGGGGTCGGTGCAGCTGAGCTTGAGCGAGCCGTCCTTCAGCCCCTTGACTGCGTAGTCCTTGGGTTCCAACCCAGCGGCGGTGGCGTCGCG
>CAMCTC010000205.1 GCA_945878355.1 Bordetella parapertussis | reverse complement strand
GAATTCAGAAAAATAAACTACTTCACACAGCTTTTGTGCCACTACGAAGATTTTTCCATTTCGACCAAAAAACCGATGCAGATGCTTGAATTCATTGAGGAATTGGCTAAAAAAATCTGCGAAATTGAGCTTTGTGTGTCGAACTTAAGGGGCCAGGTCCGAGGGCGAACCATCCAGAAAATCCCTAAGTTGTCATGCACATGGACAATCCAGAAAAAGCCGTGAAACCATGGAGCGAGGTGCGAAATCAATTGCTATCGTTCGCCCACCGACGTTGACCAATAGCTGGGCGTCCCAGGTCGGGCGACTGCTCGGATGGCGCCGGATTCCGAGGGGCGCCTTGACCCTCGATGTCGTCGCGACGAACCAGCTGGCTCGAGATCTTGGGTTGCGCCAGATCGTCGGCCAGAACACACTGGACTCAACCCGCCTTGACGTTCGTGCTTCTACTCAGCAGTCCGAAATATAGGCGACAGATGGAGTCTCGAAGAATGATCGAACCAGTGCTCGGTTCTTCTTTATTTCACGCAGTTGCTGGTCGATCTTGATTTCGAGCTTTTCACCTGCATGCAGCGGATTTCGGGCCACCCCAGTTCGCTTGACATGACTCCACACCAACTCATCTGGGTTGAGATCGGGGGCGTAGCCGGGCAAGACATGCATGGTCAGCTTGCCCTTTGTCGACTCAATGTACTGACGCACATTGGCCTTCTTGTGGGCCGGCAATCCGTCGACCACCATGTGCACCGGCTTGCTGCGCACTCTCATCATCTTCTTGAGTAGTTCGATGAACAGTTCCGCGTTCAAGGCGCCCTGATAGGTCGCAAACCAGAACCCGCCCTTGGCATTGACTGCCGAAGCTGCCGAAATGGACTGCCGCTGGCTCGGACGGTCGATGACCGGCGTCTTGCCCTTGGGTGCCCAGGTCTTGCCGTGCACCGTGTCGGCACGGAAGCCTGACTCGTCCCAGAAGTAGATCTCGGCCCCGCTCTTCCTCGCAGCAGCAGCGATGCTTGGATACGTCTCGCGCTGCCAGCGCTCTATGGCCTGAGGGTCGAGCTGATAAGCACGCTGCAGAGGCTTCTGAGGCGGCAGCCCCAGTCTCGCGAGCATTCGGCCAACGGCCGTAACGCCGAGTTGCACCTCAAACTTTTGCTCGACCAGTTTGGCCACGATCTGCCGGGTCCACAGCCCGAAGTCCAAACCATACTGGCGCGGATCCTTGCCGTTGATCCAGCGCAGCACTTGCGCCCGTTGCTTCGGCGTGAGTTTGCTCGGTCGTCCCGTTGCAGGGCACGATGCCAGTGCGCGCTCACCTCTACCGCGACCTTCTGCCGCCCTCAGCCAGCGATAGATCGATGTGCGATTCATCCCCAGCGACTTCACCACTTCGGCCGGTTTCTCGCCCTCTCTGACCCGACGTACTGCCAACAAGCGAAATTCTTGAAGTGTTGCGTGATCAAGAGTGCGGCCGTCTCGTTTCATGAAACATACGACTTTCGACACGGCAAATAGATTCCCTAAATGTCGCTTTACTTACGGACTGGTGAGTAATTTTCTGCCCAAGCCCGTGCAGTGGCAACACAAGCTGCCCGATCTTGCCGTTCACTGGCAACCCAAGGACATCATCGGCGGCGATATCTGGTGGATGTCGGGGGCGGCCGTCGACGACATCCGCTCGATCGGCCTGATCGACTGCACCGGTCATGGTGTTCCTAGCGCGATGACCGCGATGCTGGTCAGCAATGCGCTGGAACGGCAGTGTCTGGCAGCGCCGGGCAGCACGCCGCAAGACTACTTCGCAGCGATTCGGCAAACGCTGAGCCAATCATTTGGCGCCGCTGATCAAGTCGGCGCGATAGACAACGGCTGCGACCTGTTGCTGCTGCAGATTGACCGCCAGCGCAAGACGCTCAAGCTCGGGCTTGGCGGCATCGGTCTGATGCACTACCGGCGCAACAGCCAAACCGTGCAGTGGGTTGAGTCGCCGCGCAGCGGCATCAGCGCCAAGCTGGAATCCCTGGCACGATCCAGCGGCTGTGAACTGAGCTATGAGGCTGGCGACCGCTTGCTGTTCGTGACCGACGGCGTGACCGACCAGATCGGCGGGCCGCAGAACCCAAAGGCCTACGGTTACCGGCGAATGCAAGAGGTCTTCTCGAACAGCGTAGCCAGCAGCGCTGCTGAAGTGGTGCAAGCGCTCGAGCATTCTGTTGGCGAATGGCAAGGCGCGCAGGTCAGGCGCGACGACGTCACGATCTTGTGCGTCGACCTTTGACCTGAAGCGCTCACCTCGTCGCCCTGCATCTGTCCCGGCGACCCTGCGTGTGCGGGCTTTATGGGGCGGGTTTCCGTCCCACCACCGAATTGATCTCCCCGGAGGGGATCTGCACCGGCACGCCGTAGCGCAGCAGTTGGTAGCTGCGCAGGTTGGCCTGGTACAGCGTGATGCCGGTCGAATCGGTAGCGGTTTCAAGCTTCTGCAGCGCGGCGCCGATGTGAGCAGCAGAGTAGCCCCGGGCGGCCAAGTTGTCGCGACTGCAGCAGTGCTGTCTCGATGCCGCTGTTGTTTTCTCGCTGGTGCCACTCACCGAGGTAGCGGTAGCCCAGGCAGTCCGCCTGCGCCGGGTCGGTGAAGCGGGCGATGACCCGGTTCTGGGTCGCTCTTTCCGCACGCGGCGTCTGGGTCACGGCAAGTCCTCAGGCTGTGGGTCGGGGTCTCGATGGTCTTGCCCCAAGCGCTGCCGGGCGGCGGCCATCGCCAGTTGCAGCTTGGCCTGCAAGGCCTCGCGCGGCGGCAGCACGGTCAGGTACTCGGCCACGTGGATGCCGCTCTTGTCAAGTTCCAGCAGCTCGATCTGCTCCTGCTTCTTGCCAGTGCACAGGATGATGCCCAGAGGCGGGTTCTCGTCCGCCTCTTGATCGTGCTTGGCCAGCCAACGCAGGTACAGCTCCATCTGGCCCTTGTACTCGGGGCGGAAGTCGCCGATCTTCAACTCCACAGCCACCAGCCGCCTGAGCTTGCGGTTGTAGAACAACAGATCGATGTAAAAGTCGTCGTTGTCGATCTGCAGCCGCTTCTGCCGCGCCATGAAGGTGAAGCCGGCGCCCAGCTCAAGCAAGAACTGCTCGATATCACGCAGGATGGCATCTTCCAAGTCGCGTTCCAGGTAGCGGTCGTTCAGGCCCAGAAAGTCGAGCAGGTAGGGGTCCTTCAGCAGCACCACCGGGTTGGGCGGTGCTTCCTGCCGCAAAGCCTGCAGTTCGTGGCGGATGGTGGCCTCGGGCTGGCGCGACAGCGCGCTGCGCTCGAACAGCAGCGACTGCATGCGTTCCTGCAGCTGGCGCACGCTCCAACGTTCCAGCTGGCACAGCTCGGCGTAGAAGTCGCGCTTCAGCGGCTCGTCCACTGCGGCAATCAAGCGCAGGTGCGACCAGCTCAATTTGGCACACAGCGTGTGCACAATCGTTGGCTCGGGGTAGGCTTGGGCGAAGCGGATGCACAGGCGCAGATGGCGTGCGCTCCAGCCGCGCCCGTACGCTGAAGTCAACTGCAGCCCCAGTGTGGCGATGATCTGCTCGCCATAGCCCGCGCGCTCGCTGCCCAGCACTTCTCGGTGGATGCGCAGGCCCACCTGCCAGTACAAGAGGCTGAGCTCTGCATTCACGGCAACTGCGGCGCGTTGCCGCGCGCCGTCAATCAGCTTGCGCAATTCGGCGACAAGGCCTGCTGCGCTGCCTGGGCTGGCGGTCGCAGCCGACATCGTGCGCATGTCGCGATCGGCCTTGGCACTCATGTCAACACCTCCCAGTGGCCACCCTTTTGCGGCCCTACATATTTCAGGCGGCCTTCCTTGACCTGCTTGGCTGCGGCCAGCTCGACCGCACGCGAGGTCTTGCCAATCTCGGCAGCGACCTCGGCCAGCGTCATAGCCGGCGTGGCTGCCAACAGGCCCAGAATGGCTGCCGGCGTTTTCACCGAAGTTTTCACCGAAGTTTTCACCGAAGTTCCGTTGCCTTCGGTCAGCGCCGGGAACGGAAATTCGACCCAGAACCCCACGCTGTCGCAGTCGAAGCGCGGGGCCGGGCAAGCTGCAGCCAGGCACGCATTGCGGATCAGGTCGATGCCGCGGCCCCAGGATTCGATCTTGCCGGCCAGGAACAAGGCCCTGGCAATGTCCGGGTTGGCCGGTTGCGACGGGTGCTTGGCCATCAAGCGCGCCAGTGACCCGTCGGGCGGCAACTGGCCGGCATTCCTCCACTCGCCGCTCTGTTGCTCGTTCATGTCAGTCTCGTCTTGCCGGTGAGCAGTTCTTGCATCATGGCTTGGCCCGCAGGTGTCAGACGGTAGCGTTGCAGGCGGCTGTTGGGCTTGTCGGGCAGCGTCGGGGCGATCCACTGGCGCTCCAGCGCCGGACGCAGGTAGTTGGTACGGAAGGTGTGGCGGTGCTTCAGGCCCAGGCCCACCATCAGCGCTGATGGCGGCAGTGCTCCTGCGACCAGCAGCTGAAGCAGTTGATCGACTGGGTCGGTGACTGGGTCGGCGACTGGGTCGGTGACCTCCCGGGCAGGTACCCGGACTGGGCCGCCGACTGGGTCGCCTGGCGTGCGCCATTCCGCCGCAGGCCGCCGCGCCACCGCACTGAACTGGTTGCCTGCGGCGTCATCGAGCAGCTCGATCTGCGGCCATTCCCGCAGCGCGCGTGGAATGCCGCTGCCCAAGCCGCGATACGGCAGGAGCTGGGCGGCATGTTCCGTCAGCGTTGGATTGCGGCGGTTGGTGCGGCCCTGCCGGATAGCTTCTACGCTCAGGCTGTCGGGCAGATGTCCTGGGCTGGCTATCTCCACACGATCGGCAAACACCATGATGCGGATTGTTGGCGCCGACCGAAAACTGAGCCACTTTTGAAGGTTGTGCCGAACGAAAACTGAGCCAGGTGAACAACCTACCCTGCTGCTTTTTTGAGCAGCAGGGGACAAGGAGTGATCACCATGGACATGATTGGCAATATCCGGCGTTTGCATGGCCGCAAGCACAAGTCGGAGCGCGAGATTGCGCGCATCACAGGGCTGTCGCGCAACACGGTGGCGAAGTGGTTGCACGGCG
>CAMCTC010000204.1 GCA_945878355.1 Bordetella parapertussis | reverse complement strand
AAGCAATATTTACAGCGTTAAAAAAGGGATGCTGTCGGCTTACATGAGGCAAGAACTCATGAAGCCATCTGTCCAAATGTCTATCGTATAAATCAGCTACAAAAGTCCGAACTGAGCGCTAGCTGAGTTCGGTTTGCGTAAGTCCTATTAATAAAAGCATGATTTTCCTTTTGGATTGGTTGAGCGCTTGGCAATTGGATTCGAGGCACCGTGATGTTGAACTGAATCCGAGGCCCGGCACCGGCATGGTGTCGAGCCTGACGTGGGGATCTATTGCGGATCTTTGACGGTTGCCAGCGCCGGGAACAGTTTGACCGGAAGCTGTCTTCAGTTCTTAAATTTGCCTTAAATAAGCCTTAAATTTGCCTTAAATAATCTTGAAAAATGGCACAGCCGGGCTCGACCTGCTGGTGCTGACCACAAAAATAACCCGAGGTGTTGCCGATCGCGGTGCAATCCCGGCTACCCGGCGCCTGCCCAAATCCAGCGCCATCAAGAGCAGACCTTGCGAGCGAAGACAGGATGAAACTTGATCAGGTGAACCTGGATCGACCGGGCGGCTGGGCGACGACGCGGCCATGCGAAGACCTGGGCAGGCGGCGAGTTCGAGTGCGAAGGCGCCTGCGATGCGAGGGTCAATCCATGTGGATGATCTCGGATGGGCACGGTGCGATGCGAGAATCGATCGTTAAATCGCGCTCTCGCGATGTGTTCGGAGCCCCATGATCAATCCGCCGAGTCGTCAGTTCACGCGCCGCAAATTCACGCTGATGGCGCTTGCCTCCGCGCCCTTGACCGCCCTCGATGCGCGAGCACAGGCGGTCTCGACCTATCCCAACCGCCCGGTGAAGATCGTGGTGCCTTATCCACCTGGCGGCGCCACCGACCTGGTGGGTCGGCTGCTTGCCGGCAAACTGGCCGAGGCCTGGGGGCAGCCGATGCTGGTCGACAACCGGCCGGGCGCCAGCGGCATGATCGGCACCGAGCAGGTGGCGCGCTCGCCGGCCGATGGCTACACCCTGCTGGTCGCGATCACCACCCACATCCAGAATCCGTCCATTTACGTCAAGGTGCCGTTTGACCCGATCAAGGACTTCGAGCCGATCTCGCAGATCTGCCTGTCGTACCTGGTGCTCGCCGTCAAACCCGATTTCCCGGCGCGCGACATCAAGGAGTTCGTTGCGCTGGCCAAGGCCAATCCCGGCAAGCACGCCTTCGGCTCCTTTGGCACCGGTTCGTCATCGCATATCCTGGGCGAGCGGTTTGCCCGGGTGGCGGGCCTGGACATGACGCATGTGCCTTACAAGGGCTCGGCACCGATGCTCACCGACCTGCTCGGCGGGCAAATCAGCTGCGCCTGGATCGATGTCAGCACCGCGACCCAGCAGATCGCCGCCGGCAAGCTCAAGCCCCTGGTGGTCAGCGGCCCGCAACGTGCGCCGATGTTGTCGGCGGTGCCCACCTTGGCCGAGAACGGCTACCCCGGTTTCGAACCGCTGGGCTGGGTCGGCGTTCTGGCGCCAGCCGGCACGCCCAAGCCGGTGATCGAGAAGATCTCGCGTGAGCTGATGCGCATCGTCAAGCTGCCAGACGTGCAGGCGCGCTTGAACGAGCAAACACTGGTACCTGTCGGCGATTCGCCCGAGTCGTTTGCCAAGACGCTGAAGCAGGACATGGCGCTATGGGCAGCCATCGTCAGCGGCGCAGGCATCAAGCCTCAATGATCACCGCTGCCTTGGCGTTTTCGCCTGGCGGCACGCCCTGGGTCTACTGCGCCGTCACTCACTCAACCCTTCGTCTGAGAGGTCTTCCATGTTCGACTTGCTGATTTCAAACGCCAGAATCCACGATGGCCTCGGCTCCACGCCGTTCACCGGGCAGTTGGCAGTCAAGGATGGACGCATTGCCGCGGTGCGCCGAGAGGACTCACCGATCCCGACCAACCAGGCGCTGCAAAACGTCGACGCCAAAGGCCTGGCGCTGATGCCGGGGATCATCGACAACCACACCCACTATGACGCGCAGATCACCTGGGACCCCTACCTCGACCAGTCGGTCGGCATGGGGGTCACCACCGCGATCATCGGCAACTGTGGTTTCACGATCGCGCCCTGCCGCCCCGACGCCGCATCGCGAGACCTCGTCACCAAGAACCTGACACAGGTCGAAGGCATGTCGCTGGCCAGTCTGCAGGCCGGCATACGCTGGGATTTCGAGACCTTCGGTCAGTACATGGACCGGATCGAAGCGGGCGGTTGCGCGATGAACCTGGCGGCTTTTGTCGGCCACTCGACGCTGCGCACCTACGTGATGGGTTCAGCCGGCTCCGACCGCGCCGCGACAGCCGACGAGGTGGCCCGCATGCAAGCGCTGGTCGACGAGGCGCTGGCGGCGGGCGCCGTCGGTTTGGCGTCGACGACGACGACCTCGCACAGTGCCTATGACGGTCGGCCGATGCCCTCGCGACTGGCCGATTGGTCCGAATTCCTGGCGCTTGCCGAGCCTATGCGTGGTCGCAACCAGGGCGTTTTCATGATCACCAAGGGTCCGACCACCCCGGTGGCCAAGCTCGAGGAATTTGCAGCGGCGTCGGGCCGGCCCGTGCTCGTCGCAGCGCTGCTGCATTCGAGCCTGGCCCCCAACGGTGTGTTCGATGACCTCGACGGCATTGCGGCAGCCAACCAGCGCGGTCGTCACATGCGCGGCGCGGTGGCTGCAACGCCGCTGGTGTTCGACTTCTCGTTCGAAGTGCCTTACCCGCTTGAGCCCTTGCTGGCCTGGAAACCGATCTTTGGTCTCAAAGGCCAAGACATGATCAAGCGTCTGCGCGACCCGGCCTTGCGCCAAGCTTTGCGCGAAGAACTCAAGACGCCGGCGCGGCGTATCTTTTCAGGCGACTGGAAGCTGGTGCAGGTGCTGCAGACCGTGCGCGCCGAGAATCGGCAGCTCGAGGACCGCAGCATCGCCGACATCGCCGCCGAACAATCGGTCGATCCGCTCGACTGCATGTTCGATCTGGCGATCTCGGAAGACCTCGGTACGCTGTTCTCACTGGTCGCGTTGAACCACGACGAGGCGGCAGTGGCCAAGTTGCTGAATCACTCGCAAAGCCTGCTGTCCTTGTCGGACGCCGGCGCGCACCTGTCATTTCTGGATGACTCAGGCTTCGGCCTGCACCTGATGGGTCACTGGGTCCGCGACAAGGCCATCATGGGTCTGCCAGAAGCCGTGCGTCGCCTGACCAGCGCGCAGGCAGAGTTCTTTGGCATCCGCGACCGTGGCAGCCTGCGCGAAGGCTGTGCCGCCGACCTGCTGTTGTTCGATCCTGCAACGGTGGGGCGCGGCGCGCGCTCTCGCGCCAACGACCTGCCGGCCGATGCGACCAGAGTGGTCACCAAGTCGTGCGGCGTCCATGGTGTGTGGGTCAACGGGCAGCGTGTCGCCGACGAGCAAGGGGCCGTTCACAAACCCCTGCCGGGCAAGCTGCTGCGCGACTGGCACTGAAAGCGCTGTGCCTGCGCTCCGGACGAGTCGCTGACTGAATCCGTCCGCGCTGGCTCAGCCCGCCCGCCCATGACTGTCTTGCCCACCGCCCTATCCATCATGCCCTGGTACCTGCCGGTCGCCGACGAGGTGGCGCTGTTCGAGGCGGCTTATGCCGCGCAGCTGCCGGTGTTGCTCAAAGGCCCCACCGGTTGTGGCAAGACCCGATTTGTCGAGCACATGGCCGCCCGCTTGGCGCAGGGCCACGCCGCGCTGCGGCCCGACGCTGCGCAGCCACTGATCACCGTGGCTTGCCATGAAGACCTCACGGCCAATGATCTGGTGGGCCGCCACCTGCTGGCGCACGACCGCACCGTGTGGGCCGATGGCCCGCTCACCCGGGCGGTGCGGCGCGGCGCCATCTGCTACCTCGATGAGGTGGTGGAGGCGCGCAAGGACACCACCGTGGTGATCCATTCGCTGGCCGACCACCGGCGCGAGTTGCCGATTGAAAAGACCGGCGAGTTGCTGCGGGCACACCCGGGTTTTGCGCTGGTCATCTCGTACAACCCGGGCTACCAGAGCGTGGTCAAAGACCTGAAGCCGTCCACCCGCCAGCGCTTTGTGAGCCTGGCTTTCGACTACCCGACAGTAGACCTTGAAGCCGCCATCGTCGCCCATGAGGGTGGTGTTCCCGAGGCCATGGCCGAGCGTCTGGCCGTGTTGGGCCAGCGGGTGCGGGCCTTGCAAGCGCAGGGCTTGGCAGACGGCGTGAGCACCCGATTGCTGGTGTACGCGGCGCAATTGGTGGCCCGCGGTATCGCGCCCCGGCGCGCTTGCGAGGTGGCCGTGGCCCAAGGCATTGGCGACGACGCCGATGTTCAGCAAGCCGTGCGCGACATCATCGACGTGCTGCTGCCTTGACATCGGCGGGCGCTGTCGCTGCGCAGGACCCAGCCGCCGCGGCAGACCCTGACCAGCGACCCTTGCAGATGTTTGCCAGCGCGCTGGCTGGCCGTCCCTTGGCCTTGGCGCAGAACCCACCGACCGGCGCCGCCAGGGCTTCGGGCGGACCCGGATGGCTGTGGCTGCCACCGCCCGATGACGGCTCGACCTCAGAGCGCCGCGCCCGGCGCTTGGTGGTGCTGCGGCAGGTGGTTGGCCAGCAGCCCGACGGACGCTGGGCCATCGACGATGAAGCGCTCGCCTCGGCTGGGCTGTGGGGCCCGCTGGCCACGCCAGCGTCGCACCAGGCGGGTGATGCCGTGCTTGATCCCGAGACGGCGCTGGCGCGCTGCCTGGCCAGCTGGCCCCGGTCGGTGCTGCTGCGGCGGCTGTTCCAAACCCTGGAGGCGGCGCGGGAAGATGCCTCGCTGGCCCGTCAGTTCCCCGGTGCGCGAGGCGATCTTGCGCAGGCCCCAGCCAGGCCATCTGGTTTCAGGCATGCGGCGCTGGCCGCCTGGGCCAGCGCAGGCAACCCAAGCGATCAACCCATGGCTGGTGCGATCGACAGCTTGAAGGCCGCTGTGCGGCAATTGACCTTGCTGATGGCGGGACGCGAACCGGGCCGCCAGCCGCTGCAAGCGGTGCCTATGCTGCGAGTGTTGCCCGATGCTGAGCCCGCCACGCCAGCCTCGGCCATCGCCGAGCCTGGCGTAGCAGCCCCTGTCGTCGACG
>CAMCTC010000203.1 GCA_945878355.1 Bordetella parapertussis | reverse complement strand
CATTTGTCCGAGGAGGATCGCGCGGTGATCAGCGACATCCGAGCGAAGGGGCTGCATCAAGCGCGCGAAGTGAATCGAGCTCATGTCTTGGCCAGTCTGGATCAAGGCTTGCCGGAAGCGCAGATCATGGCCGTGCTCGGGATTGGGCGGACCGCCGTTTGGCGCACTCGCGCGGCGTATTTGCAGGGTGGAGTCGATCTGGCCGTGTTCGACGTTGCGCGATCAGGGCGACCACCCCAGTACAACACCGATGCCGAAGCTCGGGTAACGGCGCTGGCTTGCACAACCCCACCAGAGGGACGGCAGCGCTGGACATTGGTGGAGCTCGAACGCGTCGCTCGCCAGGAGCAAGGCCTGGGCAACGTGAGCCGGGAAACCGTACGGCGCATGTTAAAAAAAACGACATCAAGCCGTGGCGCAGGTTGATGTGGTGCATTGGAGCCTTGACCGAAGAATACCGGCAGCGGATGTACGCTCTTCTTGAGCTGTATGCGCGGCCATTGCGCCGGGCTGAACCGGTCATCTGCATCGATGAAAAGAGCTTGCAGCTCATCGCTCACAGTCGTCAACCGCTGCCGATGGTTGAACACAGCCCGACCAAGCAGGACTATGAGTACGTACGCCACGGCACGACCAACCTGTTCGTGGCCGTCGAGCCCAAGGCAGGCCGCCGAATCGTCGAGGTCACGGCGCAGCGGGGCAAGATCGACTTCGTTGCCTTTGTCAAAGATCTGCTGACAAACACCTATGCCAAGGCACGCCGCGTTCACCTGGTGCTGGACAACCTGAACACCCACTTCCGTAAGTCGTTCGACGATGTCATGGGCAAGCGCGCGGCGGCCAAGCTCCTGCGTCGAGTCCAATTCCACTACACCCCAAAGCACGCGAGCTGGCTGAACATGGCAGAAATCGAAATCGGCATTCTCAGTCGGCTGTGCCTGGATAGACGGATCGCCAGCCGAGAACTGCTGCAGACCGAAGTGGACGCTTGGCAAGAAGCACGAAACGCCGACGAGCGCACCATCGAATGGAAGTTCACTCGTCAGGATGCCGATCAAAAACTAGGTCGTCACTATGTTTCGACATTTTCGTGTTGATGTACTAGGAATGCGGAACATGACCAAGTTGCTTGAGGAGATTCATCCGGGCGAGATCCTGCTGGAGGATTTCATGAAGCCCATGGGCATCAGCGCCCGCAAGCTCTCGGCGGACATCGATGTCTCGCCGAGCAGGATCAGCGAACTGGTCAATGGCCAGCGCCCCATCACGGCGGACACCGCGATTCGGCTCGGGTTGTTCTTCGGCATGGAGCCCCGGTTCTGGCTGAACCTGCAGTCTGAGTACGACATCCGAGTCGCGGACCGGGAACTCCGAGCCAAGCTCTCGCCCAGGATCCGCATCTTTCAGCCAGTGACGGGGTGAGGCTCCGCGTTCAAGGCTTTTCCTAGCCCGTTTGGCGAGAGACGGAGCGCTGCCAATGGGTCGGGCGCGGGTCCTCAGAGCACTCGCCCAAGCTGACGGTAAAAAGACGCTCTGAAAAGTGTGGCGCGACAAGCACTTACGGTATTTGATGAATTATCCGTTCGGACGCGCTCCGAGGGTGACGTCAGGCCGCGATGAAGCGTTCACGAGCGTCCCAGGAGTCGATAGACCTCGATAGATCTCGAAAGGTCACTTTCGGCTGAATCAGCCGCAAACCCGCACCAATGCTGGTGCCTGACAGGCCACGGTGCTGAATCAAGCCCATGGATCGATGACCACAAGACCGGAGAAGTTGAAATGCGCCACATTGCGCGTCGCAAGCGCGTAGCCGAATTCCAGCGCGGCGGCCAGCGCATGCACACGCTGGGTGGCATCGGCGCCGACCTGTCTTCGGTAGCGATCGATGGTGGCGGCATCGACGCCGGCGAAGTGCAGCTTCTCTTCGAACAGCACCTGTTAGGCATTGAACAGCAGCAGCCTCGCGTGCGGCGCCACCCGATGCGCCAGCGTGACGGCCTGTGCCGACCAGGGCGAGAAGTCCAGCGCTATCAGCACTCGCCGGTAGGGTTCGTGCGGCGTCTGGCGCACGACCAGCAGCGGCCGGGTGGTACGGCGCAGCAGCCGCTCCGACGTGCTGCCCAGCACCAGCCGGCGCAGGAACCCGGCGCCGCGCGCTCCCAGCACGAGCAGGGCGGCGTCCAGGCCCTCGGCCTCGCGGTTGATCTCATCGAGCACGGGTCCGCACGCGTTGACCGCCCGCGCGGCCACGTGCCGGTGCGTCTGCAGATCCGAAGCCAGCAACGCCAGCTGGCGCCGTGCATCGTCGTGCAGTTGCTGTTCCATCGCATGGCCAGCGCCCAGCCACTGGCGAAGCTCCTGCAACGCGCCGCCCGGCGACACTTGCATCAGCGTCAGCGCTGCGCCGGTTTCGTGCGCCAGGCGTGCGGCACGGTCGGCGGCATGCCGGGCCGGGCCTGAGAAGTCGGTGGCAGCGAGGATCGGACCGAGACGGTTCATGGGACCTCCTTGTCGGTCGTGGGACGTGCGGCTCGCATCAGTTCACTGAGGTGCTCGACGGCATAGTCCACTGCGTTGCGAACCGGGTAGAGCACGATCGGGACACCGACGCTCTTGAGTGCAGCGCCCGTGGCGTCGTCGCGCGCCACGATGGCGAGATCCCCGCCGTAGCCGCGCTCGGTGAGGGCATGCAGCAAGAGCCGGTTGGAGGCGAGGTCGGGCAGTGTGCTCACGACCCAGGGTGTGCGGGCCAAGGGCAGTGTCTCGAGGAACTCGGGGTCCTGGACATCGCCGAATCGCACTTCGAAGCCGCCAGGTGCAGGCACCTGCGTGACCTCGGGATCGCCATGAAGCCCATGGTCGGAACGATCAGCGGGTTGCCGATCAACACGAACAACGACAACACGATCGCAGGCACCACTTCGGCGCCCAGTGCCGAGAGTTCGAGCTTGGCGCCGAGGTCGATGAAGAAGAACAGCAGCAGGAAGTCGCGGATGCCGGTCAGCCGCGCGTTCATGGCCTCGCGGTAGGGGGTGGAGGCGAGCGAGAAGCCGGCTAGGAAGGCACCCGCCTCCTTGCTGAAGCCGGCCCATTCGCCCAGGGCGGCCAAGGCCACACCCCAGGCGACGGCAAACACCAGCAGCAATTCCTGCGAGCGCGCCATGGCCGTCACCAGGGCCGGCAACACCCAGCGCATCAGCACGAACATCGCGGCGGCTGCCGCCGTCAGGCGCCAGCCCAGCGACAGCAGCACCGCCATCCATCCCGCTCCGTCGCCGCCGGGATCGCCGCTGCCCGTGCTTCGCAGCGCGCTCATCGCCATCATCGCGATCACGACCGCCAGGTCTTGCACGATCAGGAAGCCCACCGCGATGCGGCCGTGCAGGCTGTCGAGTTCACGGTTGTCGGACAGCAGCTTGACGATGATGATGGTGCTGGAGAAGGTCAGCGCCACGGCGACGTACAAGGCTTCCATCACGCCCTTGCCCAGCGCGAGGATCAGCGCGAAGCCGATCACGATGGTGGAGGCGAACTGGCCCAGGCCGGTGGCCAGCGCCACCGGCCCGATGTGGCGGATATGGTGCAGGTCCAGCTTCAGCCCCACGGCGAACAGCAGCACCGCCAACCCGACCTGGGCGAGCAAGTCGATCTGGTCGTGCGCCGTCACGAGACCGAAGCCGGTGGGTCCCGCGGCGATGCCCACGACGATGTAGGCGATCAGCACCGGCTGGCGCAAGCGCACGAAGGCGGCGCCGGCCAGCGCGCAGATCAGCAGCAGCAATGCGAACTCGGAGAAGGGGCCGTGCATGGGGTGTGGTTGGCGATGTCGGGCGAAGGTGAACGGCTGACGACCATTCAGACCCCGCCCAGGTAGACCAGCGCCGCATTGACGACGTAGGTCGCAGCGATGCCGACGCTGACCCAGCTCATCATCCGCAGCGTGCGCCCTTGCGGCCGCATCACCAGGCCGATGATCACCAGACCCGTCATCACCAGTGCCGCCACCGCGGTGCCCGCGTGCACGGACGCAACGTCGGCGAGCAGCGGCCCACGGACGTAGAAGACATCGTCCACCGCCAGGATCAAGACATTGAACAGGTTGCTGCCCAGCAGGTTGCCGATGGCCATGTCCAGCGCGCCCAGCCGCAAGGCGCCGAGCGTCACGGCCATCTCCGGCAGCGTGGTCACGACGGCCATCAACACCGTGCCGACGAAACTTCTGGACAGGCCCAGCGTCGTCGCCAGCCCGTCGGCCACCTTGGGCAGCCAGCTGCCTGCGGCCAGCACCACCCCCGCGGCGAGGCCGAATCGTCGCCACTCGTTCCGCGTCTGTCCCGCCGGTAGCGGGCTGCGCGTTCCAGTGCCGACGGCCATGGCCTGGCGTTCGTGCGCATGCACCCCCTTGAGTGCCAGCAGGTAGAGCGCCAGCAGCATCGGGCTGTAGATGCCGACGTGCAGCAGGGCAGGGGCACGTGTGCCGGTGAGCAGGCTCAGGGCGACAAACCCCAGCATCACCACGCCGAATGCGGCCGACAACAAGTGCGTCGCGCTGGCTTCGCGGTACATCGGCTGGTGGCGCTGCAGCGCGTCGACCACGACCAAGAACAGCAGGTTGACGACGCAGGCACCGAGCGCGTTGCCCACGGCCAGGTTGGGTGCATCGACGAAGGCCACCGCGCTGATGCCCGAGGCCAGCTCGGGCAGCGAGGTCACGGTGGCCAGCAAGGCCAGGCCGACCCAGCCGCGGCCCCAGCCGTAGGCGCCGGCGAGGGCGTCGGCGCTGTGGCTGAGCAGGTAGCCCGCCCGCGCGATCAGTACGGCGCAGGCCGTGAACTGGATGAGCAGCCAGGCAAGGCTCATGGCCGAGCCCGGGGCATCCTGCGCGCCCACAGCTTGCGCGCTTCTTCCAACCACAGGACCAGGCTGGCCAGCCCCAGCAGCGGCAGCAGCGACTCCGGCGGCAGCGGCACGGTGTGGAACAGCGCGTTCATCGGCGGTGCGTACAGCACCAGCGCCTGCAGCAGCACCGACAGCGTGAGACCACCCAGCAGCCGTAAGCGTTCCGCCAACCCCATCTTTCCGTTAAACCATGAACCTGCCAACCTTGCGTCCATTGCAACGGCGAAGGAGACGGCGTGAATTTGGATCGGGAACGGTTGGAGCGGTGCTTGGAGCAGGTGGTGGCCTATCAGGCGTCGGGT
>CAMCTC010000202.1 GCA_945878355.1 Bordetella parapertussis | reverse complement strand
CACGATGGCTGGATCTGCAACTCGGCCGCCCGCTGGTCCGAGGAAATCGGGCTGACCCGCCGCGAACAGGAGACTGCCCGCCGCGACCTGGCCCGAGCAGGGGTCTGGGAAGAGGCACTGCGAGGCATGCCGCCCAGCTTGGCCGGACGCGTCCGACTGGACTGCCTGCTGTCGCTGCTGACCGATCGCGGCTCACAAGCCACCTCACAACCCACCTCACAAGCCGCCGCGTTGGGCGCCAATCTGCAAGCCGCGCAAGCATGGCAAGTCAGCGTGGACACCGCAGGCAGCGTTGCACAAAAGGGCGAATCAAGCCTGTGGCATCCCCACATCCTTGTTTCGCCCAAACCGCCATCACTGTTTCACCCAAACCGCCATCACTGTTTCGACGAAAGCGCCATTCCACTAATACAAGAGATTACATGTGTATTACTACAACCACCACAGGACAGTACGCGCGAAGCGAAAGCGCCAGTTCAGCCAAGCGGTGGTGGTGGTGGTGACGACCTGATTTTTCCTGACCGGATGCTGCCGGAAGAGCGTGCTGCGGCTCGATTGCTGCTGCGCCAGAGCGGCGAGCAGGGCCAGGTTCTCCTTGACGAACTGGCCGGACGGCTGCAGGCCAATGGCGTGCGCAGCAGTCCGGTGGCCTATCTGCGCGGCCTCATCACCCGAGCCGCTGCTGGCAGCTTCGTGGCGGAACTCGCCACCCGCATTGCCTCTGAACGCCGACAGCACCAGAAGGCCGCTGACGAGCGTTGTGCGCGCGAGGCCGAGGAGCGGCGGCAAGAGGCCGAACGCGCGACGCCCGAATACCAGGCCAGGATCCGCACCCAACGCGAAAAGATCAGTCGCCTGCTCGATGACATGAAGCGGCGCATGGGCCAAGGCCCGCCGCGATGAATGCACCACGCATAGCCATCGAGCAGCAGCATTCCCTCCCGACGCAAGGAGTTCTCCATGCCGACACCCGACACGACATCATCGTCCACGCCGCCCACCACGCCGCCCAGGTCTCCCACGCTGCTCGCATCGCCGACGGCGACCACCCTGGGCCCACTCGCGGACGAGACGCCCGACGTCATGACGCTGCACACCCAGGATGCCTTTCGGATGTTCACCGGACGTGCTGCCGATTCGCAGACCCATGCGCCGGCCATACCGGGCGGCCGGCGCTTTGCCGCCATCCTCAAATCGATCTGGTACCTGTCGGGCAATGACAACCCATACGCCGACTGGATCCTGATCCGCGTGCAACAAGCGCTCGTCACCCTACGAGAGCAGATGGCGCGGGAAGCCGTCGAGTGCGAGGCCGAATTCGAATTCCTGCGGCGCAAAGGGCTCAGCCTGTCAGTGCTGAGCTCACGCAGCCCGGCCACCGTCGCCTTGGGTTTCCGCAGTCCGTACGGCTACGCCACCGCCGAGGCGATCGTGGAGTTCGACCGCCACGTCCGGATGGTCAAGACGCTTGTGCTCAAGGACCGCCTCAGCGACAGCCAGGGTCGCGTCGCCATCCGCGAGATCGGACGAGGTCTGCGCGCCTTGTTCCTGGAGGCGATCCGCTGGGGCCAGCGCCTGCATCCGAGCGCCAATATCAGCGTTGGACTGTGCGGCCAAGCCTGTGTTTGGGTCGGGCGGTGGCGCATCGCTGCCGCCCAACATCCCATGGAAGATGCCTCCGAAAAGACTCATGTGCTGCGCTCCGACGGCTTGGCGCCTCCATAGATGGAAGCGATCGCAACAACATTGCTGTCGAAACCGCGAGCGAGCAAAAAAGTTTTCACAGCTCGCACCCACCCGCTGCACCTATTTGTGTGCCGGCCGCCGGCATCAAAAAGCGCTCTCGGTGCTACCATCTGAGCATGATCGATTGGTCCTCCTGCCCGGCTGCCGAGCGTGATCCTGCCCGGGTAAGTGGTGCTTGGGTCTTCAAGGGAACTCGCGTCCCAATCGCGGCCTTGTTCGAGAATCTCGAAGACGGCGCTTCCGTGCAGCAGTTTGTCGAGTGGTTCCCCGGTGTCTCACTGGATCAAGCGCGCGCAGTGCTCGAACACGCGGCGAAGAGCTCGCTTGCGGTTGCGTAAGTGAGGGTGTTGTTTGACCATGGGACACCGGCACCACTGCGTCGCGAGTTGCTTGGGCACGAAGTCGCCACAGCTTACGAGCGCGGCTGGTCAACCCTGAAGAATGGGGAATTGATTGCAACCGCCGAGGCAGGAGACTTTGAAGTCATTCTCACCACCGACAAGAACTTGCGATATCAACAGAACCTCACCGGTCGCAGCTTGGCAATCGTCGTACTGTGGACGACAAGCTGGCCGAAGATTCTTAAATCAGTGCATCGAGTACGTGCGGCTGTGGACCAAGCCACGAAAGGCAGCTACACCGAACTGGACCCCGAGTGATGCCAACCGTAAGTTCGAGTGGGAAAATAACGCTTCGCATCACTGCCCCTAAACTTTGGCATTAGGCGCCGCTCGGCACGGCCTGAGCGTGGAGCCTTACGCCAAGTGCCTTGGCGACCTTGAGAACCGTAGCGAAGCTTGGATTGCCTTCGGCGCTGAGCGCACGATAAAGACTCTCGCGGCTGAGGCCGGCGTCCTTGGCTACCTGAGACATGCCTTTGGCTCGGGCAATGTCGCCCAAGGCGCGGGCAATGCCAGCTGCGTCTTCCGGTGCTTCATCAAGCCATGCGTCCAAATAGGCGGCCATCTCTTCGGGCGTACGCAGATGCTCCGATACATCGTATTTAGAGGTCTTCGTCTTCACTGACTTCTTCGCGGTCAACTTGGTCATGACGACTTCTCCACGTAGTTCCGGCTGAGTTCCAATGCCATAGGGATGTCCTGGCCTTGTGATGACTTGTCACCACCTGCGATCAAGAGCAAGAGTCTGGTTCCGCATTGTGAGTAGTACACCCTGTATCCCGGACCGACATCGATCTTGAGTTCAGACGCGCCGTCCGTCAGATTGCGATGCGACCCTGGATTTCCGTGGATCAAGCGATCAACGCGCATCAGAATCCGCGCTCGCCCGGCCTGATCCTTCAGGCCGTCAATCCAGTCGCGGTACTCGTCTGTCTTCTCGACTCGCATCGGCGAAGTGTAGTGCATGGGCTACAAAAAATCAACGAGCGTCGCGGAGGTCAAGTCTGTGGCGCCAACCCTCGGTTAGTCAGTCGTTGCTCCTGTGCGGCATAGGACGGATGATCAGTTGCAACCAGTTGCAATCAGGTTGCAAACAAGCCCAGCAGCGTTTTGCGCCTCACCGCAACTTGAGCAGGCGGCGCAGCCGGTAGCGCAGAGATGCCCAGGTGCAAAGCACGGTGAAGATGATCATGTGGGCCCACCCATCATCTTGCTGGGCCGGGGCGGTGGGCCAGACCACATCATCTGGGTCTTGGGAGGTGATGTCGCGCAGTTGCTGCCGATAGGCCAGCCACGCGCTTGCAAACGGCACCCCCGTGTCAGCCGCTCGGATCGAGCGCCAATCCGACTGGGCCAGCATTGCGTCGCGCCGCGCCCTGATAGCCACCCACTTGTCAACCAAGACCTGGGCCGACGACCGCGGGTCAACCCAGGCCTTTGATGCGCTCCACGCATGAAAATCCGAGGGCTTGTCACCCCCGGCTGACCCACTGCGCGGCGTCGGCGTCCCAGTCTGCGTTCAGAGGTGCGCGGCCCGCCAGCGCCGTGCAGCCCTGCGGGGTGTTCGCGGAGATGTGGGCCTCATCCGGCGCCGACACCTCAGAAACAACCTCGCCCCAGGCGTCGATGATGGTGACGACCAGGCTGCTCACCGGCACCACGACCGCCATCGCTGCTGTCAGCAGTGCTGACAGCGCTGCGCGATTTCGCTGGCGTGTCAGGCTTGCGACCACATTGAAAGACAGCCGCTGTGGTTGCGAAACAGGGTGCATTGGCGCAACATCGGCACACTCAATTTCCAGCTGGCTGTGTCAGCCCGGTTGATGCCCGTTACCGCATCGCCCAGTCCCGCGCAAGCGGGCACCATCACCGGCCTCATCTCCTGAAACCCGGCCGCCGAAAGGCGTGGAGATATGCGTCAGGCATCGGGCACGACAGACGTCCACCTTGCCCCAAACGGCATCCTTGTCGGCTCTGCCAGCCAACCGCAACACAGCGGTCATTCAGTTCGACCGAAGCGGCGAAGGCAGACATCACGCTGCTGCAATCTCGCCAGCGTTCTGCGCCAGTCGATGGGTGCCAAAAAGAAACCTGCCCCAACCGCGTCGTCACTACGCGGCGCAAGCCAGTAGAGACGACGCGCATGCTGCCCCAGCAAAACAGTGCCAAACCACAGCCTGCCGCAAGTGACGGGCCCAAGTGATGGGCTCAAGTGATGGGCTCAAGTGACGAGCTCATTCGACGGGCTCATGCGACGTGCTCAACGCGCGTCAGAACTGCAGACCGTGCAACGCGATCTGCTCCAACCCGCTCCGCGCGGGCCATGTCAGCCATGGCGCCACCTGGCGCACCCCCAGAGCCTTGGGGCAATGGCTCGACCCGATGAACCGACTTGTAGCAGCAAGCGTCATCGAGGCCAATGCCGCGTGCCGCGGCGGCCAGCAGCAAGAACTCGGCACAAGACGGGAGTGGTGTCCCGCGTCCCTCGTGGTTCCCGCAGCGCTCAGGCGTTCGGGACGGACAGAAACACTTACCAGACCCTCACACACCAGCGACGACCAATGGATACCCAGGGGCAACCAACCAGCACAGGAGACAGACGAAGCCACATGCGGGACTTGAACTTCGAGCTCAAACAGATGTGCCGACGCAACCGCGACGGCAGCTATGCGACCCAACGCGATCGCGAGCGCGTGCTCGACCTGGTGGCCGGCCAGCTTCAAGAGCTCGGTTTCCGGTACATGACTGCTGCAAGCCTGAAGCCCAAGCACGTCGATGGCTTGGTCCAGCGATGGCTGTCCGAGGGTCTGGCCGTGGGTACCCTCAAGAACCGAATGGCCGAACTGCGTTGGTGGGCCGAGAAGATCGGCAAACAGAACGTCCTCGCACGCAACAACAGCCATTACGGCATCGCCAACCGGCAGTACGTCACCAACGTCAGCAAGGCGCGCGAGTTGTCGGGCATCGAGCTCGGCCGCATCACCGACCCGTACACCGCGATGTCACTGCGGCTGCAAGCCGCATTTGGTCTGCGGCGCGGCGAGTCGATCAAGATCCAACCAGGTTGGGCCGACCGGGGCAATGAACTCGCGCTCAAAGCCAGTTGGACCAAAGGCG
>CAMCTC010000201.1 GCA_945878355.1 Bordetella parapertussis | reverse complement strand
CGCTGGCTAGGGTGTATTTGTCGTCGAGCGTTGCGGCTTCGAGGGCCAGGCGGATCGACTCAGGCAGGGGTGCGTTCATGTCAGTTCTCCACAGTGGCAATACGCTCGACGCCAAATCCACGGCGTGCTGCTGCGCAGCCCGCGGTGTCTCTGTGGCTTCGCCGCCGCCCGCGCTGCGTGCGGTCGTCGAGCGTTGCGGCTTCGAGGGCCAGGCGGATCGACTCGGGCAGAGGTGCGTTCATGGCGAGCTCACTCCATGCGGGGGGGTGAGGCAGTGTAGGAAATCGAACCCACCCTGTGTCATTTATGTTGACCCTTTGTCGCAAGACACCTAGGCATGACCTGCCGGCAAGCTCAAATTAGCCCTTGGGTCTGGCCATTGGCCTGGCGCGCTGTGCGTACCGGCCCGCCCCGTGCTGACCGATTTGACATCGCTCACCTCTGTTGCCAGGTGATCGCGGGACGATGGCGGCAGGAGGTCTGGCCCGATGCCGCAATCCGATTTACCCACTGTCAGCGCTAGTGCTGCCCATGCCGAGGTGGTCGCGCAGCTGCGCCGCAACATCGGGGCCACCGAGTTGATCGAGACCCATTTGTCCTCGCTGCTGATCGCCGGCGAACGGGTCTACAAGCTCAAGAAGCCTGTGTGTTTCGGCTTTGTCGACTTCTCGACCCTGGCTGCGCGCCGCGCCGCTTGCGAGCAAGAGCTGCGGCTGAACCGGCGCACCGCGCCGCATTGGTACCTGGGCTTGTTGGCCGTGCGCCAGGGCGCTCGCGGCGCTTGTTTGGCCGCACTCGACGACGAGGCTGTTGGTCCCGTGATCGACTGGGCGGTGCAGATGCGGCGCTTTGACGAGCACCAGCGTTTCGACCGTCTGGCGCAATCGGGCTTGCTGACCGCGGCGATGGTCGACCGTCTGGCCGAGACCGTCGCGCGGTTCCACCGCGGCTTAGGGTCTGCGCCGCCGGACCAGGACGCTGACCAGAACACCCGGCGCTGGGCGCGCGAGAACTTGGCCGAACTGGCCGAGTTGGTCGAAGGCCCGGCCGCCACCGAGGTGACGGCGCTGCAGCGCTGGACCGAAGCGCGCGGCGCCGAGCTGTCCGCACGGATGCAAGCGCGCCGGCGCAGCGGCTTCGTTCGCGAGGTCCACGGCGACCTGCACCTGGGCAATATCTTCTGGGCCGATGGCGAGCCGGTGCTGTTCGATGCGCTGGAGTTCAACGACGCGCTGCGCCATACCGACACGATAGGCGACCTCGCTTTCACCTTCATGGACCTGCACGCCCAAGGCTTGCCTAGTCTGGCTTGGCGCTTTATCGGCGCGGCGCTGGAGGCCTGTGGTGACCAGGAAGCGCTGCCGCTGCTGGCCTGGTGGGCTGTGTACCGGGCCGCGGTGCGGGCCAAGGTGGTGTTGATGGGGGCTGCGGGTTCGATCGATGCCGCGGCGCAGGCCTCGTCTAGGCGATACCTCGATGTCGCGCTGAACTTGGCAGGCCTGGCCGGCGCGCAGGCCAGGCCGCGGCTGGTGCTGATGTTCGGTCTGTCGGGCGCCGGCAAGAGCCGGGTTGCTGGCTTGATGGCCGAGCGCCTTGCCGCCGGAATGGTCGGTTGGGGCGGCGCGCTGCGGCTGCGATCAGACGTCGAGCGCAAGCGCTTGTTCGCGCTGGCGCCAACGGCCCGTGTCGCGCCAGGGCTTTACAGCGAGGCGTCCAACCGCCGAACCTACGACAGGTTGCAGCAACTGGCCGGCGTGGCGCTTGACGCCGGGGTGTCGGTCGTGGTCGACGCTGCCAGCCTGCGCCGCAGCGAGCGCGACGCGATGCGCGCGCTCGCTGCGCGCCACCAGGTCTGCTTCACGCTGCTGGTCTGCGACGCGCCGATGACGGTGCTGCAGGCCAGGGTCGGGCAGCGGCTGCGCATCGGCGCCGATGCCTCGGACGCCACCCTCGAGGTGCTGGCCTGGCAGCAGCGCATTGCCGAATGGCCGGCTAGCGACGAAGCCGCCGACTGCCTGCGACTCGACACCGATGTGCCCGAGTCCGAGCTGATCGCGCGGGTCGCGGCTTTGCCGCTGGATGCCGGTCTTTCCAGCTAGGGCTGGCGCGGCCACAGCGCCCAGAGCCGCAGCGGCTGCTTCATGCGTCCGGCTTGCTGCTCGGCGGCCTCGTCGCCGCCCCAGAAGTAGTCGACCCGCACCGCGCCGGTGATCGCGCTGCCGGTGTCCTGGGCCATCACCAACCGGCGCAGCGGTTTGGCCGACAGCGGCTCGGTGGTGTCTAGCCACAGCGGTGTGCCGTAGGGCACGGCCTGCGGGTCGACCGCCACCGATCGGCCTGCGCTCAGCGCCACACCTTGGGCGCCGCGCGGGCCGGTCGGCACGGGCCGTGACGCGTCCCCCGTGCGCTGGTCGGCCAGCGCTTCCTCACGGAAGAACACCACCCGTGGGTTGCTCCACAGCATCTGCTGCAGTCGCTGCGGACTGGCCCGCTGACCCCAGTCACGAATCGCCGGCCAGTTGGCGCCGTCGGCGCGCAGTTCGCCCTGGTCGATCAGCCAGCGGCCGACCGAGCCATAAGGTTGGTCGTTGTGGCCAGCGAACGCCAGCCTGACTTGCCGCTCGCTGCCGTCGGGCTCGGTCAATCTCAGCCTGCCTGAGCCCTGGATCTGCATCACCAGCAGGTCGAGTTCGGTCGCGACATAGGCGATCTCCTGGCCGCGCAGGCTGGCGCTGGCCTCGCCGGCCAGCTGCTGGCGGGTCCAGTAAGGCCGACGCTTGGCCAAGTCCAGTGGCGGGCGGTGCAGCGCGACCGTGAAGCCCGGCCTTGGCCGTCTGCTGGCTTGCAACAGGGGCTCAAAGTAGCCGGTGGCCAGACCTTCGGTCTCGCCGCTGATCGATTCGACCCGGTAGGCCTGCAGCTCGCGCTGCAGAAAATCGCGGGCGAAACTGTCGTCGGGTGGCGAAAACGCCGCGGCGCGGGCGCAGACCGCTGCCCAGCCCGGCGCAGGCCTCGCGCAGCCCGCGCGCAAGGCCGGCCAGAGCTCGGCGCTGCGGTCGGCATGCCAATCCGGCAGCGTGGACCAGTCCACCGGCACCCAGCGCGAGCGGCCTCTGAGCAGCGGCGCGGTCGTGGTCTGGCTGCTAGGCGCCGTCACGGGCACTGCCGGCGCAGAGGGCTGGGGTGTCGACGGCGTAGGTTGCAGGGGCGCTGGCGTGGGCGCGGGCAAGCGCTCGGGCGGCGCCGTCGCACAAGCGCTCAGCAAGGCCAGCAGAACGGCTGGCAGGGCTGGGGATAATCGCGGCATGTGGCTTATTTTGCTGGAAGCGCTGGGTGCACTGCTGTTGTTGATCCTGATCGTCTGGTGGACGATGTTCTCGGGCCGTCAGCGCGGCGAGCGATCGACCGACGACGAGCCGCGCTGACGGTGCTCTCAAGCAAATGTGGCTTTGCCACTTTGCTTGATCCCCACGGGGGGCGGCCGGCTTCGGCCGGCCTTGGGGCTCTCCTGAGAAACAAAACGTTCCGCATTGTGGAATGACCCAAGTTCGGTCGTTTCTCCGCGAACGCCGGGCGCCGACAGGGGCCTGGGATGCTCTCAAGCAAATGTGGCTTTGCCACTTTGCTTGATCCCCACGGGGGCGGCCGGCTTCGGCCGGCCTTGGGGCGCTCAAGACGCGCCATCCATTGGAGAGCTTGCGGGAACAACGCCGAGCTCAGCGCTGCGGCATGTCCGCCACCCCGTAGCCCAGACTGACGGTTGCGTCGGCGGCGATCGGCGGCATCGTCGCGGCCCAGTCTTCCCAGGCCTGGCGCATCGCGGCCAGCCGCTCGGGCTCTCGCTTGGCGTGGTTGGCGCGCTCGCGCTCGTCCTCAGGCAGCTTGAACAGGTATTCGTGGCCGTCGACCTGCAGGTATTTCCAGTCGCCCAATCGCAGCGCGCGCTGACCACGGTGGTTCATGCGCCAGGCCATCGCGCGCTCGAAGGTCGCTGCGGGGTCGTGCAGCACCGGCAACAGCGAGACGCCGTCGAGGGGGTGGTCAGCGTCTGCGGCCACGCCGGCAGCGGCGAGCATCGTCGCGCTCCAGTCCATCGTCAGGCATTGCTGGTCGCTGACACCGCCGGGTGCGATCGCCGCCGGCCAATGCGCGATCCAGGGCACACGGATACCGCCTTCGGTCAGGTCCATCTTGCCGCCCACGAGCGGCCAGTTGTCTGAGAAACGCTCGCCGCCGTTGTCGCTGGTGAACACCACCAGCGTGTCGCGATCGACCCCGGCCTGGCGCAGCGCTGCCATCACCCGGCCGATGCCCTCGTCCATCTGGTGGATCATCTTGCGGTAGCGGTGGATGTTGCCGCCGTGCAGGTGGAACAAGTTGTCCTTGACCTCCTCGGCCAGCGCGGCGTCGTCTCGCGTCTCCCAAGGCCAGTGCGGCGCGGTGTAGTGCAGGCTGAGGAAGAACGGTTGACCGCCGGCGGCGGGGCCAGCGACATCGCCCAGCCATTGCACCGCGCGGTCGGTGATCAAGTCGGTCAGGTAGCCGTCTTCGCGATGCTCTTGCTCATCCTGCCACAGGTCGTGGGTGCCGCGCGAATCGCAGTGACTAAAGTAATCAACCCCGCCCGACATCGGGCCGAAGAAGCTCTGGTAGCCCGATTTGATCGGGCTGAAGTGCGGCGGGTAGCCCAGGTGCCATTTGCCGATCAGCGCGGTGCGGTAGCCGGCGTCGCGCAGCAGCGAAGGCAGCGTCGGATGCTCGGGCGGCAACCCCAGCGTCGCGCTGCCCCGGCTCTTGCTGTTGATCGGCTCCTCGGCTGCGCCGCGCAAGCGGTACTGGTAGCGCCCGGTCATCAGCGCGAAGCGCGTGGGCGAGCACACCGGTGAGTTGGCATAGCCTTGGGTGAATTTCAGGCCGGCCGCCGCGAGGCCGTCGAGCACGGGTGAGACCGGTCCGAACTCGGCCTCGCGGCCGCCGTAGCAGCCGAGGTCGGCGAAGCCGAGGTCGTCGGCGACGATGAAAACGATGTTGGGACGCTGCGCCATGTGTTGCTCCTTCAATCGGCCTGGAAGCCCGAAGCCTTGACCGGCTTGGCCCATTTGGCCAGGTCGGCGCGCTGCACTGCGGCCCGGATGCGGACAGCGGGCAGCGACAGCGCGGCGGCGGTCAAGAGCAGGTTTCGGCGTTGCATGGGCTCTCCTGGATGGCAAGGCGATCGAGCCCGGACTTTAAGGGCTGGCCCCACCAGCCCGCTGCCGGCCCGCTGCCGGCCTGGTGTCGCGCGG
>CAMCTC010000200.1 GCA_945878355.1 Bordetella parapertussis | reverse complement strand
GATGCCGATGATTGCGACGACGATCATCAGTTCGATGAGGGTAAAACCTTGCTGAATGCGCTTCATGGATGTCTCTCCAGGAGAGTGGGTTGAGGGTGAGGACAACTCAGCAGTGCAGTTCGCGTGCCAACCCGATTTTCCCGTGTTTTCGGCATCTGTCGGTAAATTCGCCACACTTTGGCGGTCGGCGCTGCCGAAATCCGTCACATTCCGTCCCTTTGGGCCGACGTTTGTTGTCAGCACCAGGCCGTCAGTTCAGCGTCATCACCTGCCCTGCCGCCAGCGCCTGGATGCGGTGGCGCGGGTCGAGCGCGGCGATCTCGGCCATCACGGTGGCCATCTCCCCAGGTTTGACATGGGTGACGTGGACCTCGACGCCCTGGGCCAGTTGGGCCAGCTCTAGGCCCAGCGTCGCCGGGTGGAGGTGGCGGCTGGCGCTGGCGACCGGGTGGTCTGCGTCCCGGAAGGTGGTCTCGATCACCAGGTGGCGAACCCGCATCGACCGCAGACGCTGCCACAGCGCCGGGTTCGGGCCGGTGTCGCCGGTGAAGACCCAGGCACCGCCGTCGTCTGTGCCGAGCAGCGCGAACCCCACCGCCGGCACGGTATGCCGGGCCGGCAGCACCTCGATCCGGCGCTGTCCGAACAGCAGCACCTGGCCGATGTCGAAAGCCTGCAGCGCCAGCACAGGTCGGTCGGCGCTGGGCAGCCGGGTGAAATCGGGCCAGATCACGCCGTTCAACACATGGTCGCGCAGCGCGGCCAGCGTGGCGCTCAGGCCGTGGACCTGGATCGGCGGTCGGCCAGCACGGCGTCGAATCACGCTGTCGGCCAGCAGCGGCACGCCGAGCACATGGTCGAGGTGAGAGTGGCTGAGCAGGATGTGGTCGATCTGCGCCAGTTCGTCCAGGCTGAGGTCGCCCAAGCCGGTGCCGGCGTCGACCAGCAGGTCGTCGTCGACCAGGAATGCGGTGGTGCGGCAGCCGGCGGCTATCCCGCCCGAGCAGCCGAGGACACGGATTTGCATGGTTCTTGGCGGCCTTGTAGGCGACGGTTTGGGCGCCCGTGGCGGGCGGCGGAGCGCCGATGGTGCAGGGCCTGGCGGCCAGCGGCAAGTGGTGGTCTGCGATTTTTCGCACGGCCGAGCGAGCCGCGCAAACCGTGCCTGCCCGAGCCGAGGACTTTGTCACGGGGCGCGACAGACCTCGTTCAGCTGCGCAGGAACTGCACTTGCGTGCCGTCGAGCTCGATCAGGTCGCCGTGACTGAGCGGCGCGGTCTCGCCCTGCAAGGGCACGCCGTTGATGCAGGGCAGCTGCGTGCCTTCGACATGGGCCAGCACATAGCCGTCGGGCCGCTTGGTGATCGATGCCACCAGCACGCCGGCCTTGCCGACGGTGGTGACCGCCTTGGTCAAGACCACCGCACGGCCAGCCGCTGCACCACTGAGCACCTTGATCGATGCGCCACCCGCCATGTCGGGCTCGCTAGTCGCGGCGGGTGGCAATAAGAGCTTGGTCAGCGACGAGGGCCGGCCATCGGGGTCGGCCTTGTCAGCTTCGGCCGCGTCCGGCTCGCTGGCCGGGTCGGCGGGGTTGAGCACGTAACTGATCTTGTACCTGCCGATCTCGACCGCGTCGAGCGGGCTGAGCTGCTGCTTCCTGATCGGCTTGCCGTTGATGTAGGTGCCGTTGGTGCTGTTGAGGTCTTCGATGTAGACCGTTTGACCGACCTTGTGCAGCAGCGCGTGCTCGCCGCTGACGGTCAAGTTGTCGATCACGATGTCGTTGTAGGGCCGCCGGCCGAGCGTGGTCGTGTCCTTGGTGATCTGCACTTCCTGGATGACCACACCGTCCAACGACACCAGCAGCTTGCCCATGCTTGACCTTTTTTGAATGGATCGTGCCGGCGCGCTCCCAGGCGACGCGGCGCGCCGGCGCTTGCCTCAGCGCCAGAACCGCCACCAGCGTCGACGCCTGGCCCTGCCCCCCTTCACCCTGATGAGTATCAGCGAAATATTGTCCCGGCCACCGGCCAGGTTTGCGGCGTCGATCATGGCTTGGCCTGTTTCGAACAGCGCGTCGTGGGATTGCAGCATTCGCCCGATCGCCTTGTCGGCCAACATGTCGGTCAGGCCATCCGAGCACAGCAAGTAGGTGTCGCCGGGCTTGGTATCGAGGCCGCGGATCTCAAGCGCCACGCTGGGCTCAACCCCTAATGCGCGCGTGACGAGGTTTCTGTGCGGCGAAGAAGCTGCCCGCGCAGGGCTGATCAAGCCGGCATCGATCTGCTCTTGCAGCAGTGAGTGGTCGCGCGTGAGCTGCAGCAGTTCGCCGTCGCGCCAACGGTATGCCCGGGAGTCGCCGACATGGCCGAGCCAGAGTCTGTGCGCGCGCAGCACCGCCACCACCAGCGTCGTTCCCATGCCTGCGTACAGTGGGTTGGCCAGCGCAGCGCTGTAGATGGCGCGGTTGGCGTCGCCGACGCAGGCCTTGACCGCCTGCCTGAGGTCTGCGGCGCTGGCGTTTGGGCCGGCTTTGGCCAGCCAGCGGCCGAGCTCGCTGCAGACAATGGCCGTGGCCATGCCGCTGGCCACTTCGCCGGCGTTGTAACCCCCCATGCCGTCGGCCAGCACGGCCAGGCCTTGGCTCGGGTCGACCGCCACCGCATCTTCGTTGTTGCTGCGCGCCCGTCCCGGATCGACGGCATGGAAGAACTCGTGGCTCATGCTGGCAGGCGCAGGTGGCGGAGGTGTGCTCGCTGAAGATTGTGCCCGCCGAGCCCGGCACGACCGGGCAGGAGGCGAGGTGGATATGGCGACAGACTTGGCGTTGGCTGGATCGGCGAAGCGGGCCCGGAGGAACGCCTGGACCTAGAGCCTTGTGACGACTTCAGGCCACAACAGTTGCGACATCAGCGCCGCGAGCCGGGCCAGCCCAGCGCCCCATCTGCCGAGGTCGACGGGCCGTCGGGCCGGGTCGGGCGCCAACAGCTGTTCGATGGCCGCCAGCACGGGTGCGGGCAAGTCCGGTCTCATGGTGGCGAGCGCTGTCGCAGGCTCCCGGGCGATCTGGTGCAGCAACTCACCCAGCGACGAGGCCTGGTGCGGCCGGCGGCCGGTGAACATCTCGAACAGCAACACGCCCAGCGCATAGGCATCGCTGGCCGGGCTGGCGGGAGCGCCTGTCAGCAGCTCTGGCGCCATGTAGGACGGCGTGCCCAGGGTCAAACCGGTGCGGGTCATGCGGGCATCGTCGAGTCGGGCGACGCCGAAATCAGCCAGCTTGACCTGTCCCTCGGCCAAGTTGACCAGCACGTTCGCGGGCTTGAGGTCGCGGTGAACGACGCCCTGGGCATGGGCATGGGCCAGCGCCGAGGCCAGCCTGGCGCCGATGCGCAGCACCAGCGTCTCGGGCAGCAATCGGCTGGGTTGGGTGTAGCGGCTGAGGTCGGCGCCGCAGACGCGCTCCAACACGATCCAGGCCTGGTTCCCGCTCAAGCCCGCGGCCAGCACGCTCAGGATGTCGGGGTGACGCAGTTGGCGGCCCAGGTCGGCTTCGCGGCGTAGACGTTCCAGCCATTGCTGGCGCTGCGCCGGTTCGGCAGGCAAGGCGACCATCTTGACCGCCACCTGCGCGCCACTGTGCAGGTCCAGCGCTTCCAGAACCTCGGCCGTGGCACTGCTGCCGATGCGAGGGCCGAGTCGGTAGCGGCCGGCCAGGACAGCACCGGGGCTGTCCGTGGCAATGGCGGCTGACGCCAGGCCGCTGGGAGGAAACCGGACCATGTGCTGTTGCTGAACAAGGTGACCAGTCACCTTAGCACGGTCTTGCCAAGACGCTCGTGGCGCATTGCTCGCGGCGCTCGGCGCCGGCGGGGCAGGCGGGGCAGCAGCCCCGCGTGGCTCAGCCGGAGTGCTTGGCAGCCTGTCGGCGCTGGAGGAATCTGCCCAAGCCGACCACCAGCAGCGCGCCGGCAATGCCTGCGGCGTTTACCACGGTGTGTGACAGTTCACCGAACTGCTTGATCGTCGCTGGATCGGTGAAGATCATCTCACCGGCCAGAAATCCCAGCAGTGCGGCGCCCAGCGTGATGATCATGGGGAAGCGCTCCATCACCTTGAGCAGCAAGGTGCTGCCGAAGATGATCAGCGGAATGCTGATGCCCAGGCCGACCACCAGCAGCACCGTGTTGCCCTTGGCTGCGGCTGCCACCGCCAGCACGTTGTCCAGGCTCATCACCAGATCGGCGATCAGGATGGTTCGGACGGCGGTGAGCAGGCCGTTGTTGACGGGCCCGCCTTGCTCGCCGCCCTCATCGTCCTCGAGCAGCAGCGTGACGCCGATGTAGACCAGCAACAGTCCGCCGACGATCTTGAGGAAAGGCCACTTGAGCATCTCCACAGCGATCAGCGTCAGCACGATACGCATCACGATCGCCGCAGCGCTGCCGAAGAAGATGGCCTTTTTCTGCTGGTGCGCCGGTAGCGAGCGAGCGGCCATCGCGATCACCACCGCGTTGTCGCCTGACAGCAGGATGTTGGCCAGAATGATCGAGCCAAGTGCTGCCCAGAAGGCCGCCGATGTGAATTCCATGAAGCTCTCCGGGAAGGGGTGCAAGCGCGACTCAGGGCTTCGCGCTGGTATTGGGGCCAGACTTGAGTGTAGGAAAGCGCGCGGGCCGGACGATTGGTACTTCTACGCAGCCGTCCAGGCACCCAGCGTTTACAGCAGCGCCTTGAGCAGCTTGGCCATCTCGCTGGGGTTGCGGGTGATGGTGAAGCCGCATTCCTCCATGATCGCCAGCTTGGCGTCTGCGGTGTCGGCACCGCCCGAGATCAGCGCGCCAGCATGTCCCATGCGCTTGCCCGCAGGCGCGGTGACGCCGGCGATGAAGCCGACGATGGGTTTTCTCATGTTGGCCTTGCACCAGCGCGCGGCTTCGGCCTCGTCCGGGCCGCCGATCTCGCCGATCATGATCACCGCATCGGTGTCGGGGTCGTCGTTGAACAACCGCATCACGTCGATGTGCTTCAGGCCATTGATCGGGTCGCCACCGGTGCCCACCGCCGAACTCTGGCCCAGCCCGATCTCGGTCAGCTGCGCCACCGCTTCGTAGGTCAGCGTGCCCGATCGCGAGACCACGCCGATCCTGCCCTTGCGATGGATGTGGCCCGGCATGATGCCGATCTTGATCTCCTCGGGCGTGATCAGCCCGGGGCAGTTCGGCCCCAGCAGCAGCGTGCGCTTGCCGCCCGCGGCCTCTTTGGCGCGCATCTTGTTGCGCAACTCGAGCATGTCGCGAACCGGGAT
>CAMCTC010000199.1 GCA_945878355.1 Bordetella parapertussis | reverse complement strand
GGACAGCGGGCAGCGACAGCGCGGCGGCGGTCAAGAGCAGGTTTCGGCGTTGCATGGGCTCTCCTGGATGGCAAGGCGATCGAGCCCGGACTTTAAGGGCTGGCCCCACCAGCCCGCTGCCGGCCCGCTGCCGGCCTGGTGTCGCGCGGCTCAACGCGGCTTGCGCAGACCTGTTTGCTCGAGGTCGAGCTGGTCTATCGTCAAGCGCAGCGAAGACGGCTCGCCAAGGTCGGCGCCGGCTGCGGCGAGGTCGCCGACCAGCACCGCGCGCAACCCGGCGGCCTGCCAATGTTCGCGCGCAAAAGCCTGTACCTGCTCGGGCGTGACGGTCAGCAGGCCGGGCGCGTACTGCGCCAGCTCAGCCAAGGGCCGGCCCTGCGACAGCTGACCGACCAGCAAGGCCGACAGCCCGGCCGTGGTCTCGAGCCGACGGGCAAAACCGCCTACCAAGGTGGCTTGGCGCGCCGCCAGTTCCTCGGCGCCGGGTGGCGCGTTGGCGAGTCGGGTGATCTCGCCACGCAAGATCTGCAAGACCTCGGCGGCGCTGGGATGGTGGGTCTGGGCCTGGGCGCTGACCATGCCGCCGGCGGCAAAGCTCTCGGCGCCGCTGAACGCGCCGTAGCTCAGGCCACGCTTGATCCGCACCTCCTGATTCAGCCGCGCCGAATAACCGCCGCCCAGCACCGCGTTGGCCACCAGCCCGGCGTAGCGCTGCGCGGGGTCGCCAGTGCCGCGGCCGATGAAGGGCGCGGCCACAGCCGCCGCGCTCTGGCCACTGCCGGGCAAATCGATCAGCACCAGCGGCGCGGCAATGGGTTGCGGCGCGGCGGCGACAGCTTCGGGCGGCGCTGCGGCCGGATTGCGCCAGTCGCCCAGCAAGCGATCGGCCAGCGCCAAGGCCTGCGCCGGCGTGACATCGCCCGCCAGCACCAAAGTCACCCGGTCAGGCCGCACCCAGCGCGACTGGAAGGCCTGTACATCGGCGCGCCGCAATCGCCGCAACGCTGCCGGCGGCGCAACCCGGCCGTGCGGCACGTCGCCCCAGTAAGCGCGGCGCAGCACCAGCGCGGCAAGCTCGGCCGGGTCGCCCAGCGTGACGCGCCAAGCGTCGATCGCCTGGGCGCGGGCCCGTTCGAGCTCGTCAGCGGCCAGCAACGGGTGGCGCAACACATCGACCGCCAGCGCCAGCGCGGGCACCAGCTGCGGGCTGCTCACGGTCATCGCCAGGCTGCTCGCACCCCAGCTGCTGCCGGCCTCGAGCGCGCCACCCAGCGCCTCGGCCTGGCGCACCAGCTCGGCGGCCGGCACGGCCCGGCCAGCACGCAGCGCACCCTTGGGCCAAAGCGTGGTGGTCATCGACGCGACGCCTGGCCGGCCGGGCGGGTCGGCCTCGGGTCCGGCGCGAACCAGCAGGCTGATGCTGACCACCGGCAAGGCCGGACGTGGCGCGACCACCAGCTTCAGCCCGTTGGCCAAGACCTGCTCGTGCAACACCGGCAGGACCAGCGCCCGCGGCGGCTGCGCCAGCGGCGGCAGGTCAAGCCCGGGCGTGCCGGCGCGCGCGGCAGGCCACAGGCTGCACAGCAGCGCCAGCAGCGCAAGTTGGCGCCAGCGCGCGCCCATCGACGAGAAACTCATGACGCGGCGCCTTGCACGTAGTCGATGCTGACACGGTGGCCGCGCAGCAGGTATTGCTGCAGCACCCGCTGCACATCGGCCGCCCGCACCGCCTGCAGGCGGGCGATGCGCAGGTCGGCCTCACGGGCGTCGCCGTGCATCAGCACCGCGCGGCCGATCGCATCGGCCTGGCCTTGCGGCGTCTGGCGCGACAGCAGCGCGGCCGTCAGCAGTTGGGTCCGCACCTTGTCCATCTCGGCGCCGCCCAAGGTCCCCTGGGCCAATCGGCGGATCTGGACCAACAGCGCCTGCTCGATCCGGCGCAGAGGCTGGCCGCTGGCGGCGATCGCGTAGGCTGTCAGCATGCCGGCATCGGTGTACAGGTCGGCCGAAAAACCTGCCGACTGCGCCACCTGGCTGCGGTAGACCAGGGATTCGTTCAGGCGTGACGACTCGCCGGCCGACAGCAACGCGGCAGCGAACTCAAGCGCAGGCGCATCGGCATGTGACACCGCCGGGCCCTTCCAGACCAGCGCGACCGCGGGCAGCGGCAGTTGGGGTGCCTTCAGCGTGACCCGGCTGTCACGCTGGCGTGCTGGCTCGACCACGCCGACGCGCGGGATCGCTGAGGCTGGGTTGACGAGCGGGCCGAAGTAGCGGTCGACCCAGGCGTCGAGCTGGGCTGGGTCGAGATCGCCGGTCACGATCAGCAGCGCGTTGTCGGGCCGGTAATAGGTGGCGTGGAACTGGCGCACATCGGCCAGCGTGGCGGCGTTCAAGTCGGCCTCGCTGCCGATCACCGGGCGCTGGTAGGGATGGGCCTCGAAGCATTGCTGAGGCAGCGCGTTGAACAGCCTGCCGTAAGGGTCGGCCAGCACACGCTGGCGCAACTCCTCGATCACCACCTTGCGCTCGCTGTCAAAGCTGGCCTGGTCGACTTGCAGGTTGGCCAGGCGCTCGGCCTCGGCCCAGAGCAGACGCTCGAGGTGGTTGGAAGGCACCTCGTTCTGGTAGGCCGTCACGTCCTCGGCGGTGAACGCGTTGTTCTGGCCACCGACGTCCTCGGTCAGCCGGTCGAACATCTCGTCGGCCATGTACCGGGTGCGCTTGAACATCAGGTGCTCGAACAAATGCGCAAAGCCCGATCGGCCCACCGGGTCGTCCTTGCCGCCGACCCGGTACCAGACCTGAACGCTGACGCTGCCGCCGCCCGTGGCCTCGGCCGAGCTGACCACCTGCAAGCCGTTGGCCAGCCTGCGCTGGCGCAGGCGCATCGCGGGCAGGCGGATCACCGCGTTGGGCTGGACAGCGCCAGGCCTGGCGGCCCAGGCCGGCATGGCCACGGCGCCCAGCAGCGCCAAGCCTTGGCGACGGGTCAACAACATCTTGGGTTCTCCGACAACTCGAAAGGCCGAGATCATCGCCGAGGACCGCAGCGTTCGCCGCGAGGCGGATCAGTCTTCGAGCAGATCCGGTGGCAATCCACGCGCGCCACGCCAGCCGGGCAGATCCGCCAGCGTCTGGGCACCCTCGGTGACCTGGCGCCAGAACTGCGAGAACGAGCCGCAAAGCTGCTCAGGGTCGGCCAGCAAGCGTGGCGCGCTCTGGCGCCAAGCCGCAGGCCAGGCTGCGGGCAGGTGCTGGTTGTCGGTGCACTGGACCCGGGCCGCGCTGCCCAGCGCCAGCTGCAGTGAGGCCGAATCGGCATGAACGACCTGGTGGCTGATCAAGGCCATGCGCTCGGCAACAAAACGCCAGCGCGCCGCCGACCAGGGCCAGCGGGCGTGGCACTCGGCCGGCCAGACGCCGAGCCGCAAGGTCTCGCGCGCGGCACGGTTGTCGGCCAGCGCCGCAGGGTCTGCCAGCGACCAGGGGTGGATCAGCCAGACCTCGCGCCCGGCCAGCGTGCGCGGCTTGGGCAGCGCCGAGATCGGCGGCAGATCGGGCGGCGGCGTGCGCCACAGCGCCGGCTCGGTCACGCCACCGCTGGCCTTGACCGGCGCCGGCGGCAGCGGCGCAGCGCCACTGGCCCAGCGCTCGATCGTGGCATAGGCCGTGTCGACCACCGACCCTGGGCTGGCCCAACCCGGTATCGCACGGGCGTAGCGCGCAACGTTCTCGGCATTGAACAGATAAGGCTTGTGGCTGCCTGTGCCCGCCACCCATTGCCAGGACAGGTGGTTGCTGGCCAGGTCACCGTCGAGCAGGTGCGCGAGCATCCAGTCGGCGCCGGCGCGCCAGTGCACGCCGCGCACATGGACCACGTAGCTGGCCAGCCACATCCTGACATGGTTGTGCAGCCAACCGCTGGCGTACAGCGTTCGCACTGCGGTGTCGATCACCGGCACGCCGGTACGGGCGCAGCGGATGTCCTCGGGCAGCGTCGCGGCATAGTCGGCATCGGGCCTGGGGCCGGCGTGCAGCGACTCGAAGATCGCCTCGCCCCGGTGGCGCCAGACATGCTGGAAGAACTCGCGCCAGCCCAGCTCCTGCAGCAGCTTGTGCTCCAGACCCAGCCCGTGCCGCAGCGCGACCTCGGGCACGCTGAGCAAGCCATGGGTGAGATAGGGCGAGAGCCTGGTGACAGCGCCGTCGAGGTGGTTGCGGGTGCTGGCATAAGCCGCCGAGCGGACCGCGGCCAAGCGGTTCTGGGCGGCAGCGCGGGTGGGTGCGAAAGTGTCGTTCATCGGGGCGATCATGCCCCGGTTCAAAAACGGGTCGGTCGAACAGGCGACAGCCACGCCCGAGTCGATCGCCAAGCCGGGCTGAAGAACCGCTTCAACGCCGCTTCTTGCGCCGCCCCGGCGGCGGCGCATCGGCCAGCGCCTCCATCATCAACATCATCTCGAACGCATCGGGCTCGTCGTCACCTGCGTCAGGCAGGTCGAGCGCGTTGATGACCGTGCGGCGCAGCGCCGGGTCTCGCAGCAGCGCGGTGTCGCGCTCAATCGCCTCGGCGCATTGCCTCAGATCGGTGATCTCCTGGGTCAAGTCGATCTCGACCGCAGCCGGTGTCAGCAGGCGATAGCCCGGTCCCATGGCCATGCGGTAGGGCTCGACGCAGGTCTGCACTTCCTGCAGCAGCAGATCCAACTGCTCGCGCAGCACCTGGTTGTAGTGCGCCAACCTGGCCTCGGGAAGGTTGATGAGATGCTGGCCGTTGATCTGCTCCAGGTCGAGCTGCATGGTCAGCAAGCCCAGCAGGTCGTTGCGCTGGTAGGCCTGGTTGGCCTGCTGCATCAGTCGGGTCTTGCGCTCACGCTCAACGGCGTCGGTCTCGCGGTCGGGGTGCAGCGCGCTGGCCAGCTTGCGGAAGACCTCGCGCACCGATTGACCGGCCTGCTGCGTCGCCGCCTCCTGTCGCAAGCGCTCGGCCTCGGCCCGGCGGCCTTTGGCTGAGGACTGCGCGCGGGCTTCGCTGGCTTGTTGTTCGGTCTGCGCTTGGGCGGCGATGTGTTGCGCGGCGTGCCGAAGCAAATCGTCCATCGTCCCGGCCTGGTGGTCCTTGAACGCGTCCTCGCCCAGCACCCGGCTGAGCACCGCCTCGGCGCCGGCCAGATCGGCCTGCAGCAACTCGGCATGCCGGACATCGCTGTAGCGGTCGAACAAGGCCTCGGCCTCGGCATCGGGGCCCTCCTCAAGCAGCAAGCTGGCCAGGTGCGGAACCCACGCGGCCAGTTTGCGGCGCTGGGTCTTGGCGAGCTTGGGCGAGGAGTCGGCGGCCATCAGCTGGTCGAGCAGCACCATCAAAGCGCGCCGGGCGCTTCGCAGTTGTGCTTGCACAGGCGCCATCTCTTGGGCCAGACGCTGGCGGTAGCGCAGCCCGAAGTCCTGCCATTGGACCAACAGCTGGCGCTGCTGCTGGATCTGCGCAATCAGGCGGTTGAAGGCGCGCTGCGCCTTGCTTTGCGCCGCAGCCGGCGTCGATATGGCCAGCAGCGCTGACGACCCGGCAGCCTGCACCGGTTCGTCGAACAAGGACTGCTGGTCGGTCGCGTTGGGGCGGCGTCT
>CAMCTC010000198.1 GCA_945878355.1 Bordetella parapertussis | reverse complement strand
GCGAGTTGGCGGACCTCGGCGATCGACCGTGCGAGCTTGACGCCACCGCCCTTGCCGCGGCCGCCGGCATGGATCTGGGCTTTGACGACCCAGACGGCACCGCCGAGCTTTTGCGCGGCTTCGACCGCTTCTTGCACCGTGAACGCGGCGATGCCGCGCGGCACCGGTACGTCAAACTGGCGCAGGATGTCTTTGGCCTGGTATTCGTGGATCTTCATCGTGGACTCGCGGCAAGAGGTGGTGCCCGGCAGTTGCCAAGCTGAGCGTCAGGTGACGGCCGCCCCGTGAAGCAGGTCAATCGTCAAAGCTGTGCAAAAGCAGCAATTTATCATGCTGCGATGCCGCATCACTTCAAGCGATGCGCGAGTTCCGTTGGCGTGTCAGGCTGAAGCCGCGTCGCTGTCATCGTCGTCTGGGTGGCCGGCTCCGGTCACGACGCGACGCACGACGTCGATTGAAAAACCACGCCCAGCCAGAAAGCGCATCTGCCGAACACGGCTTGTGGCATCGGTTGCGGGCTGCCCGTATTTCTTGCGCCAGACTTCCTGGGCGCGTTGCAACTCGGTTTGCTGCAGCGTCTGCTTGGCCTGGTCATCCAGGCGGATGCCGTGCTGCTGCAGCTCATGCCGGATCCGCAGATTGCCAAAACGGGACTGGCGAGCGTGAATGCGCGATTCGGTGAAACGCGCTTGCGACAGGTAGCCTCGCGCCTCCAGCCACTGCAGCAAGGCGTCGACTTCGATCGAAGGATCGGGCGCATCCGACCCTTCATGATCGGGTTGATCATGGCCCGGCGCGGGGTTGGCGGGACTGGTCTGGTGCGCCAGCAGCCGCAGCAGCTTTTCGCGCAACTCGACATGGCTGTGCTCGCGCTGCGACAGCCACTGCAGCGCGCGCACCTTGATCGATGCCGGGCGCGGTGGCATGCCGGACGATCAATCAGACCCGCGCGTGCGCCGGCCCGCAAGGCCTGGCAGCAGGCTCACTCAGCGGCTTCCTGACCTGTTTCCTTGGCCAGCGCAGCGGCTTGCAGCGGCACACCCAAGGCCTCGCGAACCCGGTTCTCGATCTCTAGCGCAATGTCTGGATTTTCGCGCAGAAACTCGCGCGCGTTGTCCTTGCCTTGGCCGATCTTCTCGCCCTTGTAGGCGTACCAGGACCCCGATTTCTCGACGATCTTGGCCTCGACGCCCAGGTCAATGACCTCGCCTTCCCGGCTGATGCCTTCGCCGTAGAGGATGTCGAACTCGGCGGTCTTGAACGGCGGCGCGACCTTGTTCTTGACCACTTTGACCCTGGTCTCGCTGCCGATCACCTCTTCGCCGCGTTTGATGCTGCCGGTGCGGCGGATGTCGAGCCGGACCGAGCAATAGAACTTCAGCGCATTGCCACCTGTGGTGGTCTCGGGGCTGCCGAACATCACGCCGATCTTCATGCGGATCTGGTTGATGAAGATGACCATGGTGTTGGTCTTCTTGACCGTTCCCGTCAGCTTGCGCAGCGCCTGGCTCATCAACCTGGCCTGCAGGCCGGGCAGCGAATCACCCATCTCGCCTTCGAGCTCGGCTTTCGGCGTCAGCGCGGCGACCGAGTCAATCACGACCAGGTCGACCGAGCCTGATCGCACCAGCGCGTCGACGATCTCGAGCGCTTGTTCGCCGGTGTCGGGCTGGCTGATCAGCATCTCCTGCAGGTTGACGCCGAGCTTTTGGGCGTACTGCGCATCGAGTGCGTGCTCGGCGTCGATGAAGGCACAGGTGCCACCGAGCTTTTGCATTTCAGCCACGACCTGCAACGTCAGCGTGGTCTTGCCTGAAGATTCTGGGCCGTAGATTTCGACCACCCGGCCGCGCGGCAGGCCGCCGACGCCCAGGGCGATGTCCAGGCCCAGCGAGCCGGTGGAGACGACCTCTATCGCGTCGACCACCTCGCCGGCGCCCAGCCGCATGATCGAGCCCTTGCCGAACTGTTTTTCGATCTGGGCGAGTGCCGCGGCCAGGGCTTTGGCTTTTTCAGTGTTCAAGGCTTTCACGGGTGCGTCCATCGCGGCTCTCCTGGTTGGAAGCGCCGATTGTGTTGGAAAACTGTATGTTTGTACAGTACCTTTTCAAAAATTCATCAGGGCAATCACTCCGATGGACCTGATGCATTCACCACCTGTTGCGGGCCCTGTCCTGCCTAAAATCAATTTCTACGGGAGCCCTGTTGTTGGGCGTCGCGAAGCAGGGGACCCACCATGCGGATTCTGATCGCTGAAGACGACCAAGTGCTTGCCGACGGATTGTTGCGCGCTTTGCGCGCCACCGGCTATGCCGTGGATCAGGTGGGTAGCGGCAGCGAGGCCGATGCAGCGCTTGCCACCCATGAGTTCGACTTGGTGATCCTCGACCTGGGGCTGCCGAAGATGCACGGATTTGAGGTGTTGCGCAATCTGCGTGGTCGCGGATCTTCGATGCCGGTGCTGATCCTGACGGCGGCTGACAGCGTCGAGCAGCGGGTCAAGGGCCTGGACCTGGGCGCCGACGATTACATGGCCAAGCCCTTCTCGCTGCAGGAGCTTGAGGCCAGGGTGCGCGCGCTGACCCGCCGCGGCTTGGGCAGTGCCAGCAGCGTGATCAAGCACGGCCCCTTGACTTTTGACGCCACCGGCCGGGTCGCTTACATCGCCGACCAGATGGTCGAGTTGTCCGCGCGAGAACTCAGCCTGCTCGAGGTCTTGCTGCAGCGAGCGGGCCGGTTGGTCAGCAAGGACCAATTGGTCGAGCGGCTGTGCGAGTGGGGCGAGGAGGTCAGCAACAACGCGATCGAGGTCTACATCCACCGCTTGCGCAAGAAGATCGAGCAGGGGCCGATTCGCATCGCCACGGTGCGTGGTCTGGGTTACTGCCTCGAGAAAATCCCCGCCTGATCTCGGGGCTTGGCGGATGCCAGGCCCTATGCTCGGGCTCGCCATGTCTTTGCCCAACGAGCCCGAACCGCGACCGAAAGAGCAGCGCTCCCTGTTCGGCGAGATTCTCGACTGGATGCTCGCGCCGCTGCTGCTGCTGTGGCCGATGAGCGTGGCGTTGACCTGGCTGGTGGCACAGAACGTTGCGAGCCGGCCGTTCGACCGCGATCTGGCCGAACTGGCGCGCACGGTGGCGCGTCAGGTCGTGATTGCACCCGGCAGCGCGAACCAGGCCACGGTGATCCGGCTGCGTCTGCCCGAGGTGGTGGCCGAAGTGCTGCGCACCGACGATGCCGAAAAAGTGTATTTCCAGCTGCTGGGCGCGCGCGGTGAATTCATTGCTGGCGAGCGCGACCTGCCGGTGCCCGACGAGCCTGCCGGTCCGGCGCAGGTCTTGAAATACCGCGATGACGAGGTCCACGCCGACGCGGTGAGGGTGGCATACCTGTGGCTGCCGGGCACCGGCAAACCGGGCGAGACGCCGCCGCTGGTGCAGGTGGCCGAGACGCTGGACAAGCGCTCTCGGTTGGCCACCGAGATCATCAAGGGTGTGATCGTGCCGCAGTTCGTCGTGCTGCCATTGGCGGTGCTGCTGGTGTGGTTTGCACTGGCCCGGGGCATCAAGCCGCTCAACGAGTTGCAGCAGCGAATCCGCCGCCGCGAAGCCAATGACCTCAGCCCGATCGCCGAGCGCGATGTGCCCGAAGAGGTGGCGCCCTTGGTCGGCGCGATCAACGACCTGCTGGGCCGGCTGGACCAGTCGATGAGCGCACAAAAGCATTTCCTGGCCGATGCAGCGCACCAGCTCAAGACACCGTTGGCGGGCTTGCGCATGCAGGCCGAACTGGCGCAGCGCGAAATCGACGCCGGCGAACACGACCCGCAGGCGCTCAAGCGCTCGCTCCAGCAGATCGCCCATGCCAGCGAGCGCGCGGCGCACATGGTCAGCCAGTTGCTGGCGATGGCCAGGGCCGAGGCCAAGATCCTGGCCCGCCCGCCCGAGCCGGTGGACCTGGCCGAGCTGGCGCGCGAGACCGTGCGCGACTTCGTGCCCCGGGCCATGGACAAGCGGATCGACCTCGGTTACGAAGGGCCGGACCCGCAACAGCCCGACGCCGGCCGGCGCCAGATGCTTGGCCAACCCACGCTGGTGCGCGAACTGGTGCGCAACCTGGTCGACAACGCGCTGCAATACACCCCCGCCGGCGGCACGGTGACCGCACGCGTGATGGACGACCCTTTCGGCCAGGTCGTGGTGCTGCAGGTCGAGGACACTGGCCCGGGCATTGCCGAGGCCGAGCGTGCGCTGGTGCTGCAACCGTTCTACCGCGCGTTGGGCACCAACGTGGATGGCAGCGGGCTGGGGCTGGCCATCGTCAGCGAGATCGTGCAGCAGCACGGCGCCGAACTGGCCATCGCCGATGCCCGGCCGCGTGGCAGTGCGGCAGCGCAGGGCATGGGCCCAGGCGCCTTGTTCACCGTGCGCTTCGTGCTCAGCAGGGCTTAGGGCGAGCTGGCAGGGCCGGCTCGCGCGACGCCGGGCGCCACAGCTGGCGGACCAGGCTGAGCAGCCTTGCGTCGTCCTCGCCGCCGTAACCCGCGGCCAGCGCGGCCTGGAACATCGCTGCGGCCTGGGTGCCGAGTGTCGGCGTGATGCCGGCCTCTGCCGCCATCGCCAGCGCCAGCGCCGAATCCTTGGCCAGCAGCGTGGTGTGGGCGCGCGGCGCGAAATCGCCTGCCAGTGCGCGGGTCATGCGGTCGGCGCCGATCCAGCTGTGGCCGCTGGACTGCTCGATCACCGCCAGCGTCTGCGCGCCATCCAACCCCAGCTGCTGGGCCAGCGCGATGGCCTCGGCTGCGGCCGCCAGGTTGGTCGCCGCCAACAGGTTGTTGACCAGCTTGGTGCGCGCGCCGTCGCCCGGCCGCTCGCCGACGTGGAAGAGACGGGCCGCGACATGCCGCAGCAGGCGCTGATGAGCGGCCCACAGCGCCGGTGGCGCGGCCACCATCAGGCTCATGCTGCCGTCCCGTGCGCGCGCCGGGCCGCCTGACATCGGCGCGTCCAGGCAGCCCAGTCCAGCCTCGGCCAGCCTTGCGGCCAGCTGCTCGACGTCGGCCGGTCCGATGGTGGGGCACAGCATCACTGTGGCACCGGGGGGCAGTGCCGCGGCGGCGCCGGCCGGGCCGAACAGCACGGCCTCGGTCTGCGCCGCATCGACCACTACCACGATCAGCAGCGCGCAGCCGGCGGCCACGGCCGCCGGCGAGTCGGCCAGTTCGGCACCCGCCGCCTCGGCCAGCGCATGGCGCCTGAGGTCGATGTCGTGCACCCGCACTGGCTGGCCGGCGTCTCGCAGCCGCAGTGCCATCGCCAGCCCCATGTTGCCGATGCCGATGAAGGCGACGGGGGTGTGCAGCAGGGTCATCGTCAGATCTCCGAGTCGGAAAACAGTGCTGCGCCCCCAGCGGCCGCCGCGGAACCGGCTCCGCCGGGCCGCAGGCGCTTCAGGGCTAGGACGAATGGCACTTACTTTGTAAACATTCGGTAGACCCGTAGGTTCGATTCGTGGCCGCGCCGATATCTCTGGACACACTGAACTTTTCCCTGTACCGTGCGCTGCCATGGAAGCGGTGGCCATTGAGTGGGATGCGATCTCGGCGATAGGCAGGGCGAGCACGGCGC
>CAMCTC010000197.1 GCA_945878355.1 Bordetella parapertussis | reverse complement strand
GGGGAATTGATCGGTGATCAGCGCCTCCTCCAGCGACCAGATCCAGACCTGCCCGGACTCGCACAGGATCTGGGCACGCAGTCCACCGCGGCACCACTCGGCCTGCCATTGCTCTGCCGGCCCCAGCAAGGCCTCGAGCGTCGACGCTTCGGGCCCACAGTCCAGCGTCGAGGCCAGGCTGAACGGACAAGGCTGGCCCGGCGCCCGGGTTGGCGAATCGACTTCGGGCGCCAGCAGCGCCAACATGCGCTCGGCGCTGGGTGCACGGCTCGCGTCGGACCAATCCAGCATGCGCTGGGCAACGCGCCGAGGGTCCAGCCCGGCATGTCGGGCCAGCGCGCGTTGCACCAGCAGCCGGTTGATGCCAGGCCGCAGGTCGCCACCGATCAGCTTGTTCAGGACCCAGCGCTCGTCGGGTTGCAGCTCATCCCACCAACTATGCAACTGCTCGATCTGCCGAGCGACTGCCTCGCCGCGCAGCGGCAGCAAGCGCTCGGTCAGCCAGACTGCCAAGCCCAGCAAACTCGCCGCGCGCGGCGGCGGCAGGATCTGGGCGATGGTCTCAGCCAAGTCGCCGGTGGCCTGCAGGCTGGCCTCGAACAGCCAGTCGGGGATGCCGGCGGCAACGCAGGCCTCAGCGCGCAGCAGTGCGGCGGGCATCGCGCGGCGCGGCTTGGCGCCGATCAGCAACTGCAGCGCCCAGGCGGCGTCGGCCGGGTCAGCCCCGGCTAAGTAGCGCTGCAGCGCGGCCAGCCTGGTCTCGGTGGCGCTGCTGGCGCTGAGCTCTGCGCACAGGCTTGCGAAGCGGCGCATCAGCTCGCGCCAGTCCAGGCCGCTTCGGTGTCGCCCAGCGCTTGGCCGGCGGCCATCGTCTGCACGACGGGCAACTCGGCGCTCTCCGGTCCGGCGCGCTCGACGCCGAACGAGCCGGCCTGCAGGCCTTGCTCGCGCAGCCAGCGAACCATCACCGCTTCCTGGCCATGGGTGACGATCACGCGCTCGGCGCCGGTGGCGGCGATCGCTCGCAGCAGGCCTGGCCAATCGGCATGGTCACTGAACACGAAGCCGCGGTCCATGCTTTGGCGACGGCGACGCAGCTGCATCCAGCCGCTGGCAAAACCGACGCTGTGCTCACCCAGCGCCTCGACGACGCCCCGGGCGGCGGGCGGCGCGATCACGAGCGCGCCGCGCTGCGGATCGATGGACTCGCCCAGCACCGAGGTGGGTGGCAAGGCCACCCCGGCAGCGCGATAGGCCTGGTTGATCGTCGCCACCGCGCTGTGCACAACGATCGGTCCGATCCCGGCATCAACACCTGCCAACAGCCGCTGCGCCTTGCCAAAACTGTAGGCAAGCAGCAGGCTGTGTCGGCCGGCCGCCGCATTGCCGCGCCACCAGTCGTTGATCTCGGCGAGCACCTCGGTCTGCGGCCGCCAGCGGTAGATCGGCAGGCCGAAGGTCGACTCGGTGATGAAGCAGTCGCAGCGCAGAGGCTCGAAGGGCTCGCAGGTCGGGTTGCGCTCGTCGAAAGCGCTGAGGCAATAGTCGCCCGATGCCACCCAGACCCGACCGCGATGCTCCAGCCGCACCTGGGCCGACCCCAGCACATGGCCGGCTGGGTGCAGGCTGATGCGCACGCCGCGGTGCAGCACGGTCTCACCGTAGGCCAGACCCTGCAGCGCCAGCCCGGCGCCCAGTCGGCTGCGCAACACGCCCTCGCTGACAGCGGTGGCGAGCACCTGGCCGTGACCGGCGCGGGCATGGTCGGCGTGGGCATGGGTGATCACCGCGTGCGGCACTGCCCGCGAGGGGTCGATGTAGAAGTCGCCCGGCGGGCAGTACAGGCCTTGCGGACGAGCGACGACCAGGTCTTCCATGGTCATATGCCGGATGGCCCGGCCCGGCGGTCGATGGGCTCGGCAAGCACGGCTGGATCAATACTTGCCGCTGGTACCGGCCAGCCGCAGGAACCAGTAGGCTGACCAGGCCACGAAGCCGCGGCGCAGCACCGCCCACCAGCCCGCGGCCACCGGCGGGCTCAGCACCTCGGTCGAGACCTGCAGGGCGGCCTCGATGCGCAGCGCCAGATCGGCGGCGAAAGGCTGGTCTCGAATGATGACGTTGGCCTCCAGGTTGAGCAACAGCGACAGCGGGTCGATGTTGCTGCTGCCCACAGTCGCCCAGTCGTCGTCGACCACCGCGACCTTGGCATGCAGAAATGCCGGGCTGTACTCGAAGACACGCACGCCGCTGCGCAGCATCTCGTCGTACAGGACCTGCGCCGCCAGCGCTGCAAAGCGGTAATCGGCTTTGCCCTGGAGCAGCAGCCGCACCCGAACGCCACGCTGCGCGGCGCGGTGCAGCGCGCGGCGAAACAGCCTGCCGGGGTAGAAGTACGGACAGACCAGGTCGACCCGGGTCTGGGCGCGAGAAATCGCATCGACATAGGCCTGCTCGATGCTGCGACGCCGGCGCAGGTTGTCGCGCACCAGAAACACCACCTGCACCGGCAGCAGCCGGGCCGGCGGCTGGGCTGGGGCGCTCGGCAGCACGCGCAAGCGTGCCAGCACGCGGCGCGCCCGGGCCAGCGGCTCGGCGCTGCGAGCGAGTTGCAGCACCTCGTCGCGCCAGTCGGCGCCCAGCGCAGCGCGGCTCCACATCGCGCGGGCGGTCTGCTCCATCAAGGCCGCCGCAGGGCCTTGCAGCTGCACCGCGAAATCGAGCCGTGGCGCGTCCGACCAACCGTGGTTGAGGTCGAGTCTGTCGTCGATCAGGTTGATGCCGCCGACGAAACCGGTATGCCCATCGACAACACACAGCTTGTGGTGCAGGCGGCGCAGCTGGCCAGGCTGCAGCAGACGCCACCAGCGGTCTACCGGTCGAAACACCGCCAGGTTGACGCCAGCCGATGTCAGCCGTTGGCGCAGCGCCATCAAGGTGTCGTTGCTGCCAAAACCGTCGACCACCACGCCGACCCAGACACCGCGCTGCGCAGCATCAGCCAGCGCCTGCGCCACGGCTTGTGCGGCGGCATCCTCGTGAAAGATGTAGGTCGTCAGCCAGACCTGATGCCGCGCCGCAGCGATGGCTTGGCACATCGCCGGAAACAACTCATCGCCACCGGCCAACAGGCCCACGCGGTTGCCGCCGGTCAGCAGCGGCGCGGGACTGTGCGACGGCGCGGTGCGGGCGGGCGGCTTCATCGGGTGGCCAGTCCGGGTGCAGCGGCTCAAGCCAGCTGCAACTCCACCAGCAGCGGCAGGTGGTCGGACATCCGCGACCAGTTGGCATTGCGCGGCACGGTGGCCGAGATGCAAACCAGGCCACGGGTGTAGACCCGGTCCATCGCGAACATCGGCACCGACGACGGGAAGGTGCGCTGGGCCCGCGCGGGCCCGGCGCTGGCGCGCAGCAGGTCGATGGCCTGCATCGGACCGTCAAGCTTTTCGCCCCAGTCGTTGAAGTCGCCGGCCACCAGCAGCGGCGCACCGGCCGGCACCTCGGCGGCGACGAAAGCAGCCAGGCGTTCGACCTGGCGCACCCGACTGGCGTGGATCAGGCCGAAATGCGCGACCACGGTGTGGATCTCGACGCCCTGCCACTGCACCGGCACGTGCAGCAGGCCGCGCTGCTCGAAACGGTGGTCGCTGACATCGTGGTGGCCGACCGAGAGAATCGGCCAGCGCGACAGCAGCGCGTTGCCGTGCTCGCCATGGCGCGTGGTGGCATTGGTGCGATACGCCACCTCATAGCCTTCGGGTGCCAAGTAATCGGCCTGACCGCCCTCGGGCCAGCCCAGCAGCGTGCGCTCAAAGCGCAGCGCGTCGCGCCGGTGGTGCAATCGCACCTCCTGCAGGCAGACCAGGTCGGCGTCCAGCGCCTCGATGCCCAAGCCGAGGTTGTGGATCTCGAGCCGCTTGCGCGGGCCCAGACCACGAACGCCCTTGTGGATGTTGTAGGTCGCCACCCGCAGCGATGCTTGCCGCGTCGTCGGAGCGCCGTGTCCAGGCAGGCGTGAGGCGCCAAAGTTGCGCATGCCGGGGCTCAATCGGTGGCGCCAGACAGCTGCGGCAAGTGCAGCAGCGCCTCGGCGTTGCTCGGCGAAAAGCAGCGGTCAGCGGCCTCGCGCCAGGGCAGCCAGACATGCTGCAGGTGCTCGCGTGGGCTCAGCGTGACGGGCGTGCCGGCGGGTACGCAAAGGCCGAACACATGCTCGGTGTTGTGCGTCACACCGGGCGCATAGCGGTGCCGCCAGACCGGGTAGAGCTCGTAGACATTGCGCAGACCCCAATCGCGAAGCGCCGAGCTAGGCACCGCAGCAGAGCCGACGGCGATGCCGGTCTCCTCTTCGACCTCGCGCATGGCCGTCTCGAACAGCGGCTCGTCGAGAGCGTCGCGGCTGCCCGTCACGCTCTGCCAGAAGCCGGGATGGTCGGCGCGCTCGATCAGCAAGACCTCAAGCGCAGGCGTGTGGATCACCACCAGCACGCTTTCCGGGATCTTGAAAGCCTTGGCCGTCATGCCAGCGCCCGCCGCTGACGCACCGCTTGCGCCAGGTTGCGCAGCAGCGGCTCGGTGTCTTCCCAGGCGATGCAGGCATCGGTGATCGACACCCCTGGCCGCAGCGCAACGCCGGGCGAGAGGTCTTGCCGGCCCTCGTGCAGGTGGCTCTCGACCATCACGCCGATGATGCGGCGCTCGCCGCCGGCCAGCTGCGCGGCCAGATCGGCGGCCACGTCGATCTGGCGTCGGTGCTGTTTGGCAGAGTTCGCGTGCGAGCAGTCGACCATCACCTGCTCACGCAGCCCCGCCTTGCGCAGCGCTGCACAGGCCGCCGCGACGTGCGCCGCGTCGAAGTTGGGCGACTTGCCGCCGCGCAAGATCACATGGCCGTCGGCGTTGCCGCGGGTCTCGAAGATCGCCGCGACGCCCATCTTGGTCATGCCCATGAAGGCATGCGGCGCAGCGGCCGAGACCAGCGCGTCGGCGGCGACCTGAATGCCGCCGTCGGTGCCGTTCTTGAAGCCCACCGGGCAGCTCAGGCCCGACGCCAACTGGCGGTGGCTGGGACTCTCGGTGGTGCGCGCACCGATCGCGCCCCAGGCGATCAGGTCGCTCTGGTACTGCGGACTGAGCAGGTCGAGAAACTCGGTGCCTGCGGGCAGGCCGATCGCGTTGATCGCCAACAGCAGCTCGCGCGCCCGGCGCAGGCCCTCGTTGATGCGAAAACTGCCGTCGAGCCGCGGGTCATTGATATAGCCCTTCCAGCCCACCGTCGTGCGGGGTTTCTCGAAGTAGACCCGCATCACGACGATCAGTTCGCCGGCCAACTCATGGGCCAGCGGCAACAGGCGGCTGGCATAGGCCAGGGCTTGGTCGTGATCGTGGATCGAGCAGGGTCCGACCACGGCCACCAAGCGGTCATCGCGCCCCTGCAGCACCGCGCTGATCGCGTTGCGGCTGTGTTCGACCAGAGCCTCGATCTCGGCGGTGACCGGCAACTCCTCGAGCAGCACCGCGGGCGAGACCAGCGCCCGAACCGCCTTGATCCGGGTGTCATCGATGCGGGTGGTGTCGAGGGTCTGGCCTGGGCTGGCGCCGGCTTCGTGGTCTGGGCGTGGGGATTCGATGTCTGTCATGTGATGCTGCTGAAAAACGCCAACC
>CAMCTC010000196.1 GCA_945878355.1 Bordetella parapertussis | reverse complement strand
GAGCTTTATGGCTCGATATTCGAGTTTGTCACCCGCCTTCAATGAAGGCACAGGTTGGATGTACACCAACACAAATTACATTCTTCTTGGGATGCTGATTGCGCAACTCCACGGCAGCAACTATGCAGACGCCCTTCACAATTTGTTTGGAAAATTTGACTGCGGCGGCGCCACAGTAGCCAGCCCATCATGGGCACGTCAGGCCAACGAAAATGATTTATTCGCGGCATCAATAGATCTAGAAAGCGCCAAACGTGAAGTCATTGGAGACGGTGATGTATGCCTCACACCAAATGGCGCACTCATTTGGCTTGAACAGCTGGTCGATGGTGGCCTGCTTGATTCGCAACACCATTCGCTGATGCTCACTGCAGGCCCCATAGCGACCGGCAGGCCCTCTGGCTATGGTTGCGGCTGGTTCATTGAACCAATGGACGGTGGAACGATTGCTCACCATGGCGGTCACTTTGACGGCTGGACGGCGATGGCTTACCTGGCGCCATCCAAGGGCTGCGGCGTTGTCGTTATGTGCAACCTGGCACCCGGTAACACCCGCGCGGTGAGGTACCTGGCACAGCTCGCGCTGGAGGGCTATGCACCTGGCAGCACGCCCTTGTCTCTGGCGACCATCCAGGATGACGCGCCGGATCTCACAGCCATGGCCAGCGCGCAACTGTTTCGCAACGGTACCGCGCTGGATCAAGCCTGTTTTGCCGAGGAACTGCTGCACGTGGTGGCCCATGGCAGTGCGGTGCGCAACGTCATCAACCTGTGGACCGGCGTCGAGCCGCTGGCCTTCGAACTGGTGGAGCAGCACCTGCACCCGACCCACAGGTTGCGGCGCTACCGCGTCCGCTACCCTGACCGTGTCGAGCACGTACTGGTAGGGACCACGCCCGCGCACAAGATCTATTGGGCCTGGCCACTCTGAGTGGCCAGCGCACGACGAATGACCTGCGCCAGAGCAGCCACACCCTGCACGATGCGATCAGCGGATTCCGTCACAAAGGACAGCCGGATTGAATGATGCATGGGCCTGGCCGCGAAGAACGCAACTCCCGGCACAAAACTCACGCCTTGCTCGATGGCCTGCGGTAACAGCGTAGCGGCGTCAATCTCCGGAGCGAGGGTCAACCAGAAGAACATGCCGCCTTGCGGCACCTGCCAGGTGGCGAGATCGCGCATGTGCGTATGCAGCGCCTGTGCCATGGCATCGCGGCCAAGGCAATATTGCGCGCGTACCTCGCCCAAGTGGGTATCCAACATGCCCGTGCGCAGCAGCTCAATCACCAGGTGTTGCGCAAACGTCCCGCTATGCAGATCAGCCGCCTGCTTCGCATTCACCAACAGGTCGTAAACATGCGCAGGCGCCACGGCATAGCCCAGGCGCAAACCTGGCGCCAGGATCTTTGAAAACGAGCCCAGGTAGACGGTTCCCTCAGGCCAATGGGCAGCCACAGGTGGCGGCGGCGCCTGATCGAACCATAGATCACCGTAGGGGTCGTCCTCAATCAGCGGAAGCCCCTGCTTCTTCGCTTGATTGGCGATCGCTATGCGCCGTTCGTCCGGAATGCATCGCCCCGTGGGGTTCTGGAAATTTGGAAGCAGGTACAGTGCCCTGGCGCCGACCACTTCGTGCAGGCTCTCGGGCAGCGGCCCGGCTTCATCGCACGCGACCTCCACGGCGTCGGCCTCATACGGTGCAAAGGCCTGCAGGGCACCCAAATAAGTGGGCGATTCGACTGCCACCTTGGCGCCCTTTTCCAATAGGAGCTTGGCCACCAGATCCAGCCCCTGCTGGGATCCGCTGGTAATGAGTACCTGTGTCGCATGCACGGCTAAGCCGCGTTGACGCAAGCGCTCCGCGACCCACTCGCGCAGCGCGGGCAGCCCTTCCGTTGTAGCGTACTGAAGTGCTTCGCGGGGGGTCTGGGACAGCACGCGTTGGGCAGTTGCACGCAACGCCTCGGCGGGGAAACTGGCCGCCGACGGTAAACCGCCGCCAAGTGACACCAGGCCCGGGCGACCCATGAGCTTCATCAGTTCACGAATCATCGAGGGCTTCAATCGACTAACACGTTGCGCAAAGATAAAGGCCGTCTCGCTCATTTCTGGGGCTCCTTTCGTCTATTAAAAAACCCATGCAAACATCTTGAGGAACAGCAGGATCACACAACTTACCCATGCGTACGCTACGAATTTTACGATGCAAGTCGGTTGACGGATATTATATTATCCACTACCATAAAGTTTTACACCCATCTAAACAAGGAGAAGCCGCATGAATACCCATACGATGAAATGCCTGCTGACGCCGGTTGCTGCCGTCTTGGCCGCTTGGCCTGTGATGGCGCAAACCACGGTCGACCCGGAAACTCGACTACAGACGATCGAAGTTACAGCTTCAAAGCGCAGCCAATTGCTGATTGATGTTCCTTACTCGATTACTGCGATTGGCGGCAAAGAGATTGCCGATCGCGGCATCACTGACATCCAGCAAATGCAGTCGGTGGTGCCGTCGCTATTCATCAATCAGAACGCGCCAGGCGCCAGCCGGATCCAGCTGCGTGGCCTGTCACAAGGCGTGGGTTACGGTCCTGCACTTGTGGGCACCTACCTCGACGACATTTCGTTGAACATGCCAGACGCCCAGCGGTCGCTCGACGTGCCGCTGGTGGATATGGCGCGGATCGAGGTCCTGCGTGGCCCGCAAGGTACGCTATATGGCGACGGTTCAATGGGCGGCACGATCCGCTTCATCACTCGGGCACCACGTCTGGATAAGTTTGAGGCCAACGTCGAGACAGGTTTTAGCCAATTAAGCAGCGGACAGACCGGTTGGCGGACCAATGGCATGGTGAACGTGCCGCTGGCGGATGGCGTTGCGGGCTTGCGCCTGGTGGCTGGCCACGAAGATCTGCCGGGCTGGGTCGACAACAAGGCCAGCGGCGCCAAGGATATCAACAGCGCGAAGCGCGACTTCCTGCGAGCCAAACTTCTGGTGCAGCCAAGTGCGAACGTCGACGTGACCGCGATGTTCTTCCGCACTGCCACCGACACCAAGAACAATTCGGGCTCGGCCGCCGATCGAACCATTGCGTCATATATCGCGTCGCCAACCAAGGACACGACCGACCTATTCAATTTGGTAGTGAATGCCGACTTGGGGAAGGTGCGATTGGTCAGCTCCACCGGCTACATCGATCGAAGGATCGACACCACGGCCGAGTTGACGGCGATTTATGCCGGCTTGCCGTTCAGGGCGCTGATCATGCCCAAGCCCACATCCGGCGGCGCCTATCGGCAAGACATTTCGCAAAAAATCACGACACAGGAACTGCGCCTTGAGTCGGCCGACAACAAGATCCCATTGACCTGGACCGCGGGTGTCTTTTACCGCAAGACCGACACCCATTCGGTCAACTCGGATGTCTGGACCGATTCGACGTTCCGTTTGCAAGGCGGCTTCGATGGCACCGGTCCCACCAACGTGACGCAGACGGCCTTGTTTGGCGAACTGACCTATGCCTTGTCGCCGCAATGGAGGCTTACCGGTGGCCTGCGCTCGTTCAAGGAGGAGGCAGACAACGTCGGCTCCAAGCTGGCGTCTGGCTTTGCGCCCCCAGGCACGCCTTCAACCCTCTACAACGACCATGCGGAGTTCAGCGCCACCACGCCGAGACTGAACTTGTTGTGGCGTTATGCTCCCAAAGAAGCACTCTATGCAACCGTCTCCAAGGGCTTCCGCAGCGGGGGCTTCAATGCCACGGCAACGCCTCGCAAATACGGCCCCGAGGACATCGTCAGCGCCGAGATCGGCAATCGTGGTTCCTTGTTTGGCGACACCTTCCAGTACGAAGTGGCTGCGTACCACAGCAAGTACAGCAACGTGCAGGCGCAAGACCTGGCGCCCGGCTGCACGCCTGCAACCTGTCAGGCGCTCACAGTCAACTCCGGCAAAGCTTCGGGGCCGGGTCTGGACATCACACTGTCGGCGGCGCTGACCAAGTCCTTGACACTCGATGTGTCGCTGGGGTATTCGGATCTCACGTACGACGTCAAGACCGCGGAGCGCAACCAGGGCGATCCGTTGAACTTCGTGCCGCAGAAGACGGCGTCAGTGTCACTGAGCCAGCGATTCAGCTGGGCGCCCGGCTTGCCCGGCATGGCCAGACTGGACTATCAGCACTCCGATCCCGTGAAGTTCATCGTGCGCAACCAAGGGGTGAATATAAGCAGCAATAGCGTCGACACGGTGAACGCACGCATCGGTGTGGAAATGCCCACCTGGCAGGTCTACCTTGAAGGGAAGAACCTCACCAACTCAAACAGTGTGACCTTCCCGGGCATCTTCGGCCTGCCCGATTTCAGGGTCGCACCGCGCTCGATCGGTGTGTTGGCGCGGGCCCAGTTCTAGAGCGGGCTGGCACGCCGTGGGCCGCGTCATCACGATCGCGGCTGCGCAACTCGGTCCGGTCCCGCGCGACGCGCGGCGGGGCTTGGTCGTCGAGCGCATGCTCGCGCTCATGGAGAAAGCGGCGCGCGCCCATGCCACACTGATCGTGTTTCCGGAACTGGCGCTGACGACGTTCTTTCCGCGCTGGGCCATCGACGATGATGCGGCGCTGGATGGCTTCTTTGAAGCCGCGATGCCCGGCCCGGAGACCGAACTGCTGTTCGCAGCGGCGCGTCAGCTTCGACTGGGTTTGTGCTTCGGCTACGGTGAACTGGCCAAGCAGGGCGGCAGACCTCGCCGCTTCAACAGCTCGGCCCTGATTGGTGCTGATGGTGGCTTGATCGGCCACTACCGCAAGGTGCACCTGCCGGGTGACCACGAGCCGCAACCAGGGTTTGAGCACCAGCACCTCGAGAAGCGCTACTTTGAGACCGGAGATCTGGGATTTCCGGTCTGGCGCGCCTTCGGTGGAGTCGTCGGCATGTTGATCTGCAATGACCGACGCTGGCCCGAGGCCTGGCGAATGCTGGGCCTTCAAGGGGTGGAACTTGTGCTCGTGGGCTACAACACTCCGCTACGAAACCCTGAGGCGCCAGACCATGATGCCCTGGTGCGCTTCCACCATCGGCTGGTGATGCAGGCGGGCGCCTACCAGAACGCCACCTGGGCGGTGGCCGTCGCCAAAGGCGGCGTCGAAGAAGGCCAAGCCATGCTTGCAGACACCATCGTGGTGGCGCCCTCGGGTGAGATCGTGGCCTGCTCGAAGACGCAAGGCGATGAGCTGGTTATGGCTGAATGCGATCTGGACCGAACCCAATCGTACAAGACCACGATTTTTGATTTTGCGGCACATCGCAATCCAAAGCTTTACAGCCGAATCACTGAATACAAAGGCGCGGTCCCACCACCTTGAACGCCATTTCCTGACCCGCTGCCGATGCGATGGACCGGCGAGCCAGCGGGCGCCACTATCGCAGCGTCTCCATCAACCGCATCAACAACCGGGTGCGGGGAATGATGCTGCTGATGTACAGCCTCTCTTCCAACGTATGACCTCCATCGCCGTCGACGCCCAGTCCATCAAGCGTAGGGGCGATGGCGGCGGTGTAATTTCCATCACTGCCGCCGCCGGTCTTCAGGTCGATCAGATCGAAGCCGATCTCTGCGGCCAGCCCTTTGGCATGCTCGTATAACGCGGCAATCTCGGGCGTCTTTTCGTACCCTGGCCGGTTGATGCCACCTTCGATCG
>CAMCTC010000195.1 GCA_945878355.1 Bordetella parapertussis | reverse complement strand
GCTTCGGCTGCAATGGCAGAGTTTCCCGACAAACCCATCACCGTGGTGGTGCCCTTCGCCGCGGGCGGTCCTACAGACAAGGTCGCACGCGATCTGGGTGAAATGCTGCGAAAGCAGCTCAACCAGACCATCATCATCGAGAACGTCGGCGGTGCCGGGGGCACCCTGGGTGCGGCCAAGGTCGCCAAAGCCTCGCCCGATGGCTACACCCTGCTGCTGCACCACATCGGCATGGCTACCTCGCCGTCGCTGTACCGTAAATTACCCTATGACACGCTCAGCGACTTCGAATACCTCGGCATGATCAACGAAGTGCCGATGACCCTGATAGGCCGCAGCACGCTACCTGCCAACAACTTTGCCGAGTTGCGCAAGTGGATAGACGCGAACAAAGGCAAAATCAATTTGGCCAACGCCGGTCTGGGCGCCGCATCGCATCTGTGCGGTCTGCTGTTCCAGCAAAGCATCGCGGTCGACATGACGACCGTGCCCTACAAAGGCACGGCACCAGCGATGACTGACCTGCTGGGCGGTCAAGTCGACCTGATGTGCGACCAGACCACCAACACCACGCAACAAATCGAAAGCGGCAAGGTCAAGGCATACGGCGTGACAACGGCCAAGCGCCTGCTCACCCCGGCGCTGGCCAAGTTGCCGACCCTCGACGAGTCAGGCCTCAAAGGTTTCAATGTGTCGATCTGGCACGGCATGTATGCGCCCAAAGGAACGTCCAAGGCCGTGGTGGACAAGCTCAACAGCGCCCTGCGCGCGGCGCTCAAGGAGCCTGAGTTCATCAAGCGCGAAGAAGCACTGGGCGCAGTCGTGATGACCGACGCCCGGTTGGGTGCCGCAGAACACAAGAAGTTCGTCGAGGCCGAGATCAACAAATGGGGTCCTGCCATCAAGGCAGCCGGTCAATACGCTGACTGAGCGATCACTGCGCTTTGCACAAGCACAAGGCCCCGCCTAGCGGGGCCTTGTCATGCCGCGATGCGCAACGGGATCGTCACCGGTCCGTCGTTGACCAATCTGACCTGCATGTGAGCGCCGAATTGGCCCGCAGCCACCGCTGGGTGGCGCTCCCTCGCCATTCTCAACACGGCCTCGTAGAGCATGCGTCCTTGTTCAGCCGGTGCTGCGGCGGTGAAACTGGGACGATTGCCGCCTGATACGTCGGCCGCCAGCGTGAACTGGCTGACGATCAGCAAACCGCCCTGGACGTCAACAACGCTGAGATTCATCTTGCCAGCAGAGTCGGCAAATATCCGCAGCCGCAACAGCTTGTCCACCAGCTTGGCGGCCTGCAGCTCGGTGTCGGCGGGTTCGGCGCAGACCAGTACCAACAGCCCTGGACCGATGCTACCGACAGTAGCACCTGCAACCGCAACCGCGGCCTCGCTGACGCGCTGAACCAACGCGATCATGCGCCCGTCCACATGGGCTCAGGCGCTCAATGTGATGCGGGCGAACTTGCGCTTGCCGACTTGCAGCACCACCGTGCCGGCAGCCACCCTCAGTGCCTTGTCGCTGACCAACGCACCATCGATCCGAACACCACCCTGGTCAACCATGCGCAAGCCTTCGCTGGTCGAGGGGACTAAACCAGCCTGCTTGAGCAACACGCCGATCGTCAGCGGTGCACCGGACAAGCTCAGTTCGGTGATCTGGTCTGGGATACCCCCGCGAGCCCGATGGGCAAAGTCAGCCTCGGCCGCATCTGCCGCCGCCAGGTTGTGAAACCGCGTGACGATCTCTCTCGCCAGAAGCAGCTTCGCATCCTTGGGATTGCGACCGGCATCGACCTCGGCCTTGAGCGCCGCACATTCCGACTCGCTGCGAAAGCTCAACAACGCAAACCAACGCCACATCAGGCTGTCGCTGATCGATAGCACCTTGGCGAACATGCTGTTGGCAGGCTCGGCAATGCCGATGTAGTTGTTCTTGCTCTTCGACATCTTCTCGACGCCGTCCAGTCCTTCGAGCAAGGGCATCGTCAAGATGCACTGCGGCTCCTGACCGTACTCCTGCTGCAGGTGGCGACCGACGAGCAGGTTGAACTTCTGGTCTGTACCGCCCAACTCCAGGTCACTCTTGAGCGCAACAGAGTCGTAGCCCTGCATCAGCGGGTACAGGAACTCATGAACCGAGATCGGGGTGTTGGCTTTGAAGCGCTCATGGAAATCGTTCCGCTCCATCATCCGAGCCACCGTGTAGCGAGCCGCCAACTCGATCATCCCACGCGCACCCAGAGGATCGCTCCATTCGCTGTTGTAGCGGATCTCGGTTCGCGCGGGATCGAGAACCAGGCTGGCCTGTTGGTAATAGGTCTTGGCATTGGCCTCGATCTGTTCGCGTCTCAGCGGCGGCCGGGTGTTGTTGCGCCCGGACGGGTCGCCAATCATCGATGTAAAGTCGCCGATCAGGAAAATGACTTGATGCCCCAGATCTTGCAGCTGGCGCATTTTGTTCAGAACCACCGTGTGACCGATGTGAATATCAGGCGCGGTCGGATCGAGGCCGAGCTTGATCCGCAAAGGCTGACCGGTGGCCTCGGCCCGCGAGAGCTTCCTGAGCCAGTCAGCCTGCGGCAGGAGCTCCTCGCAATTGCGAAGCGAGACTGCCATCGCCTCGCGTACCCTATCGGTGATTGGATAGGACTCAGCGGAGCCAGCGGATTCAGGCATAGACATGTTGTTCGACTGATGGCTTCCCCCAGGCCTGGAAGGATGGGGCGCACTGGTTATACTCGTCACCCCGTTGTAGGACATGCGTGCTTTTCAGACGACGGGGGCAGCCGAGGATTCTAGGTGACGCAGAATCCTGCTACGAAGCAGCCTTGGCGCAGGCCTGCAAACGCTAATCAAGGGCAATTCCGGCATCGGATTGGCCGCACTCGGAACTGACTGCCTTGGACTCGGTACTGCCCATTGCCAAAAAGTTGCTGTCGCACGGCCAGGCACTCGTCGTAGGACGCCCGCGCCGGTTGAGCGCCGTGCTGATTGCACTGCTGGGGGGCTTCGCGGTAACAGCGTTCGGCATTGCACCCCTGGCGCCTGATGCCGCAAATTTGCCGCAACATCTGGTCAGCGAGACTTTGCAGATCCCAGGTCTCGATCGCCAACTGGTCGAACTCGCAGAGAAAACGCTTGAACTCAACCGCAGTGGTCTGACCCGCAGCCAGGACACGGTCGACAGCCTGCTGCGTCGCCTCGGGGTCAATGACCCGTCAGCCGCCGCGTTCCTGCGCATGGACCGGAATGCCAGGCTGCTGATCGAAGGTTCGCCTGGAAAAATGGTTCAGGTTCGAAGCGCGGCCGATGGCACACTTCTAGAACTGGTCGCCAGATTCCCCTCGCTCGACGCCTCTCGAGCAGCCAGCCATTTCACCCGACTGACCGTGAAGCGCGCACAAGGCGAGCTTCGAGCCGCACTTGAAACTGCCGCGCTGGTGCCACAAGTCCGCTTGGGCAGTGGCACCGTTCGCAGTTCGCTGTGGGCGGCCACTGACGACGCAAGACTGCCCGATGCGATCGCCATGCAACTGGTCGATATCTTTTCGGGCGATATCGATTTCCACCGCCAACTCCGCAAGGGCGATACCTTCAGCGTCGCCTTCGAGGCGATGACCGCCGACGATCAACCGATCGCCTGGAACCAGGGCACAGGGCGCATCGTGGCAGCAGAGTTCATCAACAACGGCAAATCCTTGCAAGCCGTCTGGTACCAAGGCGCGGGCAAAGGCGGTTATTTCGGACCTGATGGGCGCAGTCGGCGCAAATCATTCCTGGCCAGTCCGATGGAGTTTTCGCGTGTGACTTCAGGGTTCGCCATGCGATTCCATCCCATTTTGCAAAGCTGGCGCGCGCACAACGGCGTTGACTACGGCGCACCTGCAGGCACCCCGGTACGGTCGGTCGCAGACGGTGTGGTGGAGACCGCCGGACGTCAAAACGGCTACGGCAATGTGATTCAATTGCAGCACGGCGCAGGAAAGACCACGATCTACGCCCATTTGTCCAAAATCGACGTTCGCCAAGGACAGCGTGTCGAACAAGGGCAACGTATCGGCACCGTGGGCGCGACAGGTTGGGCTACTGGGCCACACCTGCACTTCGAATTCAGAGTTGGTGGTCGGTTCCAGGATCCGCTGAAAGTCGCCCGGGAGAGCGAGAGCCTGTCGCTCGATCCTTCGGCCCGACCTCAATTCCTGAAGCTCGCTACCGTGGCAAAGAACCAGCTCGCCGCAGCGACGACCATGGTGGGGTTCAACAGGGACGCGGAATGAGCCTGCCGTCATGCTTCCTGCCAGCGTGCTCGCTCTCGCAAGCCTCTGTTTAACCTGAAGATCCATGGCGGATCTTTACATCGGCTTGATGTCAGGCACATCGATGGATGGTGTCGATGCGGTGCTGGCAATGCCCGGCAGTGCACACAGCAAGCTCCAGTTGCACGGCCACATACACAGACCCTTCGAACCAGGCTTGCGCAAAGCGCTCATCGCGCTCAACAGCGCGGGCCCTGACGAGTTGCACCGATCAGCGCTGGCCTCCAATGAAATCAGTTTGGCGTACGCGGATGCAGTGACAGTATTGCTGCGGGAATGTTCCCAAGATGCCGCGGCAATACGCGCGATCGGCGCCCATGGACAGACCGTTCGACACAGCCCAACGGGATGCGATCACACCGGCTACACGATCCAATTGCTGAATGGCTCCCTGCTGGCCGAACGGAGCGGCATTGACGTCGTCTGCGACTTTCGCAGCCGGGATATCGCGGCAGGCGGGCAAGGCGCGCCCTTGGTACCCGGCTTTCACGCCGCCGTGTTTGGGATCGATGGCTTGCCTCAGGCGATTCTGAATATCGGTGGCATCGCCAACATCACACTATTGGACGGAGCCGGTGATGTGCGTGGCTTCGACTGCGGGCCTGGCAATGCACTACTAGACGTCTGGTGCCAGAAGCACCGAGGGGCGCCTTATGACGACAACGGACGCTGGTCAGCGGAAGGCTGCATCGACACCAAGCTCCTGAAGCGACTGCTTGAAGAACCCTATCTCCACAAGCCACCGCCCAAGAGCACCGGCCTAGACCTTTTCAACCTAGCCTGGCTGACCAGCATGTTGGCCGAAGGCACAGCAGAGATTTGCGCAACGAACGTTCAGGCGACGTTGGCGGAATTCACAGTGCGAGCAGCGGTCGCGGCCATTCAGGCGCACCTGCCAACGACACGACGCCTGCTGGTTTGCGGCGGTGGTGCGTTCAATGGCGCATTGATGCGCAGACTCTCCGAACTTCTGCCTAGTATAGAAGTCTCCAGCACCCAGGCTTCCGGCCTGCCAGCTCAGCAGGTTGAAGCCGCCGCCTTCGCTTGGCTTGCCCAGTCATTTGTCAACCGACTGCCAGGCAATTGCCCAGCGGTCACAGGTGCTGCAGGACCGCGACTCTTGGGCTGCTTATACCCAGCCCATTGAACACAGCGGTTGTGTCCACCAAAAAGAATCAATGGCATCAAGGCCAGAAAACAAAAAAACCTCCGCAGCCAATCTATGACTCGGAGGTTCTTTAGAGAAGAAGACGCCCGGCGCTAACCGGGCGTATCTCGAAATATTAGCCTGACAATGTCCTACTTTCACACGGGAACCCGCACTATCATTGGCGCTGAGGCGTTTCACTGTCCTGTTCGGGATGGGAAGGAGTGGGACCACCTCGCTATGGTCATCAGGCTTAAACTTTT
>CAMCTC010000194.1 GCA_945878355.1 Bordetella parapertussis | reverse complement strand
GATGCGAGCCAGGCGACGACGTCGGCACGGCCCACACGCTCGGCATGCCAGGCAACGGCGAGGCCGTGGCCGTCGTGCGCGGCCGGGTCGGCACCGGCGGACGCGAGCGCCTGCACGAATGTCAGGCCGCGACCGCGCATCAGCGCGTGGTGCAGAGGCCGCGTGCCGGTGGTGGGTGAGAGTTCGTTCGCATCGGCACCGAGCGCGAGCGCCTGCCGCAGGCCCGGCAGGTCGTCGTGGTCGAGCTGGCGGAACAGCGCGTTGGTGCCCGGCCAGCGCGCACCGGCCTGCACCAGCGCTTCGAGGATCGAACGGTCGGCCTGCTCTGTGGCGTGGTACAGCGATTCGTTGTCGTTGGGGTCGGCGCCGGCGGCCAGCAACGCGCGCACGATCTCGCCGTCGCCGGCATGCGCCGTGGCGCCATAGAGCACCGGCAGCGGATGATCAGTGCCCGGCACACTCAGTTTGGTGTTGGCATCTGCCCCGTGTGCGAGCAGCCAGCGCACCGTGGCTCGCAACCCATCGCGGCACGCGGCGATGCGCGCCAAGCCGGAGAACGCGGCGATCGCGATCGGCGGCGCGGCCAGCGGCGGCAGCGGCTCGTGCACCCGAGGCGGCGGCAGCAGGAGCTGCACGGTAGCGAGGTCGCCACAGGCGAGCGCAAGTACGAGCGCCGCGTCGCGTTGTGCCAGCGTACGCGTGTGCGCCAGCGCCCAGGCGCGCTCGGGCCGCGGCCGGCGGTAGCCCTGACCAATCGCCCACGTCAGCCATGCGGCGACGAAGCCGGCATCGTCGGCCGCGCGGGCGCGGCGTCGCTCGACCTCCTCCACCAACAGCGGCCAGCTTGCGAACCCATACTCGCGCGCAAGCACCAGCTGCGCCTGCGCGAGCGAGGCCCCGACATCGACACGGTACGGTGCCGCGCGCTGCAGCGCCGCGGCGTCGCCCCGCTTCAACGCACGATGGAGTTCCCGCGCCTGGCGGCGCAGATGGTCGAGGTGGGGGTGGTCGGGCAGAGCGCCCGGGTGGCGGTCCGACGGCGCGGCCGAAGAGGAAGTGGAGTCAGGCATGAGGCCTCCCAGTCACAGGGCCTGCGATCCGCGCGGTTCAGGCCGACTGAGGGCATCGAGAGCGCCCCGCAGGGCATCTCAGCTCAGGTGGGTTCAACCCTGCCCGCGGATCCGGGGGCGCCCTGAACGCGCCGTGCGCCGAATCCTACAGCGCGCCGGGGCAGTCGGGGGCGCCGCAGCGGCAGGCCAGGGACACACGCGACCTGGGTAGGCTGCGAGGGTGGACAGCTGTCGCTCACCACCGACGGCTCATGGCCGTGACCGGGTACACACGAGTGGCCGCTTTGTGGCTCGCCAGCGATGGACCCATGGGCGACGCAAACTAAAGAGTCGATCCATGTGGTCATTCGTTCGTTGGCGCAGACCGTACCGTAGGTGCGGAGTGCACTTGAAATTTCCGGCCTGCCGCTTCAATCTTTGGTGTCACTGCGGCCCAGTTCGCGCCGCAGGATCTCCAACGCCTTGCGCTTCTCCGGCATGTAGTCGTGGCCGTCATAGTGGCGGGCCTGCACACCGGTCAGACCATGCGACTGCAAGTGGCCACGCACATCGCGGTTGACGCCGTTGGCCGCCAGCAAGGTTTCCACGCCGGAGCGAATGCGCTTGAGCTGAAACTCAGCAATCGACGTCCCCAGGATGGTTTGGGCCCAACCGGCCAGTGTCCTGACGCTGATAGGCTTCTTGCCTGAGGTTGTAGAGATGGCGTAGTCACCGGCAACCTTGAATGCAGCAAGCGCTCTGGCTGCCTCAGCGGTGAGCGGGATCTGGTGCGGACGAGGCCCCTGCCCTGGCCGGCCCTTGCCGTCGAATATCGTGATGGACTCCTGGGCTACATCCCGCCACCTCAAACGCACGAGTTGCTCGATCCGTTGCCCACCGGTCAGCAGGTGCAGGCGCAAGGCAGCCCCCTCGATCCCCGGCGCTGGTTCAATCAGTTTCCAGTAAATACGTAACTCCTCGCTCGGCAGTGGGCGCTTGTCCGGTCTGTCGAACTGCGGTGAACGCTTGGTCTGACCGGCGGGATTGAAGACGATTCCAAATGCCTTGAACGCGACAGGAATCGACGCCGTGGTGCGAACGTCGAGGGCGCATTGGTAGGCGGCCCGGAGGTAAGACCGCAGTTTGTTGGCAGTTCGGCCCTTGCCAGCTTCGATCAAGCGGCGGAGCATGTCGAGCACCTGATCTGGCGTCAAGTCGACCGCAGGCGCCTCGGCCACCTTTGGCCAGGCCTCCACCACATGCAATTGGAACAGGCCGCTGGCGTCCGCATGGCTGCGTCGCTCCTGCGTCTTCAGGTGCTCGACGTAGGTGTCGAGAAGCTTTTGCAACGTGTGGGTCGACTTCTCGATCTCGACCGCCTTCTTCGCGACCAACTGCCTTCGCTGCGCTTCCTTGGCTTCCCGAAGGCCACCTGCGGGAGCGTTTTCGGCATGGGTGTCGGCAAGCGCCCTGCACTTCTCCAGCGCCGCGGCAATGCCATAACCCTTGGTTGTCGGCTGCAGCTTTTTCGGCGGCGCCGATGCATCGTAGAGGCCGATCGGCTCCCGATTCGTTTTCCCGCCGAGGGAGTAGCGCCAGTAGAGCTGGACGGCCCCATTGGCAAGCCTTCGCGCCTGCAGTGCACCGCCGCGGTCCAACCGGCTGTGCAGGGTCACGAAGCCTGCACCCTGCAGCGAGCGGATCACTTCGCCAGTGCTTGATTTCGCATCAGATGCCATAGTCCGTAAGTCTCCTGGTGCCAGTCTGGTGCCAGTTTTGGCCGAGATGGTGTTGGACGCCTCGGGGCGACTATGAACGTAACCTGTTGTTTTGTAAAGGGTTCGAGAGAATCAGGGCGTACCGCGCTGTCCCAGGAAGACCCGTTCCCCAGGGACTGTTAATCCGTAGGTCCCAGGTTCGAGCCCTGGTCGAGGAGCCAAAATTAGCGTTTTGAATCAAGCACTTAGAGAGAAATCCTAGGTGCTTTTTTCTTGCCTGCATCAGGTGTCACGCCAGGATGTAACGGCGGATGTAAGACGATTTTCCGAATCCGTCGAGGCGGCGATGACCCCCGCAGCGTTGTCGAGCTTGATGAAACTGTCGCCGGCATCACAAACGCCGCGTCGGGCATGACGGTCAAGATTCGATCCAGTCGGCTGCAAGAAGCGCCGTCTTGAACTGGCCTTCGCTGATGCCGGCAGCGGCGCTAGGCTCCGATCAACCAATCGGCCAGCAGCTTCAGCATCGACACACCGCCACGCCAGGGTGTCCAACCATGACCTGCCAGCGCGGCTACAACAGTGGCTCAGCCTGCGATGGGCGTGTGCTGAGCTTGTTTGTCATCCTTCTCAAAATGATGCGCGCAGGTCGTTAGCTCAGACGACCGTCCGGCCAACAGCGCAGGCGACGCGCCAATGATCGACGCCATGGCCAGCAGGCGACTGCCAGTGGCTTACCCTTTTTGGTGTGGCAATTCACGGCGCCTCAACATGACGCCCCCATACCCGGCAGGTGCTGGTCAAGAACTACATCATGGCGCGCTTTGCACACTGGAACGCTGATTGCGGCTTGTTTGATTTGCCACAGCAGTTGATCGTGCAAGTTGCCAAGGGTATCCGCACAATCGCCTGCACTTCACCCTGAACTCCAAGGAAATCCTAAATGACCGTTTACGCAGCCCCTGGCGCCACCGGCGCCAAACTCGCCTACAAGACGCGCTACGACAACTTCATCGGCGGGAAGTTTGTCGCGCCGGTGGAAGGCCGATACTTTGACGTGATCACGCCAATCAGCGGCAAGCCTTACACCCAGGCCGCGCGCTCGACCGCCGCCGACATCGAACTGGCGCTGGACGCTGCCCACGCAGCCAAGGCCGGCTGGGCCGCCACCCCGGCCGCTGAACGGGCCAATGTCCTGCTCAAGATCGCCGACCGCATCGAGCAAAACCTGGAGTTGCTGGCTTACGCCGAGACGGTGGACAACGGCAAACCGATCCGCGAGACGCTGAACGCCGACATCCCGCTGACGGTGGATCACTTTCGCTACTTCGCAGGCTGCCTGCGCGCGCAGGAAGGCTCGCTGACCGAGGTCGATGGCAACACCATTGCCTACCATTTTCATGAGCCACTGGGCGTCGTTGGCCAGATCATCCCCTGGAACTTCCCGATCTTGATGGCCGCCTGGAAGATTGCGCCGGCGCTCGGCGCGGGCAACACCGTCGTGCTCAAGCCGGCAGAATCGACCCCGATCAGCATCCTGGTGCTGGCCGAGTTGATCGCGGACCTGCTGCCCGCCGGTGTGCTGAACATCGTCAACGGTTACGGCCGTGAGGCCGGCATGCCGCTGGCGACTTCCAAGCGCATCCAGAAGATCGCGTTCACCGGCAGCACCGCAACCGGCCGCGTGATCGCGCAAGCCGCGGCGACCAACCTGATCCCGGCTACGCTTGAACTCGGCGGCAAAAGCCCCAACATTTTCTTCGAGGATGTTGTGGCTCATGACGATGCGTTTCTGGACAAGGCGATCGAAGGCTTGGTGCTGTTCGCCTTCAACCAGGGAGAGGTCTGCACCTGCCCCAGCCGCGCGTTGATCCAGGAGTCGGTCTACGACCAGTTCATTGAGCGCGCGTTAAAGCGCGTGGCCGCGATCAAGCAGGGCAATCCGCTCGACACCGACACCATGCTGGGCGCGCAGGCGTCGGCGATCCAGATGGACAAGATCCTGTCCTACCTTGAGGTAGGCAAGCAGGAAGGCGCGCAAGTGCTGATCGGCGGCGCCCGTAACGAACTCGGCGGGGACCTTGCAGGCGGCTACTACATCCAGCCCACGCTGTTCAAGGGGAGCAACAACATGCGGGTGTTCCGCGAAGAGATCTTCGGACCGGTGCTGGCTGTGACCACTTTCAAGGACGAGGCCGAGGCGCTGCAGATCGCCAACGACACCCCCTACGGACTGGGCGCCGGCGTGTGGAGCCGCGATGGCAGCCGCGCCTACCGTATGGGCCGCGCAATCCAGGCAGGCCGGGTCTGGACGAACTGCTACCACGCTTACCCGGCCGGCGCGGCATTTGGCGGCTACAAGGAGTCGGGCATCGGGCGCGAGACCCACAAAGCGATGCTCGATCACTATCAGCAGACCAAGAACCTGTTGGTCAGTTATTCGCCTAACGCCTTGGGTTTCTTCTGATCGAATGCGCTGGCGGCGCCTGCGTGCGGGGTGGGCTAGGTCCTTTTTCTTTGGGTCTCCGCCTTGGTGGTCCATGTAGCCACCATGTAGCGGCTGGTACAAGGTCTTGCACCATGTAGCCAACGGCCTTGAACGAGGATTCGGCTCAGCCTGCCTGGATATCCAACGGCTCGCCGCCGAGTTCCACGATCATGCGAGAGACATCGGCCAGCGTGGCGTCGAGCGCGGAGGCGTCGGTGCCACGCATGACCAGCGTGGTGCCGTAGCGTCCCTCGCGCTGGAACGGATAGCTGCCGAGGTCGACGCGTGGCTGCTCTTGCTGGATCTGGCCCAGCCGAGCGGCGATCTGGCTCTCAGGCAAGTAAACCGTCACGCTGCGTGATTGCACGGTGGCGCCGCGGCGCAGCTTGCCGGCCAGAGAATCGACCATCTGTTGCATGACCCGGGGAATGCCGGCCATCACGTAGACATTGCCGATGAAAAAACCCGGCGGCCCGAGCGGGTTGTCGATCAGGCCGCCACCTCGGGGGATGCGCGCCATGCGCATGCGCGCGGCCATGAT
>CAMCTC010000193.1 GCA_945878355.1 Bordetella parapertussis | reverse complement strand
ATGCATCCGGGCGTGTATTGCCTGAGAACAACGCTGGTCGATCTGGATGACGCCACGCTGTGGCGCACCTACACGATGCTCACTGACCTGGAGTCAGTGTTCCGCTCGCTCAAGACCGATCTGGGCCTGCGTCCGGTCTTCCACCAGGTCGATCGCCGAGTGGAAGGCCACCTGTTCATCAGCGTGCTGGCCTACCATTTCGTGCACATGCTGCGCCTGAAACTCAAGGCACAGGGTATCGACGACAGTTGGTCCACGCTGCGCGAGACTCTGGCCGTCCAGCAGCGGGTGACCACCACCCTGCAGCGGCGCGACGGGCGCGCCGTGCATGTGCGCAAGGCCACCCGGCCTGAGCCGCGCCACCAAAAGATCAGCGCGATCCTCGGCATCGCCCCCAACCCAGGCGGCACGCATCGCGTGCTGGTCTAGCGCCACTACGCTGCCAAGTTGCTGGTGCGTTGCGCGGCGCTACACATATGTAGTGCCATACGCGCAGATTTTTGATTCCAAGTTGTTGATTTAAAAAGGATTTGTAGTGCCTGATGACGAAGATGGGCTAGGCAGTGCAGGTGAATGTTGAGCTTGGCGGCCTGGAGACCTTCATGGCGCCGGCCGTCAACCCGCCGGCCGACGGCATCGCGCTGGACGGCCTGGCCCGCGGCTGGGCCCACATCGAGCGCGCCACCAGCAACGGTGCCGACCGCGACGCCCGCTGGGCCATGATGAGCGCCAGCATGCAGGGCGCCATGGCCTTCCAGAAGGGCCTGAGCTGCGTGCACAGCCTGAGCCACAGCCTGGGCGGCGTCGACCCGCGGCTGCACCACGGCACGCTGAACGCGATGTTCCTGCCGGCGGTGGTGCTGTTCAACGCGCCGGCAGAGTCGATCCAGAAGGAACAGCGGCTGCAGCGCATGGCGCATGCCATCGGCATCGGCAGCTGCGATGCCCAGGGCACCGAGCTGGCCGAGGCCATCCGCGCGCTGAACGCCCGCCTGGTCCTGCCCAGCGGCCTGCGCGCCATGGGCGTGACCGAAGACCTGTTCGAGCGGGTGATCGACGGCGCCATGGCCGACCACTGCCACAAGACCAACTCGCGCATCGCCACCCGCGACCGGATGATGTTGGCAACGTCCATGTAGCTGGAAGAAAACGCCGCGGAACCGGCTTTGCCGGGCCGCTGTCGTCGCCCCCTTGAGGGGGAGCGACGAAGACGCTTCGGGGTTGGGACTAGTTCCGCCAGAACTGGGGGGTGAACAGCACCAGCAGGCTCAGCAGTTCCAGCCGGCCCAGCAGCATGCCGAAGGTGCATACCCAGGTCTGGAAGTCGGTCAGCCCACCGAAGTTGACCGCCGGGCCCACGTCGCCCAGGCCGGGGCCGATGTTGTTGACCATGGCGATCACCGCGGTGAAGGCGGTCACCACGTCCAGGCCCGAGAACAGCAGCACCATCGTCAGCCCGACCAGGGTGGCGCCGTAGATCATCATGAAGGCGATGACGTTCTGCATCACCTTGGCCGACACCACGTTGCCGCCCAGCGCCACCGGGTTGACGACGTTGGGGTGCACGATGCGCACCAGCTCGCGCTGGCTCTGCTTGATCAGCAGCAGCATGCGCACCATCTTGATGCCGCCGCCGGTCGACCCGGCGCAGGTGGCAAAGCAGCCAAGCAGGATCATCAGCAGCGGCGCAAACACCGGCCACTGCGCATAGTCGTTCGCGGCATAGCCGGTGGTGGTGGCCAGCGACACCACATGGAACAGCGTGTGGCGGAACGACTCCCCGAAGGTGGGGAACACGTCGTTGGCGGTGAGGTACAGCGAGATCAGCGCCACGCTGGCCGCCACCACGCCGACGAAGGCCTGCACCTCCACATTGGCCCACAGCACCCGCAGCGACCGCTGCCGCCAGGCGGCGAAGTACAGCGCAAAGCTGACGCCGGCCAGCATCATGAAGACCACCGACACGCCTTCGATCCGCGGTGAGTTCCAGAAGCCGAAGCTGGCATCGTGCGACGAGAAGCCGCCCAGGCCCATGGTGGTGCACATGTGCATGAAGGCGTCGGCCCAGGACATGCCCGCCCAGCGGTAGGCAAAGAAGCAGGCCACCGAGAACAGGAAGTACACCGCCCACAGGCCGCGCGCCGTCTCGGCCATGCGTGGCGTGAGCTTCTGGTCCTTGATGGGGCCGGCGGTCTCGGCGCGGAACAGCTGCGACCCGCCTACCCCCAGCAGCGGCAGGATGGCCACCGCCAGCACCACGATGCCCAGCCCGCCCACCAGCATCATGAAGCAGCGCCACACGTTCAGGCTCAGCGGCAGGTGATCCAGCCCGGTGATCACGGTTGCGCCGGTGGCCGTCAGGCCCGACATCGCCTCGAAGTAGGCATCGGTCGGGCTCAGCCCGGGCACGGCCAGCCACAGCGGCAGCGCGGCAAACGCCGGCAGGATGGTCCAGGTCAGGCCCACCAGGATGAAGCCGTCGCGTGGCTGCAACTCGCGCCGGAAGCGGCGCGTGGCCAGGCTGAGGCCCAGGCCGGCGGCCAGGGTGACGGCGATCGAGGTGACGAAGGCCTGCACCGCGCTGTCGCGCTGCACCAGCGCAAACGCCAGCGGCACGGCCATCAGCAGGCCGAACAGCACCACCATGCGGCCCACCAGGGCAATGACTGCGAGCGGAGACTGCATGGGCGCCTAGAAGAGGAAGGTGGCGCCGACCTGGAACAGCTTTTCCACGTCACGCACCTGGCGCTTGCGCGGCACGAACACGATGACATGGTCGTCACGCTCGATCACCGTGTCGTGGTGCGGGATGATCACGCGCTTGACCGGCGGCGGCGCGCCCGCCACCGCCGGCTCGGCGCCGCGCACGATGGCGCCGATCTGCGCGCCCACCGGCAGCTCGATCTCGTCGATGCGCCGGCCCACCACCTTGCTGGTCTTGCGGTCGCCGCGGGCCACCGCCTCCAGCGCCTCGGCCGCGCCGCGGCGCAGGCTGTAGACGGCTGCCACGTCGCCCCGCCGCACATGGGCCAGCAGTTCGCCGATGACAGTCTGCGCCGGGCTCAGCGCAATGTCGATCTGCGTGCCCTGCACCAGCTCGGCATAGGCGCGGCGGTTGATCAGCGCCAGCACCCGCCGCGCGCCCATGCGCTTGGCCAGCAGGCAGGACATGATGTTGTCCTCGTCGTCGTTGGTCAGGGCGATGAACAGGTCGGTGTCGTGCACCTGCTCCTGCTCCAGCAGGTCTTCGTCGGTGGCGTCGCCGTGCAGCACCAGCACGTCGTTGCCCAGCTGGGTGCTGAGGTATTCGCAGCGGTCCAGGCTTGGCTCGATCAGCTTGAGCCGGTAGTCGCCCTGGATGTGGCGCGCCAGCCGCAGCCCCACCTTGCCGCCGCCGGCGATCAGCACACGGCGCACCGGCGCGTCGCGCTGGCGCAAGGCGTCCAGCACCCGGCGGATGTCGGCGGTGGCGGCCAGCACAAAGACCTCGTCGCCCGCCTCGATGCGGGTGGCGCCGTCGCACACCACGCGCTGGTCGATGCCGTGCGCGTCGCGCCGGTAGATGGCGACGAATCGCATCTCCACGTCGGGCACCAGCTGCGGCAGCTCGGAGATCACATGCTGCACCATCGGCCCGCCGCCCACCGCCCGCACCGCCACCAGGCTGGCTGCGCCGCCGGCAAATTCCAGCACCTGCAGCGCCTCGGGGTAGTCGATCAGCCGGCGGATGGTGGTGGTGACCGATTCCTCGGGGCACAGCACCGCGTCCACCGCGAAACCATCGACGCCTAGCAGCGCGCTGCCCTGCTGCAGCTCGGACGAGCGCAGCCGCGCGATGCGCGTGGGGATGCCGAACTGGCTGTGCGCCACCTTGCAGGCCACCAGGTTGGTTTCGTCGGCCGACGCGCAGGCGATCAGCATGTCGGCGTCGCGGGCGCCGGCGGCCTCCAGCACCGACGGCTGGATGCCGTTGCCGGCCACGCCGCGCAGATCCAGCCGCTCCTGCAGGACCCGCAGGCGCTCGGGGCTGGTGTCAATCACGGTGATGTCGTTCTTCTCGCTCACCAGGCTTTCGGCCACGCTCTCACCGACACGGCCGGCGCCCAGGATGATGATGTTCATGCCGGGATGATACGAACGCATGCAGCCTGTCAGCCGCTGCTGCAGCCCGTCGCATGGCGTTTGGGCTGGGGCCGTGCCAGGCGATATGGTGTGTTACGTCAGCAACACACCGGATGCCTGCATGCAACCCTGGCACCAGCAACTGCCCATCTACCAGCAACTGGCCGACCAGCTGGCCGCCCGACTGCTGGACGGCGAGCTGAGCGAAGGCGCGCCCATGCCGTCGGTGCGCGCCCTGGCCAGCAGCTACTTGCTCAACCCGCTGACCGTCAGCCGCGCGCTGCAGGCGCTGGACGAGGACGGCCTGCTGGAGAACCGCCGCGGCCTGGGCCTGTTCGTGCGCCCCGGCGCGCGGGAACGGCTGCGCCAGGCGGCGCGGCAGCGTTTCCTGGCCGATGAATGGCCGGCCCTGCGCGCCCGGTTGCAGCGCCTGGGCATCTCTGAACACGACCTGGACTGGACCCTCTGACATGCAAGCCCTGATCGAGGCCAATGGCCTGAACCTGCACTACGGCCGCAAGCAGGCCCTGGACAACCTGGCCTTTGCGGTGCAGCCCGGCCGGGTGGTCGGCCTGCTGGGCCACAACGGCGCCGGCAAGACCATGCTGATGAAGGCGCTGGTGGGCCTGCACGCCGCCCAGGGCCAGCTCAGCGTGCTGGGCCGCAACCCGTTCACCGACCGGGTGGCCCTGCTGGAAGACCTGGCCTACATCCCCGACGTGGTCATCCTGCCGCGCTGGGCCAGGGTGTCGCAGCTGATCACGCTGATGAGCGGGCTGCACCCCAAGTTCTCGGCCGAGCGGGCGCGGGCGCTGATCCGACGCACCAGCGTGGGCCTGGGCGACACGGTGAAGACCCTCAGCAAGGGCATGGTGGTGCAGGAGGTGCACTTGGCGCTGGTGGCGGCCATCGACGCCAAGCTGATGATCCTGGACGAGCCCACGCTGGGGCTGGACGTGCTGTCGCGCAAGGCTTTCTACGAGATGCTGATCGACGAGTGGTGCGACGGCCAGCGCAGCGTGGTGATCTCCACCCACCAGGTCGAGGAGATCGAGACCCTGCTGTCGGACGTGCTGATGCTCAACGAGGGCAGGCTGGTGCTGTCGCTGAGCCTGAAAGACATCGACAAGCGCTTCGTGGCGCTGGGGCACGACCCGGCCGCGGCCGACGCCATGGCCGCCGCCCACCCGCTGCTGCGCTACCGGGTGCAGGGCGGCGGCAGCGCGGCGCTGTTCGACGGCGCGCCACCGCCGGATGTGGCCGCCCTGGGCCAGCGGCTATGGCCCAGCCTGGTCGACTTGTTCGTGGCGCTGACCCGCCGGCCCGAGATCAACCGCACCCAAGGCCTGTGAGGCACACCACCATGGACCGATTCACCCGCTTTCGCACCCTGTTGCTGCGTGAATGGATGCAGCACCGCACCGGCTGGCTGGTGCTGATGGCCTTGCCCACGCTGCTGGCGCTGGGCCTGAGCCTGTTCGACGGCCGCGGCATCGACGTGCAGGTGGGCGGCGACAGCATCGAGGTGGGCGGGCTGTCGCGCCTGCCCACCGTGCTGCAGGCCCTGGGCTGGACCCTGGGCACGGTGGCCGTGGCGCTGCTGTTGGTCAGCCTGACCGTGCTGGCCCAGTTGCCCGGCCTGGCCCGGCGCGACCAGCAGGACCGGTCGATCGAGTTCTGGCGCTCGCTGCCCACCAGCCACGCCGACAGCGTCGGCGCCACCCTGCTGATGCACCTGCTGCTGCTGCCGCGAGGATAGGTTTTTCAAACGCCCTTTTCCTTCCCCATGGCGCCCCGAACACGGCCCTCGACGGCCCTCGACGCGTGTGAATCGGTCTTTGAAGGTGGGGGCTTTGAAGGTGGCTGAGAACTGCTGAGCTTTGGCAGCGCCGCCCCAAACCGTCGTTCTCG
>CAMCTC010000192.1 GCA_945878355.1 Bordetella parapertussis | reverse complement strand
ATGTCCTTGAGCGTTGCGGGCTCGCCGGCGTTGCCAGCGAAGACTTGCGTGCGGCGCACGAAGCCGCTGGCGTCCAGCGCCATGGCCAGGGTCACGAGCGGGCAGTCGCTGCGGCACTCCTTGCTGTGACCGCGCGCGGCCTTGCGCGCGCCCGTGGCCAGGCCCTCGAAGTAGGTGTTGGTCAGGTCATACAGGGTGACGGTCTGGGCGAATCCGAAGATCGACTGCGCCTGGGCAAACAGGTGATCCTGCAGGGCCTGGCGATGGCTGTGCAGGGCGTCCGATGCGCGGTACAGGCGGTTGAGGTCCATCGCCTCGAAGTCGAAATCGATCAACTCGCCCAGGCCCGAGCGCTGCCGCAGCCAGTCGTGGGTGGCCAACTCGCTGCCGGGGTGAGCCATGCGTGCGATGACGTTGCCCACTGCGGCGGCGATCTGTGGACGGTTCAAACCCAGGGCGCTGAGTTGGTCCTCGAAGCCGCACTCGCGCATGACCGACAGCGCCGCATGCTCGACGCCCACGCTGCGCGGTCGCACCAGTTCGATGGAGTCGAGGTCGACCTCCTGGAATCTGCCGGGCTCGCCGCCAACGCAGTCGCCCCGATCAGCAGGGCCGGGCGAAGGCAAGATCGCTGCCGAGGGCTGCAAGGCAATCAACTGCGCTGCGTAGCGCTGCGCCAGGGCCAAACCATCTTCGGACAAGGCCGTATCGAGCAGAGAGGCCTGGCCGCGCAGCAACTCATCGATGCGCAAGGCCAGTGCTGCCCATTGATCCTGAGGCAGATCGAAGTGACTGCCCAGGTTGAGCAGGGTGGTCTGTTTGACCGCACCACCCACGCGGGCGGTCTGCACGAGGCGGTAGGTGACGTAGGGCTCGCCGGAGCTTCGGCTGCGCGTTCGGGTGCAACGGGTGAGCAGTACTCGCTGGCGGTCAGGATGGGCGTCTTCAACATAGATGAATATCGCCACGCCATCGAGCGCATGGAGCCGTGCCACTATAGGCCGGCGAACTATCACGAGCGCTCCCTCACCAGCTTGGCGACACTGTTGATCGAAAAAGGCCTGGTGTCGCGCGAGGAACTCGAGCGCCGCGCGCAAGCCACCTTTCCGCTTGCGCTGCCTGCCGCAGCCGGGCGCAGCAACGTGACCGGGCCAACATCGTTCAATCCTGGCTTCGGGCTGCCATGGGGAAGCAAAATGGGTGCTCGAAGACACTATCCTCTTCTTCGCCGCATCATTCAACACAAAGGTCCGCTGCATGAATACCTTTCCTCTACCCAGCGCAGAACCCGAATCGTTCGGTTTTTCGACCAGCGGCTTGGCGGTCATCGACGCGTTCTTTGATCGCGAAATCTCGGCATCGCGCCTGCCCGGTGCGGTGCTGGCGATTGCGCGCGAGGGTCGTCTGCTGCATCACAAGGCCTATGGTCTGAGTGATCCGGCGGCAGGCAAGCCGATGAAGCTCGATACCGTGTTTGCCCTGGCTTCGATGACCAAGATCATGGTGAGCGTGGCTGCGCTGCGGCTGATGCAGGAGGGCAGGCTGCCTCTGAAGAGCCGCCTGGACAGCTACTTCCCGGGCTTCGGACGCATGAAGGTGGGCCTGGATGACGGCCACGGCGGTATGGCACTTTTTGCGCAGGACAGGCCGATCTTCATCCACGACTTGCTGCGCCACACCGCCGGCATCACCTATGGCGGACGCGGCATCGGACCGGCAGCCGCGCTGTGGCCTGCGACCAGTGCGGTGATGTTCTCGGACAGCGCGGAGTCCTTCATCGAGCGAATCACCGCCTTGCCGCTGACGCATCAGCCGGGTACAGCCTTTGAATACGGCTATTCCACCGACATTCTCGGACTCGTCATCGAGAAGGTCACCGGAAAACGGCTGCGCGACTATCTGTCCGAGATCCTCTGGAGGCCCCTGGGCATGAGCCAGACCGGTTTCGAGTTGACCGAGGAGCGCAAGGCGCGCGCGGCGCGGCCCTTTTCGGTCAGTCCTGTCGATGGCAAGCCCCAGGCGGTGACCGTGGCCGAGCAGCAGACTTCGCATGACTGGGGTGGCGCGGCCGCGCTGGGGACGGTGTCCGACTACCTGCGTTTCGGACAGATGCTCCATGACGGCGGCCTGTTCGAGGGCCAGCGGATCCTCAGTCCGCAGGTCGTGGCCCTGATGACCTCGGACCATCTGACCGGCAGCATGATCAACACGATCACGCTGACCGAACCGCATCGGGAAGGCTATGGCTTCGGTTTGGGGGTCGCTGTGCGAACCCGACCGGGCGTTGCCGCCGTGCCGGGACGAGTCGGTGAATTCAGCTGGAATGGTGCCTACGGTACGATCTTCTTTGCCGACCCCGCCGAGAAACTGGTGGTGGTGGCCGGCACGGTGGCGCCTGGCGAGATCCGCAAGGTTTATCGCGAGCAATTGCAGAACCTTGTGTATGGCGCGATGACCCGCTGATCGGCGGCTACAAGTGCCCGCGTAGCGTGGACTTCGTGGCGGTCTTGCCAATGTCGGGTGCGGGCAAGGTCTGAAGACCAGGCTGCGCGAGCCCTACTGGGCGGTACAGGCACGGCAGGTGGCCTGAAGCGCTGCACGGCGCGGCGGCCTGGACTTGCTGCCGCACGACGAGTTCCAGAGCCTGGGCCTGCCGCAGTTCGGCGTCTATGGCAACTGAGCGCCCCGAGGCCGGCCGAAGCCGGCCGCCCCCCATGGGGGTCAAGCAAAGTGGCAAAGCTACATTTGCTTGAGAGCATCCCAGGCCCCTGTCGACGCCCGGCGTTCGCGGAGAAACGACCGAACTTGGGTCATTCCACAATGCGGAACGTTTTGTTTCTCATGAGACTTTGAGCATGCATTCGACAAGGGCCTGAATTTCGCTGATGCGCTGCACCTGACGCGTAGTTCTCGTGCTGCCGGATTCGCGACATTCGACCGGCGGCTGGCGAAGCGGGCAAAGGGTCTCGTGTTGACGCCGCCGATGGCGTTGCTGGTCTGAAGCGACTGCGGCGCCACGGGTAGGCTCTCGGCAGGCCCCTAGGCGCCTGAGGAATGCCACAGTGAGGGCATGCTATTCATTCAACGATCTCAATGTGTTCAGTGGATATACTGATTTTTTGCTGACAATTGCAGCCAGCCGCCAAGGTATAGATTGGACTGACGCGTTTTGATGTTCATTCGACTCCCTCTCCTGGTCCTGGCTGCGCTGTCAGCCCTGTGCCTGCTCATCGCGGGCTGTGGGCAATCGGTGCCCGCCGATGCCATTGCGCCATCGGCTTCCGCGGGCCAGGTCGTCAATGCGACCGCCGCCTCGAAGCTGACGACCTACGCCGCAGCCCGTGTTGCCGATCAGGTCAGCTTTGGCGCGACGCCGGTGCTGCTGAGCAGTCTTGCGCAACGTGGTCTTGAGGATTGGATCAGCGACCAGATCGCCTTGCCGGTCTCGCGCATGGACGCACCGGCCTGGGTCATCGACTACAACGACCAGAACCAGGCTGAAAGAGACCGGGCCTTCCAGTGGAAGGACCGCGCGCTGGTTCAATTGCCCTTGACCGCACCAGACCAGCTCAGGCTGCGCGTGGGCTGGGCGCTGATGCAGTTCGTGCCGGCCAACAGCGGCAACGCCTACGGGCAGGTCGAGTACTTCAACCTGCTGCAGCGCCACGCGCTGGGCAATTACGGTGAGTTCCTGCGCGAACTGTCGGTGCACCCGGTGATGGGCAGTTTCCTGGACAACGTCCAGAATCGACCCAAGTCTGCGCAGTGCCGGGACTGCGCGCCGAACGAGAATTACGCGCGAGAACTGATGCAGTTGTTCTCGCTGGGCGTGGTGCAGCTCAACCCCGACGGCACGACGATGCGTGATGCCAAGGGCAAGGCGCTGGAGACCTACGAGCAGGACGATGTGGAGGAACTGGCTCGTGCGCTGACAGGCTGGCGCTTTGCGCCCAGCAACGTCTTGTTCGGGTCGAACTGGATCAACGCCGGCAAGCTGATGGTGCCAGAGGACTGGGCGTCGGCCCACGACCGCGGTGCCAAGAAGATCCTGGGCACGGACTTCCCAGCCGGACGCGAACCCCCTCAGGAACTCGACGCGGTCGTGGCGATGCTGATGAAGCATCCCAACACCGCGCCGTTTGTCAGCCTGCGCTTGATCCAGCACCTGGTCACCAGCAACCCGACGCCGCAATACATCGCGCGTGTTTCTGCGGTGTTCCGCGACAACGGTCGAGGCGTGGCGGGCGACATGAAAGCCCTGGTCAAGGCCGTGCTGATCGACCCCGAAGCCCGGCGCGGCGATGTCCCAGGCGTCGATGCCAGACGCTTCGGCAAGCTGCGCGAACCCTGGCTCTGGTTCATGGCGACCTTGCGCGGACTGGGCTGCACCCGGCCTCTTGAATGGCCAGGCGGTGGCACGGCCGCGCCGCGGGTACAGTTTCCCTTCACCGCAGCCAGCGTCTTCAGCTTCTACCTCCCGACCGACCGCGCGCCGGGCAGCAACCTGTTGGCGCCCGAGCAAAAGCTGCTCAACACGATCGAACTGACAGCCAGGCTGGGTCAACTCCAGGGTTTGCTGACCGACCCCGTCGCCAGCGCCGCCGCCGGTTGCGAGGTTGCCGCGCTGGGTAAAAGTTATGCCGAATCACCCAAAGCCTATGTCGACCAGTTGAGCAGCCGGTTTTTTCGTGGTGCGATGCCTGCCACGCTCAGGAGCAACCTGATGGAATTGGCTGCGGCTCAACCCACCTGGAGCGGTGCGCCGTCAGCCGATCGTCCGGCCGAAGGCGCGGTGGTGCTGTTGCACTATGCGCTGACCAGCCCATTTTTCGGGGTCATGAAATGAAGCGTCGAGCTTTCGTCCGCATCGGCGCCACTTTGCCCTTGCTAGGTGGCGTGGGCGCCGCCAGCCTGCTGGGCTCTTTGAGTTTGCCTGGCAGCGCCGCGGCCAGCGACTACCGGGCGCTGGTCTGTGTCTATCTCAATGGCGGCAACGACGGCAACAACACGCTGATACCGCTCGATGGCGCTTATGGCGATTACGCCAACGCGAGGCCCGATCTGGCGCTGCCCAAGGACAGCCTGGCCAAGCTGGACGGCGCGAGCATCGGCCACAGCTTCGGCCTGCACCCGGCGCTGGCCCAGCTGGCCACGCTCTACAACCAGCAAAGACTGGCCTGGGTCGCCAATGTCGGGCCGCTGATCGTCCCGGCCACCGGAGAACAGGTGCGTGACCGGGCGGTCGCCGTGCCGCCGTTCCTGCTGTCGCACAGCGACCAGGCCGACATGCAGCAAGGCTGGATGGGCGACGCCGACGCCAGTGGCTGGGCCGGCCGGTCGCTGGAGTTGCTGCCTGCGGGCCTGAAGCAGCCGCTCAGTGCGGTGACGATGGACAACAACCGGACTCTGGTGCTGGGCCGACGCTCGAGCGTTGCCTTCATGCAGGGCGGCGGCGGCGCGCGCTGGTGGGGGCGTGCCGATCTGGCCCAGCCCGAGTCCTATTGGTCGCAGTCGATCAACCGCATGGCGCAGTGGCAGTTCGCCAATGACTACGAGGCCGAGTACGCCCGCAGCTTCAACAGCAGCGTGACCGAATCCACGATCCTGACCAAGGCCTTCTTGCAGGCCCGCGAGCCCCAAGCCGACTTCGGCACCGACAACCTGGGGTCGATCCTGAAGTCACTGGCCTCGGTGCTGCCGGTCTTCAAGTCCATGGGTTACCGGCGTCAGGTGTTCGTGCTGCACTGGGGCGGTTTCGACACCCACTCTGCCCAGCGCGGCAGCGGCGTGGGGACGCAGGACAGCCAGTTCGCCGTGCTGGCCCAGGCTTTGGCTGCGTTCGACCAGTCCAACCAGGCATCGGGCCTGAATCTGGATGTGACGACCTTCACGATGTCGGATTTCGGCCGCACGCTCAGGCAGGCTTCGGGCGGCGGTAGCGACCATGCCTGGGGCAGTCACTGGCTGGCGATGGGCGGCGCTGTGGCCGGCGGTCAGGTGCTGGGCCGTCTGCCTTCATTGGTGCTGGGCGGCGTCGACGATGCCGACCGCGGCAGCGAGGGACGGTTCGTCCCAGCCGTGGCCACCGACCAGTTCGGCGCGACGCTGATGCAGTGGATGGGATTGCCGG
>CAMCTC010000191.1 GCA_945878355.1 Bordetella parapertussis | reverse complement strand
GAGGTCACGGCGACTGAGATCCCATGGTCGGCCGAGCGGCTGTTTCTGGGTCGAGGTTTTCAATGGGACCAGCGTCACACCCAGCGCCTGTTCGAAGCGCGTCAGCCGGAGAACCAGCCTCTGTTGCAGCAAGGCTTGCTCGCTAGCCTGTTCTCGAGAGTGCGTCCGCAGGTGGCCGCACCCGTTGGCCTGGGCGGCGATCCTGCGATCCACGGTGTTGAGCCCGATGAAGCCGACATCTGGATGGACCTCGCCGAACGGGTCGGTCACACGCTGGTGCTGGGCACGACGCGGGTGGGCAAGACGCGCCTGGCCGAACTTCTGATCACCCAGGACATCCGTCGCGGTGAGGTGGTGATCGTGTTCGACCCCAAGGGCGACATCGACCTGCTGCGCCGCATCTTTGCTGAAAGCCAGCGGGCAGGGCGCGCGGACGAGTTCTTCATGTTCCATCTGGGGCACCCTGAGATTTCGGCGCGCTACAACCCGGTGGGCAGCTTCTCGCGCATCACCGAGGTGGCCACGCGCATCGCCGGGCAGTTGCCCTCAGAGGGGCAGTCTGCGGCCTTCAAGGAGTTCGTCTGGCGCTTCGTCAACGTGATGGCGCGCGCGCTGGTGGCCTTGGGCCGCAAGCCCGATTACCAGGAGATCAACCGCTACGCATCCGATGTCGAGCCCTTGCTGGTCGACTATTTCGAGCACTGGTTCGACCAGGAGCCGGCTGCGGCCGGCTGGCGCGTGGCATTGCAGGCCATGGCGATCGACAAGAAGAGCCTGGACAAGGGCTTGCAGTCGCGCGGCGTGCGCGCCGTCAGCCTGGTCGAGTACGCCCGTCGCCGCAAGCTCTACGACCCGATCGCCCATGCGTTGGCCTCGACGCTGAACTACGAGAAGAGCTATTTCGACAAGCTGGTGGCGTCATTGCTGCCCTTGATGGAAAAGCTCACCACCGGCCGAACGGCAGCGCTGTTGTCACCGGCGCTCGATGATCCAACCGACTGGCGGCCAGTGTTCGACTGGACCTCGGTGATCAATCTGGGTGGGATCGTCTATGTCGGGCTCGATGCGCTGTCTGACTACGAGGTGGCGGGCGCGGTGGGCAATTCCATGTTCGCCGATCTCACCAGCGTGGCGGGCAGCCTCTACAAGTTCGGCCCCGGGCGCGGACTGCCGGGCGAGGTCCGACCTTGGCGAATCGCGATCCATGCCGACGAGTTCAACGAGTTGATCGGCGACGAATTCATCCCGCTGCTGAACAAGGCCGGCGGGGCGGGTTTTCAGGTGACGGCGTACACGCAGACCTGGTCGGACGTGGAAGCGCGCATCGGCTCAACCGCCAAGGCCGGCCAGATCGCGGGCAACTTCAACACGCTGATCATGTTGCGGGTCAAGGAGGTGGCCACGGCCGAGTTGCTGACCGACCAGTTACCGGAGGTTCATGTGGTGTCGACTATTGTGTCGTCGTCGGTCTCGGACACCAACGACCCGGGCGAGTTCACCGACTTCGCCAGCCGCAACGAAGACCGCATCGCCTCGGAGAGCGTGCGCATGCTCGAGGCGACCGACCTGGTGCAGTTGCCCAAGGGCCAGGCTTTTGCATTGATCCATGGCGGCCGCTTGCACAAGATCCGGATGCCGCTGCCCAGTGCCGAACACGACCCGCTGATGCCCGAGGGCCTGGCGGCGATAGGGCTGGCGCTGCGAAGCCGGCTGGACGGCCCATGGCATCGGCCGCAGGAAGACCTGGGTCAGGCTGCGGAAGTGGAGCCCCACCGTGGCGAGTAAGAACACGTCCTTCCACGACGGTCCCTTGGCTGCGGTGCTGCTGAGCCCGCTGAAGCTGGCGTTCTCACTGGGGCTGGGCTTGGTGGTGATCCTGCTGGTTGGCTGGGCCGTCGACTGGGTGTACGTGTCGCGGGTCTGGCCCGATGGCGCGGACCGCTTGCGCAGTCTGCTGGCGGCCGATCTCGGGCATGGCATCGCGCTGGCGGCACGGCAGGGCCGGGGGGCTGGCGAGATCACCGGTCCGGCGAATCTGCTGTATGGCTTGGTGTTCGAGGCCACCGGCATCCACGAGATGGGGCTGCGCTTCGCTGAACCATCGGCCTTGTCGATCCCTGACACGGTGGTCCGTCGCAGCTACCTGGCCCATCGCGAGGCCATCGAGACTGCAATGCTCGGCACGCAGTTGCTGGGCGTGCGATTCGCAACGTTCATGCGTTTCCTGCCGTTGCTGCTGCTCCTGTACGCGGTGGGCACAGCCGACGGACTGACCGAGCGCGCGATTCGCAGGTCCTGCGGAGGACGGGAGTCAGCCAGCCTGTACCACCGCGCGAAGTACCTGCAGTTGGTGGCGCTGGGGCTGGGCGGGTTGGCGCTGCTGGTCTGGCCGGGGCCTGTGGCCTGGGAGTTATGCGCCGGGCTGATCGTCATCGTGACGGGCGTGCTGGCGCGGCTGCAGTGGGCGTTCTACAAGAAGCACCTCTAGGAAGTAGCAGAGCCTGGCGCGGCTGTCCAGCGCCCTTGCTTTGGGCGCGGATTGACTAGGATCTGCCCAGCGCCCTGGGTTTGAAATGGTCAACTCACGTCCACGTTGTGGCCGATCGGCAACGAATTTTTTCCCTTAAATATTTCACTGCTGGTAAAATTTTAAGCTAGTGCCGCCCGGCTTTCCGGGCGGTGTTTGGTGTGGTTTTAGCGAGGGTTGGTGGCCAATGAACGTCGGAAACGCGATTCGGGTGTGCCGTAAGCGCCGTGGTGTGTCCCAGACCGACATTGCCCTGCGTGCGGATTGTTCGGTGTCGTATTTGTCCATGCTCGAGAACAACAAGCGTGACCCGACGCTGTCGATGGTTTCAAAGATCGCTGCAGCACTTCATGTGCCGGTCGGTGTGTTGTTCGTCATGGCATCAGAACAGAAGGAGCTGGGGAAGATCGATGGCGCTCTGGCCGGCAAGCTCGAGCGTGCGGTCATGGCCTCGCTGCCCCCGAAAACGATGCCAAGGCGATCCATGGCTGAACGGCTTCCGGTCACGGAATAACGAAAGAATGGAGGTGTAGCATGGCTAGCGCGGATCAGATAAAGGCTCTCGTCAAGTCTCACATCAGTCGGGACGACGGGCAGTTCTACTCTGTGGCCATGCAGGTCGCAGCTCACGAAGCGAAGGTCGGCCACGGCAAGCTTGCCGAAGAGTTGCGGGACATGATTGATGCGGCAAAAACCCGCAGCATTTCGAGCGAACCTGGGAAGCTTGTTCCCTTGGCGCGCCCGCGTGGTGAACTGGCAAACCTGCTGGACGTCACATATCCAAAAATCCGGCTGGCCGACATGGTGCTCGATTCGGTCGTTCTCGAACAGCTTCAGCGAATCATGCAGGAGCAGCGTCTTCACGAGCGGATTCGCGAGCATGGGTTGTCGCCGCGACGGAAGTTGCTGTTGGTCGGGCCTCCTGGCACCGGTAAGACGATGACTGCTGCGGTGCTGGCGGGAGAGCTGGGTGTGCCCTTGTTCGTGGTGCGACTGGACGCGCTCATCACCAAGTTCATGGGCGAAACAGCTGCCAAGCTGCGGCAAGTCTTCGATGCCATCTCGGAAGTGCGGGGAGTCTACTTTTTCGATGAGTTCGATGCCATTGGATCGCAGCGCAGCCTGGCCAATGACGTAGGCGAGATTAGGCGCGTTCTTAATAGTTTTCTGCAGATGATCGAGCAGGACCAGTCAACGAGTCTGATCGTAGCCGCAACAAATCACCGTGAAATCCTGGACCATGCCCTGTACCGCCGCTTCGATGACGTGATTGAGTACAGCTTGCCCACGGCACAGCAGGCGCTTGCTCTCGTGCGGTCGCGCCTCGGTGGTTACGCGCCAATGCCATTGCCCGTCAAGGCGATCTCGGCGAATGCCGTGGGCCTGAGCTACGCTGAAATCAAGCGCGCCGTGGACGAGTCGATCAAGGAGGTCGTCATGCATGGACCGGGGCGAGTCAAGACAGATGCCCTGCGTCGGGCGCTGCTTGAACGTCGTCGTCTGCATGAACGGATGGAGAACAACAATAAGCCAGTGAACCATGCCGGAATCGTCTGAAAATAAGCGCTTTCACCTTGTCCTTCACGACACCTCGGCATCGCATGCGTTCACAGCGCGCAGCCTGGGAGGTGGGTCGAAAAAGCTACCAGATCGCGATCGACAGGCGCATGGATTGGCACTTCGGGGGCAACTGCTGGAGCTGAAGCCTGCAGCGGAAGCCGCAGCGGCTTCTCAGCGAGCGCTTGCGCTTGAAAGTGGCATTGGCCTGCAGATTGAATTCGTAGGCCAGCACGATGTGGAACTGGCCTTCCAAAGCTTGGCGGACGACCGCCAGAAAATCGAGCTGCTGAGCGTTCGCCGCGAGGGCGATGTCACCCTCGCCAATGTCTTCATTCCCGATGGGCGCCTTGAGCATTTCGAGCGCTACGTTTCCGACTATCTTGAGGAAAAGAAGGGTAGGAAGGGGCAGGCGCTCGACCACAAGGCCTTGCTCAACACGATCGCCTCGATTCGAGTGGCCGAACTTCGTGCCCTCTGGACTGACGAGCTGAGCGTGTTGCCTGCAGATCCCGCTGAGGCGTTCTGGTGGGAGGTCTGGCTGCCGGTGCGTCAGGCGCGACAGGCTGTCGTCGCTGATTTCAGGAAGCTTGCGCAATTGGCCGGGTGTGTCGTTAGCGATCACCAAGCCGAGTTCCCCGAGAGGACTGTGGTGTTGATGCGTGGTTCGCAGACACAGTTCACCCAGTCGGTGATGTTGCTGAACTGTGTCGCCGAGTTACGGCGGGCGAAGGACACAGCCGAATTTTTCGATGCTATGGGCGGCGAGGACCAGGGCCTGTGGATGCAAGCTGCTTTGACGAACGCGCAGTTTGCCCCAGCGGCGAGCAACGTTCCGCATGTCTGCTTGCTCGATACTGGCGTGAACAGAGGCCACCCCATGCTGGCACCATTGATAGACGTGCCCGACATGCATGCGGTGCAACCGACGTGGGGAGTCGACGACACCGCAAATCATGGTACCGGCCTGGCCGGCTTGGTCGCGTATGGGGATTTGACGCAAGGGCTTGGCACGATGGGCCCTGTGACGGTCGGCCATCGCCTGGAGTCGGTCAAGCTGACGCCGCATGATGGATCCAATGAAGGCGACAGAAAGCACCACGCCTACCTGTTCGCCGAAGCGGTCAGTAGACCCGAGATCACAGCAGCCGATCGACGCCGCGTGTTTACGTCTGCAGTTACGGCCTCAGACCATCGGGATCGTGGACGCCCATCCTCATGGTCAGCCATGCTGGATCGACTGGCGGCGGATGTTGACGACGCAGGCCAGTATCCCCGGCTCTTCGTCCTCGCTGCGGGCAACACCGTTTCACATGACGCGTGGACGACCTATCCGGATAGCCTCTCTACGAATTTGGTCCAAGACCCTGGCCAGGCTTGGAACGCAATTACCGTGGGCGCCTGCACTCACAAGGTCGATACAGAAAACGCGGCGATAACGGCGATCGCCCCGGAAGGGGGATTGAGTCCGTACACTACGACTTCCGTCACTTGGGATGGCGCTTGGCCGCTCAAGCCTGATGTAGTTTTTGAAGGTGGCAATGTCGGCAAGGACTCGCGGGGTGCGGTCGGGATGCCCAGCCTCAACCTGTTGACGACGAACAACAAGCCGATCGAGAGATTGTTCACGACCACGAATGCGACCAGCGCGGCATCGGCGCTGTGCGCGCGCATGGCTGCGCAGATCATGGCGGCGTATCCCAAGCTTAGGCCGGAGACAATTCGGGCGCTCATCGTTCATTCGGCGGAGTGGACCTCGTCCATGCGCAGCATGTATTTGGCAGCCAGTGGCAAGCCGAGCAAGAAGGATTACGCCAATCTCATTAGGCACTGCGGCTGGGGTACGCCGGATCTCGATCGCGCGATGTGGAGTGCCGGCAATTCGCTCACGCTGGTGGTTGAAGACCAGGTAAATCCTTATGGCAAGGACGCCAAAAATCGGGCTGTTTGCGCGTTAGTTCGTGATGGGTCACTCCATGAGCTACTGCCGTGTCAGACTTAGCTTTGTGGCCCCGTGTTGCGGGCTTGCGGAGCGTGCGATGGATGCGACAGAACTGAAGCGGTGGTTGGTGTCGGTGGGGCGGCTGAC
>CAMCTC010000190.1 GCA_945878355.1 Bordetella parapertussis | reverse complement strand
GTGGTCGAGACCGTGCCGGTCAGAAAAGCCACGCCGTAGAGCCAGGCCATGTTCAGCCATCCCAGATGCCAGGCCAAAGGCACGCTGGCCAGCGCGACCGCGATCAACAGCTCACCGACGACGTAGACCGGCAGCTTGCGAACCCGGTCCAGCCAGACCCCGGCGGGCAGCGAAAACAGCGCGAACGGCAGCACCGCGACGGCCGTGAGCAGGCCCATCTGGGTCGGCGTCGCGTGCAGCAGCAGCGCTGCGGTCAGCGGCAGCGCCAGCAGCGTGATCTGCCCGCCGACCGAGCTGATCAGGATAGACAACCACAGCCGCCGGTAGACAGCATCGCGCAGCAAGTCGTCGGGTGCCAGCCTCAGGGCTTGCCACCAGGGCGTTCGCGCAGTTTGTTCGGGTGGCACCAAGATGGCCTAGGTCGCGCTGTCGTTGAGACCTGCCGCTGCCGGCAGGTTTGCCGTCAGGAGCGGTAGTCGGCGTTGATGCTGACGTAGTCGTGTGACAGGTCGCAGGTCCAGACCGTCGTGCTGGCCTGGCCACGGTGCAGCAAGACCCGCACCGTGATCTCGCTTTGCTGCATCACGCGCTGGCCATCCGCCTCAAGGTAGTCGGGGTGGCGACCGCCCTGCCGGGCCACGTGGACGTCGTCGAGGAACAAGTCGATCAGGTTCTGGTCGAGGTCGGCGATGCCGGCATAGCCCACGGCGCACAGGATGCGGCCCAGGTTGGGATCGCTGGCAAAGAAAGCGGTCTTGACCAGCGGCGAATGGGCGATCGCATAGGCCACGCGGCTGCACTCGTCGTCGCTGGCGCCGCCTTCGACCCGCACGGTGATGAACTTGGTCGCACCCTCGCCGTCACGCACGATGGCCTGGGCCAGTTGCTGCGACACCGCGATCACCGCCGCGCGCAGCGCCTGCCCTTCGGCGCTGTCTAGCGACTCGATCACCGCATGACCGGCCTGGTGGGTGGCGATCAGCACGAAGGAATCGTTGGTCGAGGTGTCACCGTCGATCGTGATGCGGTTGAAGCTGGCGTCGGCCGCTTCACGCAGCAGACCTTGCAGCAAGCCGGGCGCGATCACCGCGTCGGTGGCCATGAAACCCAGCATCGTCGCCATGTTGGGCCTGATCATGCCGGCACCTTTGCTGACACCGGTGACCGTGACGGTGCGGCCGCCGATCTGCAACTGGCGCGACGCCGCCTTGGGCAGGGTGTCGGTGGTCATGATGCCTTGGGCCGCGGCCAGCCATCGGTCGGACTGCAGGTCGGCAATGGCCCCGGGCAGACCGGCCTCAATGCGATCGACCGGCAGCGTCTCCATGATCACGCCGGTAGAAAAAGGCAGCACCTGGGCCGGTGCCAGGCCCATCAGCGCGGCCCGCGCAGCGCAGGTGCTGCGCGCGCGCAGCACGCCGTCAGCACCGGTGCCGGCGTTGGCATTGCCAGTGTTGACCACCAGCGCGCGGATGCCAGCGCCACTGTCCAGATGCTCGCGGCAGACCTGGACCGGCGCGGCACAGAAGCGGTTGGTGGTGAAGACACCGGCCACGCTGGACCCCGGTGCCAGCGCCAGCACGACGAGGTCGTCCCGGTTGGGCTTGCGGATGCCCGCACGCGCAACACCGAGGCGGACGCCGGCGACGGCGTGCAAGCTGGCGGGATCGGGCGACAACAGGTTGACGGGCATGCAGACCTCAGCTCTCTGAAAGAACTCGGAATTGTAGGTGGCGGTCTGCTGCTGATCGACGCCAGAGACAAGCGCCAACCAAGCCGCGGCCCGGCGCAGGCAACAAAAAAGCGGCCGAAGCCGCTGCGCGTCCAAGCCGGGCTGCGCCCGGGTCGACCGCTCAGTTCTTGCGCCGACGACGCGCCAGGAAACCGAATGCGCCCAGACCGGCCAACATCATCGAGTAAGTTTCGGGCTCGGGGATGGGCAACGCGTTGATTGCCGCCGAATACTGACCGCCAACGCCGTAGGCAGTGCCCGTGAACTGCAGATAATAGTTGCCAGGTGACAAACCTAAATTGGTCAGGCTACCACCCGCACCGACAGAGCCCAGCGGCACCCCAGGAGTCGCTGCCACGCCGGCATAGATGGTCATCGCGAAGTCGCTGCCGATGCTGCCGATCGTCACTGTGCCGGTCGGCGGCGGCAGGCTGATCGACAGCGTATACGTGTTGGCTGCAGCGTTGGCCATGTTGAAGCCGCTAGGCACGCTGAAGTCTGCAAATTCAGCAAAAGAACCCGCCGAGGGCAAGGTCACGAACAGTGAAGAAAAACTCGTGTTTAACGGGCCAATCTGGTAAGCGTTTGGAACGATGCCGGTTTCCACGACCAAGCCCAGTGCGCCACCGTTTTGGCTTACAAATGCTGTGCCGGCTTGCGCGCCGATCGCGAACACAGAAAGTACCGCTGCGAAAATTGGTTTCAGTCTCATGGTTCACTCCGGTGAGGTTAGGACGATGAAAAATGCACCTGCAAGGAGCCAGACCCAGTGAATTCATTCGCCAGCGTCAAGCACTCTTGCTTGCCGCACGATAGCCACATGCATCGCAGGCGGCCACCCACAGTTGTGGGGGTGCGGGCGTCGATGATCAGCTTCGCCGACGGCGCGCAAGAAATCCCAACGCGCCCAGACCGACCAGCATCATCGCGTAGGACTCGGGTTCAGGGACGTGCGCCGCGAAAATGTTGCCTGAATAGGACGCCTCGCCAAGCGTGGTACCCGTTCCGAAGATCGTCAAGGTATGACTTCCCGCAGACAGATGAATCGGCGGCGAGGTCAGCAGCTTGGTCACCTGCTGCGAAAAATTGGGCCCGAGGGATGTTGTGATGCTGCTCAGCGACAAAGGCGTTGCGTCAATCGAAGCACCGAAACCAAGAATCTCACCGATAGAAATGCTGGGAAAGATCAGCGTCGCGTTGCTGGTGGCGTCGGCAGAAACCAAAGAATTGGCCGCCAAGGTGAACGTGTAGGTATCGGTGAAAGGCCCGACAATCGACGAGTGCCCCAAAGGCGCGCCGGGCGCGACACCAATCGTGCCGAGATTGAACGTGAGCGCGTGCGCGCTGAAAGCCGACAGCGCCACCATCGCCGCCGCAGCGACAGACCTTAACTTCTTCATGAAACCCCCGGAAATTGTTGTGAACCACATAACGACGTCGCAAGGTTAATGCGGCGGCCAAGGGAGCACATCACTTGTTCGGGGGGTGAAGCTTAGGAAATCGGCGCGCAGCCGCAGCGACCGATCGACTGACCGGTCAGCAGACTGTCTCAGCAGAACGCGTCAGGCCAGCTTGCCGTGGCAAACCTTGTACTTCTTGCCGCTGCCGCAGGGGCAGGGGTCGTTGCGGCCGACGCGCGGCACCTCGGCCACCAGCGTGGACGGGTCGGTCACCTGGCTGACGCTGCCATCGTCATTGGGATGGGTGTAGGTCAGGTTGCTGAGCTGTGAGGCCTGCAACTCCAGCGCCTGGGCGGCCTCGGCCACCTGCTCCTGGCTCTGGATGCGCACCGTCAACAGCAAGCGGGTGACTTCCATCTTCACCACATCGAGCAACTGGCTGAACAGCTCGAAAGCCTCGCGCTTGTACTCTTGCTTGGGGTTTTTCTGCGCATAACCCCGCAAATGGATGCCTTGGCGCAGGTAGTCGAGTGCCGCCAGATGCTCACGCCAATGGCTGTCGATGGCCTGCAAAAGCACCATCCGCATGAAGGGGTTGAACTGCTCAGGGCCGACCTGTGCGAGCTTGGCCTCGAACACCACATCGGCCGCGGCGATCACGTGTTGCAGCACGTCATCGTCGGTGATCGTGTCGCTGCGCTCGACCAGCGCAGTCACCGCCACCGGCACCTGCCACTCCTCGGCCAGCGTGCGCTCGAGCGCCGGCAAGTCCCATTGCTCCTCGACGCTTTCGGCCGGCACCCAGGTACGCACCACGCCTTCCATCGAACTGCGGCGCAGGTTGGTGATCTGCGCCAGCACCGATTCGGATTCCAGGATTTCGTTGCGCTGCTGGTAGATCACCTTGCGCTGGTCGTTCGACACGTCGTCGTACTCGAGCAACTGCTTGCGGATGTCAAAGTTGCGGGCTTCGACCTTGCGCTGCGCACCGGCGATGCTGCGGCTGACGATGCCTGCTTCGATCGCCTCGCCCTCGGGCATCTTGAGCCGGTCCATGATTGCGCGCACCCGGTCGCCGGCGAAGATGCGCATCAGCGGGTCTTCGAGTGCCAGGTAGAAGCGGCTTTGGCCCGGGTCGCCCTGGCGTCCCGAGCGGCCGCGCAGTTGGTTGTCGATCCGGCGGCTCTCGTGACGCTCGGTGGCGATGATGCGCAGGCCACCGGCGGCCTTGACCGCGTCATGCAGGCCTTGCCATTCATCCTTGAGCTGCTGGATGAGGCCGGCCTTGTCGGCTTCGGCGATGGCCTCGTCGGCCTCGAGCAGCTGAACCTGTTTCTCGACATTGCCACCGAGCACGATGTCAGTGCCGCGACCGGCCATGTTGGTGGCGATGGTGATCACGCCGGGACGGCCTGCCTGGGCCACGATCTCGGCCTCGCGTGCATGCTGCTTGGCGTTGAGCACCTGGTGTGGCAGACCCGCTTTGGTCAGCAAGTCTGAGATCAGCTCGGAGTTCTCGATCGAGGTGGTGCCCACCAACGTGGGTTGACCGCGCTCGTGGCAGGCTCGGATGTCCTCGAGCACCGCGTTGTATTTTTCGCGCGCGGTCTTGTAGATCAGGTCCAGGTCGTCCTGGCGGATCGTCGGCCGGTTCGGCGGGATCACCACGGTCTCAAGGCCGTAGATCTCCTGGAACTCGTAGGCCTCGGTGTCGGCGGTGCCCGTCATGCCGCCGAGCTTGTTGTACATCCGGAAGTAGTTCTGGAAGGTGATCGAGGCCAGAGTCTGGTTCTCGCTCTGGATCTGCACGCCTTCCTTGGCCTCGACCGCCTGGTGCAAGCCGTCCGACCAGCGCCGACCCGTCATCAGCCGGCCGGTGAACTCGTCGACGATGATGATCTCGCCCTGCTGCACCACGTAATGCTGGTCGCGATGGTAGAGGTGGTTGGCCCGCAGCGCTGCATAGACATGGTGCATCAGCGAGATGTTGGCCGCGTCATAGAGGCTGGCGCCTTCGGCCAGCAGACCGGCCTCGCCGAGCAGGCGCTCGGCGTTCTCGTGACCGTCCTCGGTCAGGAAGACCTGGTGACTTTTTTCGTCGACGGTGAAATCACCGGGCTCGATCACACCCTCGCCGGTGCGCGGGTCGGCCTCGCCGATCTGCTTTTTCAGGCCAGGAATGACGGCGTCGATGCGCACGTACATCTCGGTGTGGTCTTCAGCCTGGCCGCTGATGATCAGCGGCGTGCGGGCTTCGTCGATCAGGATCGAATCGACCTCGTCGACGATCGCGAAGTTCAGGCCGCGCTGCACCCGGTCGGCGAGCTCGTAGACCATGTTGTCGCGCAGGTAATCGAAGCCGAACTCGTTGTTGGTGCCGTAGGTGACGTCAGAGCCATAGGCTGCCTGCTTTTCTTCGCGGCTCAATCCGGGCACGTTGACGCCGACCGTCAGACCCAGAAAACCGTAGAGCCGACCCATCCATTCGGCGTCGCGCCGGGCCAGGTAGTCGTTGACCGTGACCACATGAACGCCCTGCCCCGACAGCGCGTTGAGGTAGACCGGCAGCGTGGCCATCAAGGTCTTGCCTTCGCCGGTGCGCATCTCGGCGATCTTGCCGTTGTGCAGCGCCATGCCACCGATGTACTGCACATCGAAGTGCCTCATCTTCAGGCTGCGCTTGCCGCCCTCGCGCACCGCAGCGAAGGCCTCGGGCAGCAAATCGTCTAGCGTCGCACCTTGGGCAATGCGCTGGCGGAATTCTTCGGTCTTGGCCCGCAGCGAGTCGTCGTCGAGGGCCTCGAACTGCGGCTCGAGCGCGTTGACCTTTTCAACCACGCGGCGGTATTGCTTGAGCAGCCGCTCGTTGCGGCTGCCAAAAATCGAGGTGAGAAGCTTGGGCAACATGCGGCGTCAGGGGGCAGGGGAATCGGGTAGCGAAAGGGTGCTCTGAGCGAGCCGTCCCAGCGCCTGTGTAAGCTTGAACGCGGTGGCAAGCAGTCCGTCGTGGGCAGGGTCGGCAACGAAAGGCAAGGAGGCCACCGGCGAGCGCCCCGTCAAAACGGG
>CAMCTC010000189.1 GCA_945878355.1 Bordetella parapertussis | reverse complement strand
CTGACGGTCAACGGCCATCGGCTGATCGCCGGCGATGCGCTGGGTCTGGTCGACGAGACCTTGCTGCGGCTGAGCGACGGTGACACGGCCGAGGTGCTGGTGTTCGATCTGGCACGCTGAGTCAGTGCATGACGCCTTGACTTGCGCTGACGGCAGCAATTTGTTGCAACTGCAATCATTGGCGCTAAAATTGCTAAATGAGTGCCACAGCCACCACCCAGGCCACCGCCCGGGGCTGCACCAACTTCAAGCTGCGCCAGGTGTCGCGCCGGGTGTCGCAACGCTATGACCAGGAACTGGCCAAAGCCGGGATCAAGACCACCCAATACTCGCTGCTGACGCATCTGGTCAAGCTCGGGCCGATCCGTCCGGGTGACCTGGCGCAGGCGATGACGATGGATGCATCGACCCTGACGCGCAATGTCAAACCGCTGGTGGCGGCCGGCTGGGTCGAACTCGGCGCCGGGGCCGATGGTCGCAGCCGTCTGGTCGGCCTGACCGCTGCTGGGCGAGACAAATGGACCGAGTCGCGCCGCCATTGGCGTGTGGCCCAGGCCTCGCTGAACCAATTGCTGGGCGCCGATCGCGTTCAGGCTTTGCATGTGTTGATCGACGAATCGCTGTCGCTGCTTACCACCTTGCCCAATTCCGAGGATGTTGATGACTGATTCTTTCAAAACCATGCCTCGTCATTGGGCGGTCTGGGTCGTGCTGCTGGCTGCGGCAGGCTCGGCGGCGCTGACCATGGGCACGCGCTCGACCATGAGCCTGTTCCTGGGTTCGATCAACACCAGCACCCAGCTTGGGCTGGGCAGCATCAGCCTGGCGTTTGCAGTCGGACAGCTCTTCTGGGGTCTGACCCAGCCTTTTGCCGGCGCGATGGCCGATCGTGTCGGTGCAGGTCGAGTGCTGTTGATCGGCCTGACGCTGGTCGCGTTGGGCGTGTTCATCACGCCGTGGATGGCCAGCACGGCGGGCTTGATCTTCGCGATCGGCTTGCTGTCTGCGGGCGGCGCAGGCATGGCCGGCCCGGCGGTGTTGATGGCCGCCGCCATGCGGATGATCCCGGCCGAGCGCCGGGGCATGGCCACAGGCATCGTCAATGCCGCTGGGTCGGTTGGCCAATTCGTGATGTTGCCAATCGCTGGCGCGCTGACGCTGGGTCTGGGCTGGGTCAGCGCGGTGCAGGTGCTGGGGCTGCTGGTGCTGCTGGCACTGCCGGCGATCTGGGTGCTCGGTGGCCGGCCTCCTAGCGCAGCGGCAGCGGCGGTCGCGCCGCTGAGTGCCAGGGCTGCGATCCGGATCGCGCTGCGCGATCCGAGCTACCTGATGCTGGCGGCCGGCTTTTTCGTCTGCGGCTTCCACGTTGCTTTTCTGGGCACCCATCTGCCTGGCGTGGTTGCCGCCTGTGGTCTGCCGCTGCAGTACGGCGCTTGGTCGCTGGCGCTGCTCGGCCTGTTCAACATCGTCGGCAGCTTGGCGATCGGCTGGGCGGTCGGGCGCTGGCGCATGAAGTCGCTGCTGTCGCTGGTCTATGCGACGCGCGCGCTGGCGGTGCTGCTGTTCCTGCTCTCGCCCAAGACCGGCGCGGTGATGCTGGTGTTTGCCTCGGTGATGGGGCTGACCTTCTTCTCCACGATACCGCCGACTGTCGGGCTGGTTGCCAAGTTTTTCGGCACCGGCAACATCGCCACGCTGTTCGGCGTCGTGATGTTGGTCCACCAGGTCGGTGGTTTCCTTGGCGCCTGGCTGGGCGGCAAGGTGTTCGAGGCCAGCGGCAACTTCGATCTGATCTGGTACATCGACATCGGACTGGCCGTGGCCGCCGCGCTGATTCACTTGCCGATCCGCGAGGCGCGCCTGTCTCGCCGGCTGTCAGGCGCTGCGGCCTGAAGCCTGGGTCTTGAAGCCTGGGTCTTGACACCGGGCCGAGCCCCGTCCTGGGCCGGGCCGGTCGATGCGATGAGCGGCAGCAAGCCCTTTGCAGGCATCATCGCGGGCTGTGAACTGGATCGACACCCACTGCCACCTCGACGCGCCCGAGTTCGACATGGACCGCTCTGAGGTGCTGGCCCGAGCCCGCGCCGTCGGTGTCGCGATGCTGGTGCTGCCGGCGGTGCAGGCTTCGCAATTCGATGCGGTGCGTTCGCTGGCCCATTCTCAAGGCCTGGCCTATGCGCTCGGTATCCATCCGCTGTATGTCGGCCCCGCGGCGGACGAAGACCTCGACCGTCTGGCTGACGCGCTGAGCCGCTACGCAGACGATCCGCGACTGGTCGCGGTCGGCGAGATCGGACTCGACCACTTCGTCCCCGGACTGGACTTGGCACGCCAGGAGCGCTTCTACACCGCCCAGCTCAAGCTGGCACGGGCGGCAGGCCTGCCGGTGATCCTGCATGTGCGGCGATCGGCCGATGCGCTGCTCAAAGGCCTGCGCCGCATCGGCGTGGCCGGCGGCATCGCGCACGCTTTCAACGCCAGCCGGTCTCAGGCCGATGTCTTCACCGGGCTCGGGTTTCGGCTGGGCTTTGGCGGCACGCTCAGTTTCGACCGAGCGCTGCAAATCCGCAGGCTGGCAACCGACCTGCCCGAGACGGCGCTGGTGCTCGAGACCGACGCCCCCGACATCCCGCCGCATTGGCTGTACCGCAGCGCGGCGCAGCGCGCTCTGGGCCAGACCAGCCGCAACGAGCCCGCCGAACTGCCGCGGATCGCCGCCAGCCTGGCAGCGCTGCGCGGCTGGACGCTGGAGCAGACCGCCGAGATCACGTCGCGCAATGCGCTGGCGGCCTTGCCGAGGTTGGCAGCGCTGGCAGCCGCGTGAACCCCGGCGCCTTGCTTCTCGGCTTGGCCCCGGTGGTGGGCCCGGCGACGCGATTGCTGCTGCTGGGCAGCTTTCCGGGCCTGGCATCGCTGGCGGCGCAGCAGTACTACGCCCACCCGCGCAACCAGTTCTGGCCGCTGCTGTCCTCGCTTTGGGGCGTGGACCTGCGCGCGTTGAGCTACCCGGCGCGCTTGGACGAGTTGCGCGAGCGCGGCCTGGGCCTGTGGGACATCTACGCCAGCTGCCGTCGCGTCGGCAGCCTGGACAGCGCGATCACCGACGCTGAGCTCAACCCGCTGGCTGAGCTCGCAGAGACGCTGCCGTTGCTGCGCGCCGTCGTCCACAACGGCGCCGAGTCCGCGCGCGCGGCGCATATCACCCGGGCGCTGGGGCTGCCGGCCCACCGGCTGCCCTCCACCAGCCCGGCCAACGCCAGCTGGTCCTTCGACCGCAAACGCGCAGCCTGGGCTGAGGTGTTCTGCGCGCACGGCATCATGCCGGCTGGCTGAGAGAAGACATCCGATGACCAAGAAACGACAACAGACCCGGCTGGCCGGCGCGACGATCAGCGAGTTCGACGGCGTGCGCTACCTGCACCTGGGCACCGACTGGGTGCAAGGTGCGATGCGCATGGCCAAACCGCGCAAGCTCGAGCTCGAATACATCCAGCGCATGATGGTCTGGCTGCTGTGGCTGCCGACCGAGGCTTTGGTGGAATTCAAGCCCGGCGGCCCGGGCCGTGCATTGCAGCTCGGCCTGGGTGCTGCAGCGATCACCCGATTCACCCACCAGGTGCTGCGCTGGCACACCACAGCGGTCGAGATCAACCCGTCGGTGGTGACGGCCTGCCGGATCTGGTTTCACCTGCCGGCCGACGACGAGCGGCTGCGGGTGGTCGAGGCCGATGCCGGGGCTTGGGTGCAGCGCGAGGAGAACCTGCAGACCGCCGACCAGCTGTGCGTCGATCTCTACGACCACGACGCCGCCGCGCCGGTGCTCGACGACCAGGATTTCTACAACGCCTGTCGCGATGTGCTCGCGCCGGGCGGGCTGATGACGGTCAACCTGTTCGGTCGCGATGCCAGCTTCGAACGCAGCGCGGCGCTGTTGGCGACGGCATTCGGCGCGTCCCAGGTCTGGCAACTGTCACCGACCAAGGAGGGCAACACCGTGCTGGTGGCCGCGCGCGGCATCGACGTGCCCGACCGCGAGACGCTGACTGCCCGCGCCGAGGCGATCGAGGCGCGATTTGCGTTGCCAGCGCTCAAATGGCTGCGCATGGTGCAGCCGTATCGCGCGGCTGACGCGGCGGCCTGATCGCTGTTCACTCGCCGCCCCTGCCGCTGACCTTGCCACGCAAGGCCTTGACCTGGCCGCGTATCACCTTGCCCTCAACCCGGCGCCGCTGTGACCCACGGGTCGGTTGGGTCGGGCGCCGGGTCTTGGGCACATGGGCTGCCTCGAGGATCAATTCGCGCAGCCGCTCGACCGCATCCTGGCGGTTTCGTTCCAGGCTGCGGTGGTCCTGGGCCTTGATCACGACCACGCCTTCGCTGCTGATGCGCTGGTCGCGCCAGCCCAGCAGCCTGGTTTTGACCGCGTCGGGCAGGCTGGAGGCAGCGATGTCGTAGCGCAGGTGCACGGCATTGCTGACCTTGTTGACGTTCTGGCCGCCCGCGCCCTGGGCCCGGATCGCACTGAACTCGATCTCGTCTTCGCGCGGCTGACCCGCCAGCATTGCTGGCATCATCGGCGGCCTCGATCAGCAAGGGTGGTGAACATGTTTGGCGTGGCGGACTATGGCGCTTTTGTGGTGGCAGTGATTGTGTTCCTGGCGATCCCCGGTCCGGGCAACCTGGCCTTGATCACCTCCACTGGCAAGGGGGGTGTGGTGGGCGGCCTGGCGGCCACGATGGGCGTGATCGCCGGCGACCAGGTCTTGATGTGGCTGGCGGTGGCCGGCGTGGCCGCGTTGCTGTCGACCTCGCCCTGGCTGTTCACCGGCGTGCAGTGGCTGGGCGCAGCCTACCTGGCCTGGCTGGGCTGGCGCATGATCGTCGCCAAGCCTGGCGACGCCCCGGTGCTGCACATCCGCGCCGGTCAGTACTTCCGTCAAGCGATGATGATCACCTTGCTCAACCCCAAGGCGATCGTGTTCTACATGGCGTTCTTCCCGCTGTTCGTCGACCCGGCGCGGCACCAGGGTTTGAGCACTTTCGGCTTCATGGCTGGCACCATCGCTGCGCTGACTTTCCTGTACGGTGCGCTGGTGGTGGCGCTGACCCGGCACTTTGCCGACCGGCTGCGCGCCAACCCGCGCGTGGTGCGCTGGCTCAACCGGGTTGCCGGTACGCTGTTGCTGGGTTTCGGGCTGCGGCTGGCGCTGTCGCGCTGAGCCTGACCGGATTTTCTGGCGTCAGATCAGAACAGCCGCAGATCGAGGGCGCGCTCGGCCAACCACACCGAAGCCAGCAGCGCGATCAGCGCTGAGCCGGCGCCGAACAAGCCCCAGCGGTAGATGCGGCCGTGGCGAAGTGCGAAAGCCAGCGGCAGAAAGGCCGCGACGATCGCCAACTGGCCGGCTTCGACCCCGAGGTTGAAGCCCACCAGCGCCAGCACCAGCGTGGACTGGCTCAGGCCCAGGTCGGCCAGCACGCTGGCGAAGCCGAAGCCGTGCACCAATCCGAACGCGAAGGCCACGGCCCAGCGCCGGCCATGGACCAGCGGGAACAAGTTGTTCAGCGCGGCCAGCACCACCGATGCAGCGATCGCCGATTCGACCCAGCGCGAGGGCAGCGCCACCCAGCCCAGCGTGGCCAGGCTCAGCGTGATCGAATGCGCCAGCGTGAAGGCGCTGACGATCTTGACCACGTCGACAGAGGCCTCGCGAAAGCTCGCCACTGCCTGCCAGTGCCGCGCCCGCCAGGCGCCAACCGCCGGCAACAGCAGCGACAGCAGGAACAAGATGTGGTCGTAGCCAATCCAGATGTGCCAGACGCCGTCGCGCGCATAGGCGACGAATTGGGCCCAGCGCCCCGGCGTCGCCAGGGCAAAGCTTTGCTGAGACGCTTCGGGCGAGAAGATGGCGCTGCGAGAGGCCCCAACAGTTTCAAGCCTCAGCAGACCACGGTGCTGCGGGTCGGTGTCGGCGAACAAGCGGTAGCCGATCCGCAGTACGGTCGGCGGCTGCGCGCAGGCGACGGTAAAGCGCAGCACGGCGTAGGCGCCGTCGCTGTGCTGGTCGACCAACTGCTCGCCGGTACTCAGCGCGCAAGCCTGGTCGTCGCCAGCCACTTGCAGCCGCGCCAGCGCGTAGGCAGCGATCTCGGGGTGGCTGGCGCGCAGTTCACCCCAGGTGATCTCGCCGTTGTCGTCGGCGTCCAGGCCGATGGCATGGTCGAGA
>CAMCTC010000188.1 GCA_945878355.1 Bordetella parapertussis | reverse complement strand
GAGCGGCACAACTCGGCGCGCAGTCGCAACATCCGCCTTGCCGCAGTGCGATCGTTCCTGAAGTTCGCCGCGCGACGAGACCTTGCGAACCTGCGCGTCATCGAGCAGGCCTTGGCCGTGCCGATGAAGCGTTTTGACCGCAAGATGGTGGGCTTCGTGCCTCAAGAACAAATGCTCGCGGTGATCGACGTTCCAACCGACACCTGGGTTGGTCAACGCGACCGGCTGCTGCTGACTCTGATGTTCAACACGGGTGCCCGAGTGTCGGAGATCATTGGCGTTCGGGTCGCCGACGTTGTGCTGGGCCCGACGTCGAGCGTGCATCTGCATGGCAAGGGGCGCAAGCAGCGCTCGTTGCCTGTATGGAAGACCGCCGCCAAGGAAGTACGCGATTGGCTCCACCTGAATCCACACCTGCAAGCCGACGCACCGCTGCTACCACGTCGCGACGGCAAGCCGATGACGCGAGCGAACGTTGCTCAGCGCCTAAAGCTCGCGGTCGAGGCGGCGACGACCAAGTACCCCGATCTGGCTAAGATGGCAGTGACACCTCACATCGTTCGCCACTCGACCGCGATGGCTCTGCTTCAGTCAGGGGCAGATCCGTGTGACATCGCGCTGTGGCTCGGCCACGAGAGCCCATCGACGACCCACATGTACGTCGAAGCTGACCTCGCGATGAAGGAACGCACCTTGGCGAGACTCAAGCCGCCCGAGATCAAGCCAGCGCGATACCGCCCACCCAAGGCCCTGATGCAGTTCCTACAGTCGCTGTGATTATGTGAAGTGGCAACAACACTGCCGCATCCTCGTGCACAGGGCCGTCGTGTCAAGACATGACGCTGCCTTCGCATTAACGAGCGATTCGCATTATTTCGATTATGTTCTTATGAACATAATCGAAAAAATTGGCTCTTCGTGGGCAGCGAGCTCGCTGGCGAGCGCGCTGCGATGATCATGAGTCTGTTGCAGTCGGCCAAGCTCAACAAGATTGAACCGTGGGTCTACCTCAAGGACGTGCTCACGCGTTTGCCGACTCAGCTCAACAGCAAACTCGACGAGTTGCTCCCGCATCTCTGGAAGCCCGCCATCGCGGGCTGACAACCGCCTAGCCAGCCAGGCGCTGCGATGTGGTGCCGCGGCGGCTGGCTGGCTCGCCATCCGAGCGCATCGCCAGCGCGCTGCTCGCGGGCGCGTGAACAACGGCCGATGCGCGGTGCCGGTCAGCTCCGGCCAGCGCAGTAGGTCCCTCGCAATTCCCATGGGCGTCATGGTGCTCGCCGCTCAGCCTCCCATCAAGATGCTGCGCCCAGACGCTTACGAGGAGCACGCACGACGCCAGCAGGAACTCGCTCAGGAGAAGCGCAAGACTCCACGCTTCCTGGGGCATGGCGTATCGGCACACCTTAGCTTTGAGGGAGGCAACCCAGCCGAACTTGCTGCCAGGGGTCTGCCAGCACCAGAGAACCTGGAACAGTTGGCTGAGTCGATGCAACTTGACCCCGGCGAGGTGCTCTGGCTCAGCTACGAACGGGCTGCCACAACTGTGGACCACTACACCCGCTTCGAGATTCCCAAGAAATCGGGCGGACGCCGTCTGATCTCCTCACCAAAGCCAAAGCTGCGTGTTGCTCAATCTTGGATCGCCAAGAATATTTTGGATCTGCTGGTGCCGTCCCGCTATGCGATGGCATTCCGGCCCGGAGTTTCCATTGTCGACAACGCTTCACCGCACCTCAACTCAGCCATAGTTGTAAAACTCGACCTGAAAGACTTCTTCCCTTCGATTGGCTTTACGCGTATTAGGGGCTACTTCGAGTACATCGGGTTCAACCCTGGGATCGCCACGATCCTGGCGCTCATCAGTACCGATGCCCCTCGAGTGAAATTGACCCTCGACGGTGCTAGTAAGTTCATCGCCATGGGCGAGCGCGGACTGCCGCAAGGGGCGTGTACGTCACCCGCTTTGGCCAACCTGATCGCGACTCCACTAGACGGGCGCCTTGCAGGCCTGTGCAGGGCGCTGGACACCACATGGACCTACACCAGGTATGCAGACGACCTGACGTTCTCCTGCCGGGACGAGAACGCCGATGTTGGCCGGTTGCTTAAGGCCATCGAAAAGATCGTCGGCGATGAAGGGTTCCGAATCAATGAGGCTAAGACCGCAGTGATGCGGGCACCGAGTCGGCAGGTCGTGACAGGGCTACTGGTCGGCGACGTGATTCGTCTTTCCCGCCGCGATCTGCGGCGACTGCGTGCTTTTCTGCATCGCTGTGAAATGGACGGAATGGAGGCGGTCTCTCGCGCAATCGGTAAGGATGCGCTCTCTCGGTCGCGCGGGGCTATCTCGCTTACGTCACCATGGTTATGCCGAGTCATTCCGCCGAGTTGAAGCAGAAGCACGTTTGGTTATGACGAGCCGACGCGCCCCAGCGCTCTTCAATTGGGCTGGCAGCAAGGCGCGCGTCGCCAAGGCCCTTTGTGGGCTTGATCTTCCGACGTTCGGGACCTATCACGAGCCGTTCCTTGGTAGCGGCGCAGCCTTTCTCGGGTTGGCATCCGCAGGGTTGATCTCCAAGAGCCTGTTGTCGGACGTCAACCATCGCTTGGTGAACGTCTTCCGGGCCACACAGGATCAACCACACGATTTGGTGGCGGGCCTTCGGATGCACGCGCTCCTGGACTCGGACGTTCACTTTTTTGCGGTACTCGGGCGCCTGAATTCCCGACCTACCGAGGACGTGGTCGATTGCCAGGTCGGGGCCGACACGATCTACCTATTGGCTCAGTCGTTCCATTCAATCTGGTACGAGACGCGTGAGGGTCAGGTCTCCATGTCCCGAAGAAAGGGGGCAGAGGCCTTTCGCGCACGGCATCACGATGTCGTTCGTTCGGCGGCGCTCCTGCAGGAGGCGACCGTCCAACGACGTGACTTCCGATGTGCACTCGATCGCGTTGTGGCCGGCGACCTTGTCTTTCTCGATCCGCCGTACCTGTACGGCGACGACCAGGTCGATCAGCAGTCCTACAACGTCGATCGCTTCGGCGTGGGCGACGTCCAGTTCCTGGCCGGGGAAATGCGGCGCTTGGTCGATCTCGGCGCACATGTGATCTTCTGTTGGGGAGATCGTGCCGACACATTGGTGCCAGATAGCGGAAGCTGGACAGAGATTGGGCGGGACTACGTATGGCTTTCGGAATGTCTCGCGCCTCGGTTGGGAGAGGCTGAAACCGGGTGCTACCAGCCGACTTCTGAGTACGCGAGCAACAAGTCCTTGGCAGAAGGAAAGCTGGCATGAAGCAGCCCCTGCAACCCCCCCCTGCGTCAGAATGGTTGTCGCCCCGATAGGCCTTGTATCTGAGGGTTCAGTCTCAAAGGTAGTGGTGGGAGGCTGTGGGGTTGTGGTCGAAGGTCGGTGCGGTGGTCAACGCGTAGCGTTGTCCACGGCAAGCCGGCCGGTGCGCGTGAGCGCATCGTCCACAAGTCGACAGCCTGGTGCCGCGGCGATTTCGCCCAGGTCTTGACCCTGTTCAACCACAGGGGGCGTTGATGAGAGAACACATTGGCACGTTACGGACAGACATTCAAGAACAGAGCAGTGGCACGGTTGCTGCCGCCCGAGAGTGCGGCGCTGGACGCCGTCGCGCAGGAGGTCGGCATCGGCGTTTCGACGCTGGAGCGCTGGCGCAGTGAAGCGCTGGCCAAGCCGGCGCGCGAACAGGTTTGGACGGCCGCAGCCCGCTTCGATGCCGTGCTGACCACCGCCTCCATGGACGAGGCCGGCAAGAGCGCCTGGTGCCGCGCGCACGGCACCTACGCGCAGCAGCTCGCGGCCTGGCAGCAAAGCGCCACCCAGGCCTTGGCCGAGCCCGGCCAGGCCCGAGCCAGCCCGCTGCAGACCCAGCAGGCCCGACGGCGCATCAAGGAGCTCGAGCGTGAGCTCTTGCGCAAGGACCGCGCGCTGGCCGAGACCGCTGCCTTGCTGGTGCTGTCAAAAAAAGTCGGGGCGATCTTCAACATGGGCGAGGCCGAATGATCAGCCTCGGAGATCGCACAACCCTTGCTCTGGGCATCCACACCGCGCACGCCGCCGGTGCCCGCTTGCACCTGGCCTGCGAGATCGCCGGCATCGACTTGCGCACCCTGCAGCGCTGGAAGGCCTGCGAAGGCCTCACGGCGGGCGATGGCAGGCCCGGGGCGCTGCGCCCAGTACCTGCGCACGCGCTGAGCCCGGCCGAGCGTGCGCAGCTGCTGGCCGTGGCCAACGAGCCGCGATTCGCCGACGTGCCGCCGGCGCGCATCGTGCCCAAGCTGGCCGACGAGGGCGTGTACCTCGCCAGCGAGTCCAGCTTCGCCCGTGTGCTGCGCGAGCATGGGCAGAACGTGCATCGTGGCCGTGCCAAGGCGCCCAGGAAGGTGCGCCCGCCAACCACCCACATCGCCAGCGCGCCGCGTCAGGTCTGGTGCTGGGACATGACCTACCTACCCACGCAGGTGCTCGGGCAGTGGTTCTATCTGTACCTGATCCTGGACCTGTACAGCCGCAAGATCGTCGGCTGGGAGGTGCACGCCACCGACGACTCCGATCACGCCGCCCACCTGGTGCGCCGCACGGCGCTGGCCGAGGGCATCGCAAGCATGCCCGCCAAGCCGGTACTGCACGGCGACAACGGCTCCACGCTGAAGGCCACCACGGTGCTGTCGATGCTGTACTGGCTAGGCATCAAGCCCTCGTACTCGCGCCCCCGGGTCAGCGACGACAACGCCTACGCCGAGTCACTGTTCCGCACCGCCAAGTACCGCCCGGAGTTCCCTGCCAAAGGCTTCGCCACCCTGGACGATGCACGAGCCTGGGCCACCGAATTCGTGCGCTGGTACAACGTTGAGCACCACCACAGCGGCATCCGCTACGTCAGTCCGGCAGAGCGCCATGACGGGCGTGACGTGGCCATCCTGGCCGCCCGTCACGCGCTGTACCAAGAGGCCCGCGAACGCAATCCAGCGCGCTGGTCAGGCAGCACACGCGACTGGTCGCCTGTCGGCGCAGTCACCCTCAATCCGGAGCGCGACTCGGTCGTTGAGGCGCATCTGAAGAGCAAAGATAAACAGCCGTTGGCTGCATGACAGAGGCGACAACCCCCTTGACGCGCGCCGAACCCGATCCGATGGAGCATAGAATCATTAATCTTGTGCCGTTGCTGGTGAAGCTTGGTCGCACTGAGGATTACTCTGTCATTCCGGAGTCGAAACGCCCTAACGCATGGGACTTCGGAGTCCTTTGGAAGAAATGGGATTGCGTCGTCGAAGATTGGGATGCCGCCCAGATCGCCGATCTGATCAAGGGCCTGACCTACTTTGAGAAGACTTACGGGCGCGGGTTCGGTAGCGTTCCCCCGGTCGCGAATGTCTTCCGAATCTACTCAGCGCGGGTGGGTGAGAAGGACAGAGACGATCTCGCTGAGTGGGTCCTGTCCAACACGGTCAACGACTATTGCCCATACGGTACGGATAACTACGGAGCAAGAAGCCTGGCGGAGTTGAAGGAAAAGGAAGAGTCAAGGGCTGCTCGGAAACGGGCGACGGCCGGACAAGAACGGGCGCGATTGGAAGAAGATCGTAGCCAGAAGAGTCTTCAGTTGACTGCGAGGCTTCCAAACGCGCTGCGCAGAAAGGATGCCAAGGCCGTAGCCGCACTGCTTGCGAAAGGCGCGGACGCTGATGCCGTAGGTGCCTCTGGGCAAAGTGCGCGGGCAATTGCGAAGGAGCTTGGTATAGAGGCCTGGCTCTCTGGTGCGACCGATGACCTGAGCACGAGCACGAATGCCGATGTCCCTGGCGCGCGATTTGATCAAGCTGGGCGAGGGACGGTAGAAGATCTCCCTCAGCGACCTTGAGCGCGATGGTTGCCAGTGCGGGGGCGCGCTGCACCCGCAAACGTTTGCGCTAGCACGTGCGTGCATGTAGCGCTGAACCCAACCAAAGAGCGCTACCCACCCTACCTCGCCGCACCTTTGCTGGTCAGCGCAGACTCCAGCAGCACGGTGAGGCGTCGGCCAGCTAAGGCCAACTGCGCAGGGACTGTGTTTGACCACTGCGCCTGGTAGCTGGCCGGCAAGGTGTGACCTTCCGGATAAAAACCAGCGGTGCTCACGACTCGACAGCTTTCCTCACCCCAAGTCTGCGGTGAGATGCTGTCGACGACTTTCACGGGCACGGCTTTGATTGCGACCCTCAGTTCATCCAACCC
>CAMCTC010000187.1 GCA_945878355.1 Bordetella parapertussis | reverse complement strand
GCACTTGGGTTTGCAGGCCCTGGCGCCGCCCCGCGCGCCCACCCGCGGCCAGGCGCTGCAAGCCGAGCCCGGACACAAACAGTCCGGTGGACTGTTTGTGCCTGGCGAGGGGTCGGGCCACTGGCCCGACGCGCCCTGCAAGGGGCCTGCAAGGGGCCTGCACGGGGCCTGCAAGGGGCCTGACGCTGCCCAACCGTGACCGTTCAGACGACCTGGCGACCGGGGTTGCTGGAGTCGGCTGCGTCCGAGAGTTTGCGGGACCAATGGAAGCGGCCAAGTGACAAGCGATAACCTCAAGACGGCGCCCGAGAACGACGGTTTGGGGCGGCGCTGCCAAAGCTCAGCAGTTCTCAGCCACCTTCAAAGACACCTTCAAAGACCGATTCACACGCGTCGAGGGCCGTCGAGGGCCGTGTTCGGGGCGCCATGGGGAAGGAAAAGGGCGTTTGAAAAACCTGTTCTCGGCATCGATGTTGGTGGCGAGCAAGCGGATCTGGCCGTTGGTCGCGATTTGGCGCACCAGGCGCAACGAGGGCGCTTGAGCGGGGCAATCCCAATCGCGCACGTCGTCGGCGCTTGGCGGGTTCAGCAGCACCGTGCTGTCCAGCGCGCCCGAGCGACGAAAGGCTTTGGCGGCGCCCCAGCCGCTGTCGTTGTCGTTGTCGCAGCGCATGACGAAGCGGATGCCTCGGGCACTGAGCAAGGCCACCAACCAGGCCGCCGGATAACCACGGTCGAGCACCAGCACGTCGTCGGGACCGAGTTGGTCGAGCGCCTCCATGAGCATGCTGCGCTCGCCCACGCTGGCGCTTTGCACGCTGGCATGCAGGGTCAGTTCCGGCCCCGGCAGGTACAGCACAAACAAGCGTTGATCGGGTGCGGCCGCCGAGCGCTTGAGGTGGCAAGGCCGAACGGCAGGCATCAATACAGACGCATCGTCGGCCACCACGCGCAGCCCGCATCAGCGAGAGATCAGGCCGGCCTCATCGGCGCGACGAACCACGAGATCGTTGAGCGAGTTCAGTGCTGGCAGATGCAGGTGCTCACGCGCCTCGGCGAAAGCTCGGTCAGAGACCTCTCGAATCAAGTCGGGACTGCCGCAGACCGAGGCGAAGAAGCCGTCTAGCATCGCCTGCTGCGATTGGTTGCGCATCGACATCAGCGCGCCGATCAACGCCGGCAGCGGCAGCTTGCGCTTGCGTGTGAACGCTTTGGGGTGGTCAGGGTGGCGCGCAATCTGCGCGAATTCATCCGAGGCAATTCGCTCGGACAGTTCCAGTGTTAAATACTGTATGAATTCACAGTAATTTTCACCGCCATATTTTCCACCTTGTCAAGAGACATTTTGAGTAAAATTACAAATAAATCAACAACTTATGGCGTATTCTAACTCACATCGCTTAAGTTCGGTGGATGTGCGCCGATTGGTTCTTCTTGGGCGTATCCAGCGGGTTATCCCTGATATCCCAAAAAGCCAAACCGGCGGGTTATCCCTGATATCCCAAATGGCCAAACCGGCCAAAATGAAAAGCACCCACTAGGAGGACCAAAATGTCTGATAAGGATTCGAAGGATTTCGTTCGTGCTGCGTCAAGCGGAGATGAAGCGGTCAGCTCGAAGGAGGCGTTGAACCGGCGCGGTTACCTCAAGTCTGCCGTCGCGGGTGCAGCTGGGGCGGCCACGATCGGCATGTCGACGAATGCCAAGGCCCAGAACAAGACGTGGAAGCTCAAGCTTCAGAGCAACTGGACGGGCATAGGCATTGCCTCTCAAGACCGCGCTACCCAGCTCTTCGTCGAGCGCGTCAAGAAGTTGTCTGGCGGTCGTATCGAGGTGACGAACTTCAACGCGGAGGTGCTGCTTGGCATCGGCGAGACCTTCCGCGGTGTGGGCTCCGGGGTGGCCGATATCGCGGTCACCGCCCCGATTTACCACCGGGGCATCGTACCCGTCTGCGAATTCTTGTGGGCAGTGCCCTTCTTCCCGGTCACGAGTCTCGAGTTCTACGAGGACATCTATCACTTCATGGGCATCAAGGAGATGTGGCAAGAAGCCTACAAGCCACACAACGTTGCGCATCTGACGTACATGATCTCGGACGAGTGGGGATCGATGGTATCCACGCGCCCGGTTTCCAAGTACGCCGATTTCAAGGGCATGAAGGTGCGCGCGTTCGGCATCTGGGCCGATTGGTTGGTGCACAACGGTGCGTCGATCGTCACAGTCCCGGGTGGCGAGGTCTATACCGCCATTCAGACCAAGCTCATCGACGCTGCGGCTTTCGGCTCACCGGACGCCTGGGCAGGCATGAAGCTGCACGAGGTCTGCAAGCACTACCTCAACCCCTCTGTCGTTCCGTACGACATCGTGGAGGTCATCATGAACTTGAAGACCTTCAACGAGATGCCGCCGGACCTGCAGGAGATCATGATTACCGCCTCGCGCACGATGAACACCGAGCTTGCCGCCCTGACCATCACGACTGACGTAGCTGGTCGCAAGAAGCTCTCTGACGGCGGCATGAAAACTCATCTTATGCCGGATCAGGAGCTGGTAAAGGCCGCCGAGTGGTGCTGGAATCAGTTTGTCAGTAAGAAGGGCAAGGACAAATACATCGACAAGCTGATCGAAGTCTATACGAAGGCCCGCCAGCTCCATAAAGACTACTACGGTCCGAAGCGCCTCCCGACCTGAGGAAGGCCAGACGTCTTCCGGTGTCCACCATGATCTGCAGTGACACGATACGCGGCACAGGCGTATCGCGTTGGCCAGCCACAGGTCAAGGTGAGTGAACATTGACTGTTGACATGTTGCGCATTTGTCGGCGGACAAGCGGATGCTTGTTCGTCGGGATAGCCGGCTAACCTTGGGTAGAGAAGTGAAAGCAATAGAGGTCTACCTGCGCTTCACCGATTGGCTTAACGCCAAGTTCGGGTGGATAGTCGCATTTATGATAGTCCCGATGCTCGGCATCATGATCTGGGAGATCATGATGCGCTACGTGTTCAATAGCCCGTCGCATTGGGCTTATGAGATCTCGTTGTTCGTATTCGGCGCCTTTATCGTGCTGGGCGGAGCCTACACGCACCTGACGGGCGGGCACGTCAATGTCGATATTTTCTGGGGCCGGTTTTCTCCCAGAGGCCGAGCGATCCTCGACGTCATCACCAGCGCCTTCTCTTTTCTCTTTCTCGGGGTTCTTTTCTGGGTCTCGCTGAAAATCACGATCAACTCGTGGGAGATCGGCGAGACCACCATGTCGCACTGGAAGCCTATCTACTACCCGCTTCGGACGACGCTGCCAGTCGGCTGCTTTCTCTTGCTGATGTCGGTCGTGGCCAAGCTCATCCGCGACATTGCGACCGCGATCACCGGAGAGGAAGTCTTTCCGATCCGGGTGGTGATCCCCGGAACCGATACCGCTCGCCTAGACAACCTCTAGAAGCTGCGCGGCCAAGCCGATGCAGCCCTGAATGATCCCTGTGGAGTAACCGATGTCCGCCCTTGGCCCTGAATGGCTTACCGTGCTCCTGTTTGGTAGCCTCGTTTTTGTGATTATGCTGGGCTTGCCGCTGGTGTTCGCGATCGGCGGCGTCGCGACGGTCTTTATCCTGCTGCTGTGGGGGCCGCAAGCGCTCCCCGTGCTCGCCAATCGAACGTACATGGCCATGGACATGTTCATGCTCGTGGCCGTGCCCATGTTCATTTTTATGGGCGCTATGCTGCAACGATGTGGCATCGCCGAAGACATGTACGAACTGATGTACCACTGGTTGGGCGGACTTCGTGGGGGGCTCGCCGCCGGCACGGTGCTCATCTGCACAATGTTTGCGGCCATGGTCGGCATCAGTGGTGCGGCCACCACGTCGATGGGCCTCATCGCCCTGCCGTCCATGCTCAAGCGGGGTTATCACAAGAAAATTGCCATCGGTTGCATCTCGGCAGGCGGCTCGCTTGGGATCCTCATTCCCCCGAGCGTGCTGATGATCATCCTCGCGCTCACCTCACGGGTCTCGATCGGCGAGATGTTCATAGCGGGCGTTCTGCCCGGGCTGATGTTGAGCGGGTTGTTCATTGCGTACGTCCTGATCCGCTGCTATTTCCAGAAGGATCTTGGACCCAGCGTGCCGGAGGCCGAACGGCTTCCGCCGAGAGAGAGGATCAAGCTGGCGAGGGCATTGGTGCTGCCCGTGGGTCTGATCTTCGCCGTTATGGGTTCGATGTTCTTCGGCATAGCGACGCCGAGCGAGGCGTCAGCCATCGGCGCCCTTGGCGCGATTCTCAGCGCAATGATCAAGCGGACGTTCAATCGGGAGAGCTTCACCTCAGCACTGTTCATCACGCTGAAACTCAGCTCGATGGTCATCTGGATTGTGTTCGCTGCCTCGGCCTTTACGGCTTTGTATGCCGTGACCGGCGCCTCCTCGCTCGTCGGCACTCTGATCAAGGGCGTAGGTGATCCCTGGATGGTGATCATCACCATGCAACTCATCCTCTTCGTGCTGGGCATGTTTTTCGATCCGACAGGTATTGTGCTGCTCTCGGCGCCCATCTTCTTCCCGATCGTGGTCTCGCTCGGCTTCGACCCGCTTTGGTTCGCAATCCTCTTCGTTATCAATATGGAACTGGCTTATCTCACGCCGCCGTTCGGGTTCAATCTGTTCTACATGAAGGCGGTCGTGCCGCCAGGCATCAACATGATGGACATCTACAAATCGCAAACTCCGTTCGTGCTGCTGATGCTTCTGGGGCTCGCCCTGTGCATGGTTTTCCCAGGCATCATCACGTGGCTGCCAAGCTTGATGAGGTCCTGACACGCCCCCGCAACCAATCTCCTCCGATATCCGCCCCAAGCGGACCCGAGCAAAGACGCTACTGGACAGCGACGTTTAGCGCCTGCCAAACAGGAGGCATCGTCCTCCCTGCGCGACTGCGCAGAGTTCGCTTGCCCACCCTGACCGCCTGCTGCATCCGCTGCGCCGCCGAGGCAAGCGGGGTGACTGCTCAAGCTGAATCGCCGATGGAGCTGGCCGCAATCGAATACCCCGGTAATCACCTTGGCCCATTTGGCGATTTCGTCGTCCAGTAAGTGCGCCGTCTACTCGGGAGAATTGCCCACCGGCTCGATGCCCAGAGACTCGAACTTGGCTTTCAGCTCGGGCGATGCCAAGACCTTGGCGGTCTCGGCGGGCAGGCGGTTGACCATGTCGCGCGGCACGCCGGCGGGTGCCAGGAACATCACCCAGGTCGAGGCCTCGAGCGCTGGCCCGCCCGCTTCGGCCAGCGTTGGCACCTCGGGAATGCTGGGCAGGCGCTTGGCCGAGAACATGCCCAGCGCCCGGATCTTGCCGCCGCGCACCAGCGGCATCAGTGCGCTGGGGTGTCGACCAGGATTTGAATGCTGCCGCCCATCAGGTCTTGAACCGCTGGCGCGGTGCCTTTGTACGGCACATGCGTCATGTTGACGCCGGTCGTCTGCTTGAACAACTCGGTGGTCAGGTGCGCCGCTGCGCCGATGCCCGACGACCCGAACGACCCGAACGTCACCTTGTCGGGGTTGGCCTTGGCATAGCTGACCAAGTCCTTGACATCCTTGGCTGCAAAAGGGTTGTTGGCAGTCATGATCAGCGGGGCGATGCCTACCAGCGAGACGGGTGCAAAGCTCTTGACCGGGTCGTGAGGAATGCGCCCGGTATAGAGCGTGGCGTTGGCGGCATGGGCGGCAATCACCGTCAGAAAGGTGTATCCATCGGGCGCTGATTTGGCCACCATGTCGGCACCGAGCAGCGAGTTCGCACCAGGCTTGTTCTCGACCACGATGGCCCGACCGGTCTGCTCCTGCATCTGTTGCAACACCATGCGGGTGGCGTTGCCGGTGATGCCACCGGGCGGGTACGGCACGATCCACTTGATCGGCTTGACAGGCCATTTCTGAGCTGGCGCTGCGGTGTTGCTCTGGGCTGATGCGCCGGCACACAGAACGGCGACGACCAATGCACTGGCGAGGCGACATCATGACGGCGTCCTGGAGGATTCGAGAGGGCACACGCACAGTGCCGGACCATGCCGATCCAGGGCCAGCGCTGTTGACCTCCAACACAGCCGCGCCCCCGAGTTCGACAGTTGCAGACGTAAGTGGCTGATTTCATTGGCCTGGAAGTTAAAACGTGCCCCTACAAGAGGCTGATCTGCTCGGTTTTATCTGGTGTCTTGACCTGCAGCGCCTTCAGCATCGCACTGTGTTCAGCCGTCATCGA
>CAMCTC010000186.1 GCA_945878355.1 Bordetella parapertussis | reverse complement strand
TTGCGCCGAGCATCAACTGCCTGAGGAAGCCGCAAAATACTTCGGCGTTGCCGCGCCCGTCATGGATCATGAACTGCAGTTGGCCATTGGTGCCGATGGCCGACAGCATCTGCACAGACACGCGTTGGCCGGTGGCACGGACCACAGGGGTGCGGCCTCTAGGACCCCAAGTGGTGCCGGCGTGGTAGTCGCTTCGCATCCCTGCTTCGTCGGCGAGCATGATCAATGCTCCCCGGGCCCTGGCGCGCGCCTGGAGTCTTGGGAACTCATCAGTGTGCCAACGCTGCACAAGGCTAGCGTCCTGGTCGTAAGCGCGGTACAGCGGGCGTTGGGGCGTGAAGCCCAGCCGCTTCATCACCTTGCCCAGCGTCGGCAAGCTCAACGTCATGTTGAACTGGCGTTCAATAAGTTGGCCGATGATGCGAAGCGTCCACAAGCCGAACTCGAATCTAAGTTGATCGGGGGTTTGATCGCGCACGGTATCGGCGATCCACTGCAGTTGCTCAGCAGTGACTTTGGGCGGTCGGCCGGCGCCTTCCTTGGCAAGCAGGGCATTTTGGCCACCCTCGGAAAACGCTGCGACCCATTTAAAAACAACCCGCGCGGACACGGAGAATTGCTCAGCCACAACGCGCGCCGGAATGCCTGCCCGTACCATTTTGACGCCCTGCATTCGCTGCAATTGCTGCTCCATGCGGCGTGATGTAAAAACAGGTTTTGAAGAATTTTCGAGGCTCATATGGCCAATTATACTAGAATTCACTCGATAAGTGAACTAATTTCATTTATTTCTTAGTAACACCGATATTGAATTGATAAGCTGATGTCTGATTACATACTGCGGCTTTCGATTGACGTTCAAATGCAAGCGGCCCAGATATTCACCGATGGCACCCAGCGCCAATAATTGCGCCCCACCCAATATCAAAATAGCGATGATCGTGGAGGCGAAGCCGGGCACTGCTATGTTGGATGTTAAAAATTGAATCAAATAAAATAAACCAACACCAAAGCCGGACAGTGCCGTCACAAACCCCAAAACGCTCACAATTTGCAGAGGAATCAGCGAAAAGTTAGTATAGAGGTTTAGTGCCATCAACAGTAATTTACCGATTGAATAACCAGAGTCGCCCTGTACCCGCGGATGATGTGCTACTTCCACCCCACCGATCCGGCTGGTACACCAGGCCAGCAGACCATCCAGATAAGTAAAGTTGAGGTCATAGAACATGACACTTTTTGCCAACTGGTGCCGCATGATACGAAAGGGCGTGGGGGTGACGGGATTGCGAAAAATAGTACGATAAAAATAGATAACCAAGCGTGAACCGACGTTTCTCCAAGCCGCATGATTGCGCTCACTGGGACAGCCATAGACAAGGTCAAGCGCATGCTGTTTGATATGCGCAAGCAACTTTGGGATTTCTTCGGGCGGGTTTTGCAGGTCGTCGTCCATGGTCACCACGTATTCACCACACGCCGTGGCCAGCCCACACATCAAGGCGTTGTGCTGCCCATAGTTACGCATCAGTTGCACGGCGACAAGGTGGTCGGCGTAGTGCGTGCGCAAGGTTTGCATAACCGTCCAAGAGTCATCACGGCTACCGTCGTCCACCAAAATGATCTCGTAATGCTGTGTGATGGGCGCGAGCACCGTTGTAAGCCGTTGCATCAATTCAGGCAGCGTGGCTGCCGAGTTGTAAACCGGGATCACGACGGATAAGAAAAGTGTCGGCGCGCTGTCGTGGCTAGCCGGTGTTGGGTGTTTCGCCATTGTCTTTTTTAAGCTGTACTTGGTGCTTTAACAAAATTCATCAAGCTTTTCTGGCGAGAGCTCATTGTTAAATGTTATCGCTGGAGCGCTTGCTTGAAGTCTCGGCCGGCCAGACATGCTGCGGCGATCACTGCGGCGACAGCGGCCAAGCCTGAGGCAAAGCCACCAGCCGTGCCAAGCCTGGAAAATGGGATCAGCCCGCTGTCCAACACCAATACTACAGCGAACAGCGCAGAACCGGTGACAGCCATGCTACGCCATGGCACCCATCCCACCGCGTGCGGGCCGAGCGCGGCCAAGCTCAAGACAGCGACCAGTGCGAAAACCAAGTTCATCCATCGCATCAATGTGGCTCCGTCGCTAGACACTTGGTAGCCGGCAAGAATCCCTACTGAGATCGCTAGCGCATACGCAACCACTGCAACCTGCATGCGGCCCTGGGTCGCCAGCACGGTCATCGACACAGCGATCAAGGCCTGCGGCAGCAGCCCCCAGGCACCGACTGCACCCCAAGATGCAACGCGCGCCAGTGCCTCAGGGCTCATGCGCCCCCATCCAAACAGCATTTGGCCGATAGCGGGCGCCGAGGCGAGCAGGCAGGCGGCCGCGGCGCATGCCAGAGTCCATGCCAGTACAAAAGCCGACCGAGCGGCAGACGCCATGTGCACATCCGTGCGCTTGCCGTCTTTCACACCGACGATGGCATCGTCGGCAAATGCTTTCGCAATCGCTGGAAACGAAAGCGTTGCCACCAGTTGAATTGCTAGCACCAGCGGTAACTCCACCAACTTCCATGCGTAGTTGAAGGTTGCCAACTCACCCTCACCTCCCTGCGACGCCGCAGAGCGCGCTGCGAATGGCAGAACCAGAGGGAAGCCCGAGGCCAGGGTCGCCCACACCCACAGGCCGGTGCGCGGCATGGGCGGAGATATCTGATCAACTAAGTGCGTCGGTGTGATAAGAGGCGCAGCTAGCCTCCGCAATCGCCATTGCAGCCATGAGAGCCGCAGAACCATCGCCGCAACCAAACCACCGCCTAGAACCACGATCACGCCCAACGGCTCGCCCGGTCCTTGTGTCATAAGGCCGCTTGAAATTAGCCAAAGCACGGCCACCAGCACGCCGTTGACCATCAAATTGGCGCTGTACAGGCCAAGAAAGTCGCTTTCATGCTGCAGTCGAGTGGTCCACAACGCAGCCAACAAAGCTGAAGGCAAGGCAAGAGCACTCCATTCAATGCCACGCGCGGCGCTGGCCCGCAGCGTTGGACTCAAGCCCGATGCCAACCTCGCCACCACCCAGTCTTGAAACAGCCAAATGACAACAGCTACCACCACGCTAGAAGGCACCAGCCAGAGCGCCACGGCACGCTGGCTTTTCGCTGGGCTTAGCCCTAAGGCGTTCTGCCGAGCCCAATGCGGCAGCAGCACATAGGCAAATGCGCCGCTGACCAACAAGCCGGCCAGCCAGTCAGGCAGCGTCAGCATCAGCACGGCAACATCGCCCAATCCGGTGGTGCCGAAGGCGGCGGCCAGCGCGCTTTCTCGTAGCAAGCCGAGCAATCGGCTTGCAAGCAGCAAGGCAAGTGAAAGTGCGCCTGCCCTCAGAAACATATTGATGAGCGGTGAGAGGGCTTTCTGGCGATCTCGGTCATGAAAAATATCGACTCAAAATACGAGCTCATGCCTATCTTCATCTCCGACTTCAATAGTAAGAAGCGACACCAATGATTGAGCATGAATTCAAAACTTCCGTTTACTAACATTGAAACCTTGTTGTGGCGCATCAAACACTAGCTTGGCGTATTAACGAGTCACTCGAGTGAGTTACACATTTAGCTATCAATAATTCATTACCCCAAATAACATCCGAACTCGGCTTGCAAGTCAATATTTACTTTTCTAAGCAAGCCCGACCAATCACCGGGGAAATCCTGCCTGTACAAAGTGACACCGGGATACCAAGCGCTGTCAGCCCTGTCGTTCATCCAACGCCAATCAGCGTTGTGAGCAAGCAGCAACCAAACCGGCTTGCCAATGGCGGCAGCGAGATGGGCGATGCTGGTGTCTACGGAGATCACCAAATCAACCGCCTCACAAATCGCAGCCAAATCTCCAAAATCATGTTGCTGATCGGAAAAATCCGCAATCTGTCGGGTTGCCGCAAGATCAGCCTTATCGTTGTCTGGTATATCCTTATGCAAACCAATCCAGTCGACCTCATCACACAATATATGAGAAAATGTCTTGATCGACATGCTGCGTTTGTAGTCATCTGCATGCGAAATATTCCCAGCCCATGCGATACCCACTCTGGGCTTTCGGCGATCACCAAGCAATTTAGCCCAACGTTCTACTTGCTGCTTATCGTTTAATACTATTTTCTCGGGTACCGGTATGCTGCCGAGATCGGTCTTGAAGACCATAGGCAAACTCAGCAGAGGGCAATACAGGTCGTAGGGAGGCAAGGCGGTGCCTCGCGCTACGACCATGACGCCATGCGTCTGCTTCAACAACTGCGCCAGCGTTGGCTGCACTTCGAAAATAACTTGGGCACCCATGTCGCGGACAAGCGCGGCATATCGGCTGAACTGGAGGGTGTCGCCAAGGCCTTGTTCGGCAATCAGCAGAATTGTCTTGCCGCGGATGTCTTGACTGCTATTCGACCAACGTTGCCCGGTGTAGTTGTCTTCTCGCCAACCCAATAGGCGTGAATGCGTTAAGCGCCACTCACTGTGATGCCAGCCAAGCTCAAAATCGCCCATGCGCAGGCAGCACTGGCCCAGGTTCCAATGGGCGTCTGAGGATTGCGGATTGAGTTCGATTGCGCGCTCGAAACTAGCGCGCGCTTCCCCGTACCGCCTCATCTCGCTCAAGACGTTGCCGCGGTTGTTGAAGGCCTCGAATGAAGATGGATTGAGTTTTATGGCTTTCTCGAAATCAATCAACGCTTCATTATGCCTATTAACCCTGATCAGTACATTTCCACGATTGTTATAGGCTTCGCCGAAGTTTTCACTCAAGGATATTGCTTTGCTGTAATTAAGCAGCGCAAAGTTGTATTCGGCGAGTTGCGCGTAAGCTGTACCTCTGTTGTTGTAGGCCGCCGCATTGTTGCGATCGACTTTTAGTGCCCTGGTCAATAGGTCGACGGCGGGCTGTGCGTCGCCCATTTGCAGGGCAAGAACTCCAGCCAAATGCAGCGCGTCGAAATTTCTGGGCTGCAATTGAATGACTTGCAGGTAAGCCTGAAACGCTTGGTCCAATTGCCCGCGCTGATGCAATACCCTTGCTTGCTGAAATTTTACTTGGGCCTGCAAGGCTGTGGGTGGGTTGAAGGCTGCGGCCTGCATCGCGAGGGGTTTTGAAGCGGGGTTCATTGTCACAGATTATTCAATAGCAGCAGGCCAGGTCAGAAACAACAAAATTGCACTTTCCTGCATTAATCTAAACCCATCGGCACGCAACATGCTGGCAATGCATCATCAGGCCGTTAGCAACCGCTCTATCATTTCTACAAGAGGCCTTTTTGGTAGGCGGTCTGGCCTCCGATACCGGCTGCATTGTGTAGTCTTGGCGCATACCTTGCCGGGTTAAATACAGTAGTTTCTTGCACAAAACTCCTTGAGTCGACTGAGGTAGCCGAACAACACAGGCACCTCTGCCATGAGCAAGTCAAAGAATTCGGCCAAGCGAATGCTGTCATCGGCGTAGTCGTGGTTGACGGCATTGTGCAGTTCGCGGATAGCCTTCCAGTGCGCCACGGTGTCAAGCACCTCAAGCCGTTCCATGAACGCGAGGACTGCGCCAAACCGCTCGACGTCTTGTTCTTCTTCCACGGCGACAGCACGCATGGTCTTGCCGATATGCTCTTGAAACTCACTGAATCGCACCCGGAAAGCCGCGAGGGATTCGTGATGGTCTGGCGTCAACAAGGTCCAGTCTTGCAACGGGAGAATCTTGGCGACCTGGCTGACCGAATAGCGCAGATTGGCTTGCATCCTCTCCAGGTGAACCAGTTTGGTCTGGATGATTTGCAGGTTTTCAGTCATAGCAGCACCCCATGACGCCTAGCGATGCGGTAGATCGGCAGGTCGAGGCTTGGCTGCTGCACGACAAGGTCGACGTTCAGGTCTAGCGCATCGGCCAGCGCAACTTTGCATCGCAGGCGGTCCATCAAGGCGGGGGGCGACTCAGGCTCTACATACAAATCGACGTCGCCGCCGCGGCGTTGATCGTCGACGCGCGAACCAAACAGCCAAATCCGAGATTGCCCACCCAGGTGCAGGCGGATGCTGCTGCGGATGGCTTCGGCTTGATCGGGTGTCAGGCGCATGGCTTGGCGGGTGATGTTGGGATCATGGCGCACCAGCCTCTGGGTTGTACTCGGGCACGATTTCGCGCAGCCAGGCGCGAACCGCCGCTTCGTCGGCCCAACCCGACTCGGCCGCTTGCAGCAGACTGCCCAGCACTTGGGTTTGGCCGTGATCGGCCTGGAGCTTGGCCAAGCGCAAACGGCTGACCGGCGTTGGCAAGGTGGTGTCGCC
>CAMCTC010000185.1 GCA_945878355.1 Bordetella parapertussis | reverse complement strand
CAGGCCCCTTGCAGGGCGCGTCGGGCCAGTGGCCCGACCCCTCGCCAGGCACAAACAGTCCACCGGACTGTTTGTGTCCGGGCTCGGCTTGCAGCGCCTGGCCGCGGGTGGGCGCGCGGGGCGGCGCCAGGGCCTGCAAACCCAAGTGCGTAAGGATCTTCTCGATCACCGGCTGCCAGGGCACGGAGGCCCTGGCGTTCGCCAGGCGTAAACGGTCCTCAGGACCGTTTACGTCCGGGCTCACCCCACAGGATGGCCGCGATGATCTTGCGCTCGCCGCCGCAGTTCGGGCAGCGCTCCATGTCGATCTCGAACACGCGCTTGAGCCGCCCAGCTTAGGCGAACCGGTCGGTGGTGCGCGCAGTTCGGCTCGCACTCGGCGGGTGGCGCGGCCTGCGCGGGCGCCTCAGCCTCTTGCGGCACCACCTGCGCGCGCAGCTTGGCGTTGGGAGCCAGCACACCATGGAAGCGGATCAAGTGCAGTCGCGGGCGTGGCACCAACGCTGCCAGCCGCTGCATGAACTCCAGCGGGCTCATCACCAAGTGCGTGGTGCCGTCTCGCCAGGGGGTTTTGAGCTTGAGCACCACTTGGCCTGCGGCGTTGGTTTGCACCCGTTCGTTGGCCAGTGCCGGGCGGGTGATGTAGCGGCACAGTTGTTCCAGCGCCTGCCGGTCGTTGGCCGCGCAGCGGGAGTGACCCCCTTCAATGACCATGCAGGACTTCAGTGGGTCATCAGTTGGTGCGCCTGCGCCGTTGCTTGCAACAACCTATCTGTTCGGTTGCTGCCGTTGAACCGCCCGACTCGAACGGCCGCGGATAGACCTCAACGTGAGTCCGGCGACCAGCGGTGAATACCCGCTCCCGCTGCAAGGCGGTCAGCAAGGGGAAGTGGGTCGAGGCATCTGCGCTAAGGGCCATCCCAAGACGGTCTCTGGACTACCTTGAATCCAATTCCGCGCAAGACAGACCCGGACTGCCGCTTCGGCGACAGCTCATCTTTCAGGGCTGGCCATACTGGCGCATGGCCGCAGCACCCACCCCTACCGCTAATCCCCTGCTCACGGCCCCGGTGCTGCCCACGCTGTGGCGCCTGGCGGTACCCAACATCGTGGCCATGGTGGGCAGTGCGGTGGCCGCGATCGCCGAGACCGCCTACGTGGGCCAGCTCGGCGTGGCGTCACTGGCCGGCATGGCGCTGGTGTTCCCGCTGCTGATGCTGCAGCAGATGTTTTCCGGCGGCGCGATGGGCGGCGGCATCGCGTCGCTGGTGTCGCGGGCCCTGGGCGCCGGCCAGGTGGCGCGTGCCGAGGCCTTGGTGGTGCATGCCCTGGGCATCGCGCTGGTGGCAGGGGTGGCCACCACGGTGCTGATGCTGACGCTGTCCGACGCGGTGTTCGGCCTGCTCGGCGGCCGTGGCGAGCCGCTGGCGCAGGCGGTGGCCTATGCCAACGTGGCCTTTCTCGGCTCCACCGGCGTGTGGCTGCTCAATACCATGTCGGCGGTGCTGCGGGCCACCGGCAACATGCTGGTGCCGTCGGCCATCCTCATCGCCGTGGGCCTGGTGCAGGTAGCGCTGGCCGGCGTGTTCGGCCTGGGCGCCGGGCCGATCCCGCGGCTGGGCATGCCGGGCATCGCCTTGGGCCAGGTGTTGGCGTATGCCGGCGGCACCGTGGTGTTGGGCTGGTACCTCTACAGCGGTAAGTCACGCATCCACGTGCGCCTGCGCGGCGCATCCTGGCAGCCGGCACTGGCGCGCGACCTGCTGAAGCTGGGCCTGAAGGCCTGCGCCTCGCCGGTGCAGACCATCGGCACGATGATGATCCTGACCTGGCTGGTGGCACGAAGCGGGCCGCAGGCGCTGGCCGGCTTCGGCATCGGAACGCGGCTGGAGTATTTGATGGTGCCACTGGCCTTCAGCTTCGGCGCCGCCTCGGTGCCGCTGATCGGCATGGCCATCGGTGCAGGTCAGGTGGCCCGGGCCCGCCGCGTGGGCTGGACGGCGGCGGCGATGGCCGGCCTGCTGCTAGGCACCGCCGGCCTGGTGCTGGCCTTGGTGCCCGACCTCTGGACCGACCGCTTCACAAAGGACCCGGCAGTGCTGGCTGCGGCCGACACCTACTTCCATTGGGCAGGGCCGTTCTACGCGCTTTACGGCGCCGGGCTCAGCCTGTACTCGTCGGCCATCGCGGCCAACCGGGTCGGCGGCCAGGTGATGGCCGGCACGCTGCGACTGCTGCTGGTGGCGGCAGGCGGCGCGGCGCTGGTGGCAGCGAATGCGCCGGCCTGGGCCATCTTTGCGCTGGCGGCGGTGGGCATGGCGGCCTACGGCACGGCGTCGATCCTGCTGGTACGTTACACACCCTGGGAGCCGACGCTGCGACTGGCGCCGGCCTGACCCTGCGCCGTCGGGTGTACCTATCGAGCCTGCGCGACCGCCGGTTTGTACCGGCCTGCAGCCCGAACGCGGAAGGGCGCCTGGCGCAATCGGTGTTGCGCAGCAGGCTGCAGGCGCTGGCTCCGGCAGCCTGGAGGTTGCGCGGCGATCGCGAAGCCGCCGAGCAGCGGGTGACAGCAGAAGACTGGGTGCCACCGGTCACGATTCGCAAGCGAATAGCTGCGGGCGCCCATACCTGACCTTGCCAGGCTCCTCCGGGGGCTGTCCGATGTCCCTCGCAACTTGCCTCCGGTGCGGCAGGACGGGCGGACGGGCAGGCCAACCACTTGGCGACGAGGTCCGCCAACGACTGCTTCTATGAGCGCCCCAAGGCCGGCCGAAGCCGGCCGCCCCGAAAGGTCTCGGGCCGTGCGAAGGCCGTACGTTCGTGACATTCGGAGGACCTCGTGAAGATGCCTAACGCCTTAAATAACTGGACTGCGCGGCTTTTTACCGTCAAAGCATCAGGCACTAGCGTGGCGCTGATTTGCGGGCGATTCGACCGAAAGTGACCTTCGATATCTGCCTAGATTATCGGCTCATCCGATTAGCCACCTCGAAGCTTTTCAAGATCCCGGTTTGATGACCCAGGGCAAGTGCGTACTCAAGCATCTCCCTGCCACCCTGACCTACGCAGCGGGCTCACTCGCCAACTTTTTCAAGTGCAACATCAGGCGGTGAGCGGACGTCTATGGATTCCATCCGTTGGTGTCGGCTCGTTCTTCCAGCCAGGCCGCCGCGTCGATGGCGTCGTCGATACGCGCCATCAGTTGATTCGCCGTGCGTGATTCGGCTTTCGCGTAATCCGGCAGGTACGAATTACGAATTCGTTCGATGACGGACGCGCAATTCGCATGGGTGGCATCGCTGCGCTCGAAGTGCAGCAGCACCCATAACTCGAAGCACGGGATTGAGATGATCTCCTGGATCGGCAAAGGCTTCTTGCTTCGACCAGCCAGCGCCTTGATCTTCTCGCGAGCGCGCGAGAAGCTTTCTTGGGCGTCACGATCGAATACGCAGAAGATGAAATCGTAGCCTCCGACTTCACTGGCCTTCTGTTCCGCACACGCAACTACGCTGATCGGGGCAGAGCCGTGCGTGTTTTCGGCGACGACGACTTCGGCGGGCGCAAGCCGTGATGAAGCCGTAAGGCCTCAAAGTAGGCGCGCTCCGTCTCTCCTTCGCAGACGATGAGGGTGATCGAGCGGGGTGGCCGATTGCCCGGTTTTCGGTCGAAAGAGCTGCGGCTACGCGGACGGGATATTCGAGCCATCCGCTACCACTCCCATCGACCAATCAACGGAATCGCACCGTAGCGACCTTTCAAATAGCCACGCTCCAGCGCTTCGTCCTTACGAGGTGAGAATTCAAGGAGCGAGTACACATGACTTGCCCGTTCCTTGTTTTTCTCGACGAACCAGATCTGGTCTCGACGCAATAGGTCGGGATCAAGCAGAGTGGTGTCGTGGGTAGTGAACACGAGCTGTGCGTTCTTCCTGTTGTCATTGCTATTGAACAACTCGACGAGATAGCGCGTCAGCTTGGGGTGCAGGCTGCGATCGAGCTCATCGACGAACAGCGTCGCGCCCGAGTCCAAGGCACGGAGCCAACCACCAACGAACTCGAAAAGCTTTTGCGTGCCGTCGGATTCCTCAAAGAGATCGAATGCGACCTCTTCGCCTTCGTCGGCGCGCTTATGCCAGGCAAGAACTCGCCAGATCCTTTGCTGTGACAGTGGTTGCCCTTGCGCAAAAAGGCTCGCAATTCCCTGCATCGCGGGAGGAACGGAGCCGGTGCCCTCCTCTTCGCGCAACTCCAGTCGATCGATGTCGATGTCCGCAGCTTGCATGAAACGCATCACGCGTAGCCTAGACTCAGGCTGCCGGAGCATTTCAAGGCTGAGGAACGGATTGAGCTGAACGCCCGGCACCAGGACGATGAGCTTGTGCACGATCCAGTCGAAGACGGGGCGCAACTGCTCGTTGTTCAACTGAACCGCGGTGGACAAGAACAATGCATTGCTGCGTGTCGAGTTCTGCCAGACTTGGCGCTGTTTTCGCTCACCCTTGAAATGCGGCCCGAACCACCATTCGGCAGCGTTCTTTTCCGCTTTGTATTCCCGCTCAAACCAGCGCTGTGGTCGACCCAAGGGATAGGCGACCAGCCACTCTTTCGTGATGCGCTCGGCAGACGCCTCGAAACAGTATTCGAAGCGCGTGCCGTCAATTTCGAACACGACTTCGAAGGCTGATGGCTCCTCGCGGCTCTGACCTGCCAGCAGGAAAGGCGTCAGTGGCAGGCGCTGCCCCTCCTGCGTCGCTGTGGAGGAGTTTTGGACGAGCTGCCGTAGCGTCTCGAGGGCACGCAGCAAGTTGCTCTTGCCGGCAGCATTGGGCCCATAGACCACCGCCGAGCGCAGCAGACGCATGTCCTTCGACTCGGTCGCTGCGGTGTTGCTCTCCTGGTGCGCCGCGTCAGCGCTGGCCACCAGGCTCAGGGTCTGGCGGGACCGGACCGAGCGAAAGTTGGTGACTGAGAACTCGATAAACATTGGAGGGCAGAAATTAGAGCAACGCATTGGAGTTGTCGCAGATTTCCCGCAAAAAGTTAGTCGAAACACGCATAAAAAGCCAGCTTCCTGGCACGGCCTCGTACTCACCAAAGCCATCCCACCTACAAGTGCTTCTTGTAGAAAGCCCATTGCACCCGCGCCAGCCCGCCCGTCACGATGACGATCAGCCCTGCGTAAAACTCCCAAGCCACAGGTCCCGGCCAGATCAACAGCGCCAACCCGCCCAGCCCCAGCGCCACCAACTGCAGGTACTTCGCCCGGTGGTACAGGCTGGCTGACTCCCGTCCTCCGCAGGACCTTCGAATCGCACGCTCGGTCAGTCCATCCACTGCGCCCACCGCGTAGAACAGCAGCAGCAGCGGCAAGAATCGCATGAACGTTGCGAATCGCACGCCCAGCAACTGCGTGCCGACCATCGCAGTCTCGATGGCCTCGCGATGGGCCAGGTAGCTGCGACGGACCACCGAGTCAGGGATCGACAAGGCTGACGCATCGGCGAAGCGCAGCCCCATGTCGTGGATGCCGGTGGCCTCGAACACCAAGCCATACAGCAGATTCGCCGGACCGGTGATCTCGCCAAGTCCCCGACCCTGCCGTGCCGCCAGCGCGATGCCATGCCCGAGATCGGCCGCCAGCAGACTGCGCAAGCGGTCCGCGCCATCGGGCCAGACCCGCGACACGAACACCCAGTCGATGCTCCAGGCGACCAGCAAGAGCGCCACCAATCCCAGCCCCAGCGAGAACGCCAACTTCAGCGGGCTCAGCAGCACCGCAGCTAAGGGACCCTCGTGAAACGACGTGTTCTTACTCGCCACGGCGGGGCTCCACGTCTGCAGCCTGATCTTGGTCTTCCTGCGGCCGATGCCATGGGCCGTCCAGCCGGCTTCGCAGCGCCTGCCCGATCGACGCCAGGCCCTCGGGCATCAGCGGGTCGTGTTCGGCACTGGGCAGCGGCATCCGGATCTTGTGCAACTGGCCACCATGGATCAATGCAAAGGCCTGGCCCTTGGGCAACTGCACCAGATCGGTCGGCTCGAGCATGCGCACGCTCTCCGGGGCGATTCGGTCCTCGTTGCGGCTGGCAAAGTCGGTGAATTCGCCCGGATCGTTGGTGTCCGAGACCGACGACGAAACGATGGTCGACACCACATGGACCTCGGGCAACTGGTCGGTCAGCAACTCGGCCGTCGCCACCTCCTTCACGCGCAACATGATCAGCGTGTTGAAGTTGCCCGCGATCTGGCCGGCCTTGGCGGGCGAGCCGATGCGCGCTTCCACGTCCGACCAAGTCTGCGTGTACGCCGTCACCTGAAAACCCGCCCCGCCGGCCTTGTT
>CAMCTC010000184.1 GCA_945878355.1 Bordetella parapertussis | reverse complement strand
CCTGGGTCCAGTCCAAAGGACTCGCGTCGAAAATTCTGTCTCGGATCGCACGCCAGTTGCCCGTCGATTGGCAACAGCGATACGGCTACCGCCCGGTCCTGTTCGAAACCTTTGTGGAGTCCCCGCGCCATCGCGGAACCTGCTACAAGGCCGCCAACTGGACCCATGTCGGTCAGACCACAGGTCGCGGCAAGAAGTCCACCGTCCACCACCAGATCATCCCCATCAAGGACATCTGGCTATACCCGCTGCGCAAGGACTTCGCCAGCGTGCTGTGTCGATAGGACCCTTCCTCCCGAGGTCTGGGCTATGGGTTCACCGAATGTTTACAAGTTTTCCGACAACTTTCCGAGGGTCGCGAGCCCCAACCGTCACCCGTCTTGCCTGGCATCGATGGTGGCTTTCGCGAACCGCGGTCGACTGCTGATGGCCGAGTCGAGCCAACGGCGGCTTCAGATTCGTCGGCTGAAACCTGTCGCTCGTAGGTGCTCCTTGTCAGGAATTGACCACGAGTCGCCCACCGCAACGTCTCCTGCGTTCGTCGCAAGCGACGCCCGCCCGCCGCCGTGGACAACTTTGCAAACGTGACGTTCGGACCGTGCGTGGGAAGTGGATGACGGAAGCGGATCGGAAACACTGGCGCCGTTGAACCGGAATCGGTGGCGGAGTTGATCGGAATACGCACTTCGGGAGATACGGTATCCATGCGTTAGGGTACCCACCGGTGCTGGTCGGGCCGCGGTCTGTACCGAGCGATCAAGGTGGCGCGCACCATCGCCGACCTGACCGGCGCCGAGCACATCGCCGCGGCCCACCGGGCCGAGGCCATGCAGTACCGGCGATCGATGCCTGAGCCTGGGCGCAGCCCGGCAGTCGGCCGTACAAAACCGCCCCTGAACGCCGCCGGACTGTCCGTCGTGTGACTGACGCCCGCTGCCGCGCCGTCGATGAATGGTCTGCGCCTGCGCGCAAGGGTTGGCATCTATGGATCTCAGTCGCCATTGGCCGTATTGTCCGTCGCCAGCAACGCCGTTGGCAGGCACCGATGCCTGGTCGCTGTTGGCACTGGCCCGTTGGCCCTTATTCCACGTACCTAGGAGACAGCATGTCGATCACCCGCAGAAATGTCCTGCTCGCCGGTTCCGCCACCGCCCTGGTCGGCCCGCAGGCCGCGCTGGCCCAGGCCAAGCCCGACATCAAGCTGCCGCCCACGCTGGTGTGGACTGCCTACGACGTCGGCTCCTCGGGCTACGCACAGGCGGTGGGCATAGGCTCGATCCTGAAGAACTCGCTGGGCATCAACCTGCGCGTGCTGCCGGGCAAGAACGACGTATCGCGGCTGGCGCCGCTGCGCGAGAACACGGCGCAGTTCACCGCCACCGGCTCGGACAACGTCTACGCCCAGGAGGCGGTGTTCACCTTCGGCGAGAAGGAATGGGGGCCGCAACCGGTGCGCCTGCTGATGCAGGCTTTTGCCGACGGCGCGGCCGTGGCGCTGGCCACCGCGGCCGACGCCAACATCAAGACCCTGAAGGACGTCAAGGGCAAGCGCGTGGCCTGGATACGCGGCGCACCAGCGCTCAACCAGGCCGTGACCTGCATGCTGGCATTTGCCAACCTGACCTGGGACGACGTGATCAAGGTCGAGTTCGGTGGCCACGGCCCGGCAATCGACGGCCTGGTCAACAACGAGGTCGACGCGCTGAACAACGCCACCTTCTCGGCGCTGAACCAGAAGGTCGCAGCGTCGCCGCGAGGCATCTTCTTCCCGCCGGTGCCGCACAACGACATCGAGGGCTGGAAACGCCTGAATGCGGTCGTGCCCTGGTACGAGAAGCAGATCGCAACCGAGGGCGTGGGCATCAAGAAGGAGGGCCAGGAGATGGCCCAGGTGGCCTACCCGGTGCTGGTCTGCTACGACCGCATCCCCGAGCCGGTGGCCTACAACATGATCAAGGCCATGCATGTCTTCCACGACGACTACAAGGCCAGCGCACCGGGCGCCACCGGCTGGGCGATGTCGCGACAGAAGCACAGCAAGTTCGTGCCTTACCACGCGGGCGCGGTGCGCTACTACAAGGAGATCGGCGCCTGGCCGGCCGGCCAGGATGCGGTGCAGGCCGCCACGCTGGCGCGGCAGAAGGCGCTGATCGGCGCCTGGGCGGCCTTCGTCAAGAGCGCGCCGCCCGACAAGGACGCCTTCCGCGAGGGCTGGGTCAAGGCCCGCACCGCAGCCCTGAATGCCGGCGGCATGGCGGTGGTGTTCGATACCTGGTAAACCGCTCCACGGGCCGGTGAGACACCGGCCCGGTGCTGCGTCGGTGCCACGGGGCAGCCGCGCCGCCGTCACCCTGTTCCGGCCCGCTGAGGCCCCAGCCAGAGAGCATCCGCCATGACCCAAGACTCCATGCCGACCGCCGCGCCCCAGAAGATCGTCGTCAAGGAGGAAGACCTGCCGGACTACGAGCTGGCGCGCACCCGCACGCTGCCGAGGGTCTGGCAGTGGATCATCGTCGGCTTCACCGTCCTGTCGGTGAGCCTGGCGATGAACCAGATCTTCGCCTGGCGCTTCTTCATCGGCTTCACGATGATCGAGGCGCAGTACCTGTACGCCATGGTCGCGATGATGTTCGCGATGGTTTTCATCGTGTTCCCGACCACTCCCCGCCAGCGCCGCGACGTCGTGCCCTGGTACGACGCAGCGATGTTCGTGATTTCGCTGGCGATCGGCGTCTATGCGGTCTGGTTCTCCAACGACATCGTCGACCAGGCGTGGGAATACGCCGCGCCGATGCACGGCAAGCTGGTGGCGGTGGTGATGTGGCTGCTGGTGCTGGAGGCCGGACGGCGCACCGGCGGCTGGCCGATCTTCATCATCGTGCTGGTGCTGTCGACCTACCCGATCTACGTGCACCTGATGCCCGAGGTGATCTCGGGCGTGCCGCAGACGCCGCTGAACACCGCGGCTTTCCACATGTACAGCATCGAGAGCCTGCTCGGCATTCCGATGCGGGCCTTCGCCTCGCTGGTGTTCGGCTTCATCATCTTTGGCATCGCGCTGCAGTACACCGGCGCCGGCAGCTTCTTCATCAACCTGGCGTTCGCGATGCTGGGCCATGTGCGCGGAGGCCCGGCCAAGGTGGCGGTGCTGTCGTCGGGGCTGTTCGGCTCGATGTCGGGCGGCCCGGTGACCAACGTGCTGACCACCGGCACGCTGACCATCCCCGCGATGAAGCGCATGGGCTTCTCGGCAAAATATGCAGGCGGCGTGGAGGCCTGCGCCTCCACCGGTGGCGTGCTGATGCCGCCGATCATGGGCGCCACCGCTTTCGTGATGGCCAACTTCCTGCAGATCAGCTATGTCGAAGTGGCGCTGGCGGCGCTGGTGCCCTCGCTGCTGTATTACTTCGGCCTGTTCGTGCAGATCGACGCCTATGCCGCGCGCTACGGCATGAAGGGTCTGCCCAAGGAGGAGTTGCAGAGCGTCTGGTCGGTGATGAAGGCCGGTTGGATCTACATCTTCGTGTTTGCGCTGCTGGTCTTCCTGCTGATCCATCTGCAGCAGGAGGCGCGCGCGCCGTTCTACGCCACCGCGCTGCTGCTGGTCGTCAACCAGTTCAACAAGGAACACCGCATCAGCTGGGACAAGCTGCGCCGCTTCGTCTTCGCGATCGGCTTCCTGCTGGCCGAGTTGGCCGGGGTGCTGGCGGCGATCGGCCTGGTGGTGGGCGCGCTGGTGGGCACCGGCATGGTCGGCACGATCACCAACGACCTGGTGTTCCTGGCCGGCAACAACACCCTGGTGCTGCTGCTGATGGGCGCGCTGACCTGCTTCATCCTCGGCATGGGCATGACGGTGACCGCGGCCTACATCTTCCTGGCCATCATCCTGGCACCGGCGCTGATCAAGGCAGGTCTGGAGCCTCTGCCGGTGCACATGTTCCTGTTGTACTGGGGCATGCTGAGCTTCATCACGCCGCCGGTGGCCCTGGCGGCGTTTGCCGCCGCATCGATAGCCAAGGCCGACCCGATGGCCACCGGTTTCGAGGCGATGCGCCTGGGCACCATCATCTACTTCATCCCCTTCTTCTTCGTCTACAACCCGGCGTTACTGCTGCAGGGGCCCTGGGGCGAGATCGCCATCGTCTGCACCACGGCGGTGGTGGGCATCATCCTGCTGGGCAGTGCACTGCAGGGCTACCTGGTCGGCTTCGGCCGATTGCCATCCGGCGTGCTGGGCATGATCGGGCGCATCCTGCTCGGCATGGCCGGCATCGCCTGCGCCACGCCGGGCGGCGAGATGACTGGTTTGAGCCATCTGCAGCTGACGATGATCGCAGCAGCGCTGGCGATTTCCGGCCTGCTGCTGGCGCTTCCGGGACGACGGCGCGACGCCAACTCGACCGACACCGCAGTAGCCGCGACCAGCCGGGGAGGCTGACAAGGCCCGGTGGCCAATCGATCCTGGCCGTGTTTCGGCTTTGGACTCGTAGCGGTCGGCTGTTGTTGCTCTTGAAAGCAGGCGTTCTCCGGTCTGAGCGATCGCGCCGGGCAGGGCGGGCCTGTTCTGCTCCATGTCCCCCCGGCTTTCGGCCCTCCTCCTAATACTTACGCAGAACAGGCCCCCCTACCCGGCGCTCTCCTTCCAGCCGGGTTTCTCCAAAGCGGCCCGACGGCGAGCCATGACTTTTCTTGTTTCGCTTCTACGAAGCGGCCGTTCGTGATCTCACACACCCGGGCATCTGCTGACGTTTACGATGACCGGGTGGGCGACGGCACCCCCGCTGCATTCCTGCCCGCCACCCGGCAGAGACGTACGACACCTTCAGACTATCAGCGGCCCTTCGGATTTCCAGATTGCTGCCGCTCAACGTGGAGCTAACCGGGCGACGACGGCAGGATGAGCGTAGGGTCCAGGCGGCGGCCGTCCCTGCGGGGGTGGTCATCGTGATTCCGGATAGGTTTGAGGTGCGAATTCCAACCTTGATCCCTGAATTGAAAACACGATGACCTTTACAACTATTGCACTGGCTGGCATGGCCGAACTCGCCGACAAGGGCCCCGACGTGGACATGCTGCGCCAGATCGTGCAGTTCATGGCCCAGCGCGTGATGGACATGGATGTCGAGTCGCTGTGCGGCGCGGCTTACGACGAGAAGAGCGCCGAGCGCCTGAACAGCCGCAACGGCTTTCGCAACCGATCCTGGGAGACGCGCACCGGCACGGTGGCACTGAAGATCCCCAAGCTGCGCCAGGGCAGCTACTTCCCCGGCTTCCTGGCGCCGCGGCGCACCGCCGAGAAGGCGCTGGCTGCGGTCATCCAGGAACCTACGTGCACGGGGTGTCCACGCGATCCGTGGACGATCTGGTCAAGGCCATGGGCATGACCGGCATCTCCAAGAGCCAGGTCAGCCGCCTGTGCGGCGAGCTCGACGAGCGGGTGGGCGCCTTCCTCAACCGCCCGATCGAAGGCGACTGGTCGTACCTGTGGATCGATGCCACTTACGTCAAGGCCCGCGAGGCCGGCTCCATCGTGAGCGCGGCGGTGGCGGTCAACACCGAGGGCCAGCGCCAGGTCATCGGCATGAAGGTCGGCCCCAGCGAGGCCGAGACGTTCTGGACGGAGTTCCTGCGCAGCCTGATGCGCCGCGGCCTGCGGGGCGTCAAGCTGGTGATTTCGGACGCCCACCTGGGGCTGAAGGCGGCCGCGGCCAAGGTCCTCAAGGCCACCTGGCAGCGCTGCCGGGTGCACTTCATGCGCAACGCCCTGGCGCATGCCAACAAGACCCAGCGCCGCATGGTCAGCGCCGCCATCGCCACGGTCTTCACCCAGGACAGTGCCGAGGCCGCCCATGCGCAGTGGCGCGCGGTAGCCGATCAGCTGCGCGGCAAGCTGCCCAAGCTGGGCGCGCTGATGGACGGCGCCGAGCACGAGATGCTGTCGTACATGAACTGCCCTCGGGCGCACTGGCTGCAGATCCACAGCACCAACCCGCTGGAGAGGCTGAACGCCGAGATCAAGCGCAGGACCAACGTCGTGGGCATCTTCCCCAACGACGCGGCCGTCTGAGTGTGATCACCCAATTCGATGGACCGCTGATCGAGTTTGGTGATGGACAACAAAGCCATCGCAGAGCGTGATCGGCGGGGCGGGGTTCGGCGGTGGCAGTCCGGCGAACGGCAACATCGCGATCAAGGGCGACCGTGTCCATCAAGATCATGACCAGGAGCGCCAGCGGCGCCGGCAGCTTTTGACTGGCAGCGCCTGGCGTTGACTGGTGACGGGTTCAGAACGGTGGGTCGTCGATGCTATGCGTCGGTTCAGGGCCGATCATGTTGTGCGCCGATCGATC
>CAMCTC010000183.1 GCA_945878355.1 Bordetella parapertussis | reverse complement strand
ACGCCGATTGTTTTGGCCATTGCGTCTTTGCTTTGATGGGGAGGATCAACAGGGTTGTCGGGGGGCTGGCGGTGGTCAACCCGACAGGGTTGTCCACGGACTGCGCCGCCTGAACTACAGGAAGGTTGAGCTACAGGTACATACAGGATCTATATAGGGGCGGGACCGTTAATGCGTGAAAGCGGGACCGTTAATGCGTGGACAACCTCGCTAGGCGGGACCGTTAATGCGTGGACAACTTGACTTGTCCACAGGCTGGATCGACCATGAGCGCGACCGTTAATGCGCGAAACCGGGACCGCTTCTGAGCGGACAACTTTTGTTACCCACGGCCGTCCAGCGGTGTCTGGGCATTTCGGGCGACTCCATCCCCATCGCAGACTTTGCAGAGAGTCAAGGCTCCAGGAACATGGCTAGGCCACCCGCCAGTGCCCAGGCACAGGACACAGTCAATTTCCTGTCGGCGCAGGTCTTCGGCTTGCGCCAGCCGGCGTTCCCAGTCTTCTTTTGTAAATTTCATGGCTTGATCTTCTTTGGTGGAACCTGCGTCAGGGTCGGCTTGATCACCAGGCCAACGTCGGTGACCTCGACATTTACCCCGGCGTAGACCGTGGACACCTTCCGCAGCTCGGCGATGAATGCCTTCTTGAAGTCGCGCAGCTCGGCGTAGTCACTGCCGACCTGGCCTGCCAACCCGGCCCAGGTCACCGTGCTCGGCTTCGTCAGGTAGCTGGCTCGGTGCGTCAGCGTGGTGTAGATATCCAGCGCCAAGCTGGATTTCTTCAGCGCTCGCAGTGCCCTCATGTCCACTGGCACCGGGCGCTCAGTGACCTCAGCGAAGAACTTCTCGCTCAGGGTGACGGTGCTTTTCCAGAGCGATGCCTGGTCCGGAGTCTTGGGGTCCCACCACAGCACTGACTCGTCAGCCAGCCGGAACCCCTTCTCGGCTCTTTTGTCGGCGTCGCTGTAGGTGAGCGACACAGTGGACCCGAACAGCCGCCCGGTTTGATCTTTCAAACGAGTGATCGAGCCCCATCGGCCGCCAGTCGGAACCATGCTCAACTCGCGCATGAAACTGCTGAGACTGTCGCCCAGTTCCAGTTCACGCTGTTTGGTGCGGACGGCCTCGGTGGTCAACCAGGCCAGCAGCAGGCGCGGCACCGACCCGTAAGGCAAGCCCGGCTCTGGCGGGGCCAGCAGTGTCAGGGTGAAATTGCCATTGCGGCGCTGGAAATGGCTTCCTGCGACCTTCCTGTGCGGCAGCGTGGCCTGAACCATCGCCCTGGCCATGAACCCCAGCGCACCAGCATCCTGCGCACTCTCGGCCTCGATGGCCAGCGCTTCGCTGATGAGCTGCTCGACAGCGGGCGTGATCTTGGCCATCGTCACACCCGCGCCACCTTCCGAAAATCCACCGCCTGGCCTGCTGGCACCGGGTAGCCGGCCTGCTCGAGCGCGTGTAGCAGCTTGACGCGCACGGTGGTGTTGCCATCGAGGGCAGCCTGCTTGAGCGCCCTGATCGTCACGGCCGGCAGGATGACCACCAGCTGCTGCTGTTCGATCCCGGTCGCGGCCTGGGGTGCTGGCGGTGCAGACTCGGCCGTTGCGGGCACGCTTGCGGCCATCATGTTGTCCAGGCTCAGGCTCTTGAGAGTTTTCTTCATGTCGTTGTATAGTTATTTCGTTAAAACATGAGATCGTTATGTAGTTATTTGTTGGATCTGCCAGCACTCACCCAGCAGGCATCGGCCAGTGCAGCGATCTCTGCTGCCGCGGCCTTGGCGCCTGAGCCCATCCAGCACGGTGCGCTGCCTGACAGCATGGCCTCGGCGTAGATCTGTCGGCGGTGGACGCTAGGTGCCAGCACCGGCATGCCCAGGCGCTCCACCTCGCCGCGGATGTGCGCCGTCATCGCGCCCCGGCTGACGCCGTTCATCACCATGAGGATCTGCACGGGCGTGCGCTGTCGCTCGACGGTGGCGTTGACGTCGCACAGCAACTTGATTGTCTGAGCCGCCCCCAGTGCATCGGCAGGCGATGGCCCGAACGGGACCAGCGCAACATCGGCCCATCGCAGCACGGCCAGCGTGTCACGGTTCGCAAAGCCTGCGGTATCCACGATCACCAGCGCGTGCTGCTTCATCAGGCCTTGCAGCGCAGGATCGACGCTGGCGCCACTGGCTGCGCCGATGGGGATGTCGACCAACGGCCCACCCCCGGCGTGCCAGGCTGACAAGGTTCGCTGCGGATCTGCATCGAGCAGCGCAACATCCTGGCCGCGGTGACCCCACTCGCCAGCCAGGCAGGCTGCGATGGTGGTCTTGCCGGCGCCACCTTTGGTAGCCACCAGCGCGATCACCCGGCGAAAATCAGACATAGCCAATGACTGCCCCTTTCAGTTTTTGGTAGGCCGACATGGGTGTTGATGCGCCCTGGTCGGCCGATCTCGTTCTACATGAATCCTGAGCCGGCGTGATCCTTGAACTGCTCGGCCTGGCGGATGTAGCCGCGAACGGTGTCCACCTTCTTGTGCCGACTGACGTCCATCATCTTGAACAACGAGGCACCCGATGCCGCTGCGGTGGTCAGGAACCCGGCGCGCAGTGAATGCCCGCTGAACAGCTGGGGGTCGAGCCCGGCCTGCTCGGCGCGGCGTTTGACGATGTTGGCCACCGATCGATCAGTCAGCGCTGCGGGCATCACCCGGCCACCCACTTTGGGGTCTGACGCCATGCGCCTGAATATCGGCCCGGCGGTGATGCCAGCCACTGCCAGCCAATCTGCCAGCGCGACCTTGACCCGCAGCCTGGCGCCATCGAGCACGGCCACCTGTTGACCAGCGCCGTCCTGATCGGTCTTGCTGCGCCGCAGGTGGACTTTCAGACCAGCAGGCCCGACCTCGATGTCCTCGACGTTCAGGGCCACGATCTCTGAGCGCCGCAGCGCACCACCGAACCCGAGCGCGAGCAGAGCGCGATCACGTCGGCCTTGCAGCCCCTCGTCGCAGGCGAGCAGCATCCGCTCGACCAGGTCGGCGGTGGCGGGTGCCACTTGTCGCTGTGCAGTGCCCGCGGTGCGCCGGATGCCAGCCATTGCTGCGCTGACCAGATCTGTGTCGGTGGGTGACAGCAGGCCGGACTCGCGGTGCAGGTGCCGGATCGCTGCGAGCCTGCGCTGGAGCGTCGCCGGTCGCTTGCCCAGGCCGGCCTGCGCGCTGATGAACATTGCCACCGTCTCAGGAGCCGCGGGCAGCACTGGCAGGTCGTGCGTGTCAGCCCAGGCTTTGAACGCCAAGACATCGCTGGCATAGGCCCGCCTGGTGGCGTCTGCGTGCCTGGCCTTGATGAACCGCTGCACCTGCTCGGCTTCGGCCAGCAGACTGGCTGGGAGCCTGTCGGTAGCAGTGATCAGATCGCGCATTAAATGATTCCTGGAATGGCTGTTATCAGAAGCATAGCACAACATTTAACGAAATAACGTTTTCACGAAAAATATATGTCTGAGGTGTCCGCGGTCTTTCGAGCCTGAACTCGGCTCGATGCGAGTTGGCTTGGCAACGGGCCTGGTAATCCAGTCTTGCGACAGAGTCGCAAGACTCCGCCGCCGACACCCATTGCTTGAGATCTCTCAAGGTCTGTTTGAGTGCTGCGAGTTGCGCGCTCGCGAGCTACGGTTCGCGCAATGCCTTGTCGACCGTGGCCAGCATCAGGCAAAGGGTCATGGGCTTGACAGGTGACTCGATGAAACCTCGGGACCGGTAGAACCGCCGGGCCTGCCTGCAGCTGATGCCGGCCAACGGGGCTAGGAGATCAGCCCATGTGTCGTCGCCCAGGTGACCCAGTCGACGGCCTCGCTTCGGACGATCTCCAGGTTCGCATCGACGCCCATCCGATCCGGAAACAGGATCAGGTTGTCGCAGCTCCACCGCGCGCACGGCGCGATAAGCCCGTCACAGCCCAGGAACTCGACGGCCGCGCCGATCTCTTGCGTGCGTGGCATGTTGACACCGCCGTAAGCGCTTTCGGGTACGCCGAGCGACTCAAAGTCGGCTCTGACCAGCTTCAGCGTGCGGTGGGCCGCCACACGCAGCGTGTGCAGCATCACGGGCTTGGTGGGGCGCGGAGTGAGCTGGCCCCAATGGAACGAAATCTCGGCCAGCGCACCTTCGCGTGCCAGGCTGGTGTAGAGCACACCGGCGCCGTCGCGTCGCATCCAACGGCCGCCGCTGTACGAGCTGGCCAGCGGATCAAGGCTTTGCCGCGTGCCCCGGAAAACTTCACCGTCGAAGGTCTCCTTCGGGAGCGCGTCCAGCCGGTCTATCAAGTCAGGGTCGTGGATCATCCTGCTGTCCGGGCCTCACAGATGTACGCCGTCGAGCAGCTGGTTGACTGAGGAAAGAACCTCATCGACACGGCCCTGCTGGATCAGCTCCGCAGGTATCTGATCCTCCATGAGGCGCTGGCGGGAGAAGAGCCACAGCCGTGCGTCGTGCGGCTCGTAGATGTCGGCGAGCTTGTCGATGACGAATTCGAGTTCGAGAAGTTGCTTCTCGGTGCTGGCGTGCGGCAGGGCCTTGCCCTTGTTCCATCGAGAAACAGTTTCAGGGCGCACGTTCAGGACGTTGGCTACGTCGGATGAGCGCATGGCTCCCTTGGTCTGGATAGCTTCCAGGCGGCGTGCAATCGCGTTGCTCATGGCATGCCTCTATGGGTGTGGGGATCTTTGGGGAGAGAGTTGTATCAGCGCAGGCCGCCGCGAGCGACGCGCGTCACCGGGTGACGCGCGAACGATGAGTCGCGGCGCTTCTTGGCATAGGGACCGAGTGTGGTCCGCAGATCGTTCAGCCGCTCGAAGAGGAGAGGTGGACATGACGAACCTCGCGAAGCTTGCAAGACTCAAATGTAGCGCTTTCGGATGCGTTATAACAAGACATATAAATTGACATTTTGATTGCGCCCGTGATGACAGACGGCTGTCTGTGCGTCTTGGGAGGGCCAGGTCTGTTCGACCTGGCCTGGATTTCCGCTACAGGATCAACACGATGTGGTGCGTGATGCCGGTGGCGATCAGCTTGGCGGTGGCGTTGTTGGTGAACGGCACGCCGTAGTGGCGGATGACTTCGATCTTCATGGGGATGCCCCTTCCTTTCTGGGGCCCGCTCGGGTGGGGTCCCACGTGTATGTAGGGCTGTCAGCTGGAGTGCTTCAACTTTTTGGCTTGCTAGAGCAAGAAATACGTATCTACGCTGTAAAGTAACGGTGCACACACGGAGATGCGTAAATGCGTACTTTAGTGATCGCCAGCCAGAAGGGCGGCGTCGGCAAGACAACCATCGCAGGCCACTTGGGCGTCGTCGCAGAACAGAGCGGCGCTGGCCCCGTGGCCCTGATCGATTGCGACCCACAGGGTTCACTGGCGTCCTGGTGGAACGAGCGTGCCGCCGAAGCCCCTCTTTTCGCGAGCGTCACGATCGCCAATTTGGCGAACTACCTGCAGGCCCTTGACCAGGCTGGAATCCAGCTGGCGATTATCGACACTCCGCCAGCCGTCACGGACATGATCCGCGCCGTGCTTCAGGTTGCCGACCTGGTGCTCATTCCAACCCGCCCAAGCCCGCACGACCTGCGGGCGGTCGGAACAACAGTCGACTTGGTCGAGGCTGCCGGCAAGAAGATGATCTTCGTGATCAACGGGGCAGCGGCAAGGGCAAAGATTGCTGGCGAAGCGGCCGTGGCGCTCTCGCAGCACGGGACGGTTGCACCAGTCACGCTCTACCAGCGCACCGATTTCGCCAGTTCGATGATCGACGGCCGCACAGTCCAGGAGATCGACCCGAAAAGCCGATCGGCGGCGGAAGTCGGTGCCTTGTGGAAGTACGTATCTGCGCAACTGCGGAAGATTTGATATATTGCGTAGGTGCGTATTAACGGAGATGCGTAAATGAGTAAGACTGCTTCCCTCACGGCTGGCCTGGTTGCAAAGAAGGGTCAGGCAATGCCTGCCGCCGCGGCCGTCGCCACCGAAGCTCCTGCTGCAACGCCGTCGGCCGTGGCTTCGTACTACAAAGCGCTCACCGTCAAGCTCGACCGGAACCGGTACGAGACCCTCAAGAACGCAGGCCTGAAACTGGACAAGAAGAGCCAGGAGATCTTCGTCGAGGCGTTGGACGCCTACCTAGCCAAGATCGGTTGAGGCCCTATGCAAGAAGGGCAGGCCGAGCCGCAAGAACGAGCAAAGGGCGTAGTGACCGAGGCTGACCCCCGCCGTGAGGATCTTTATGCACGGCAGGTCGCAGCTGGCACGTCTGCGGATCAGGCTCGTTCGTACGCAGATCGGTTTGTCTTTCCGGACCCGAAGGT
>CAMCTC010000182.1 GCA_945878355.1 Bordetella parapertussis | reverse complement strand
GGACATGCTGCGCCTGATCGATGTCGCGCGTTGCCATATTTACGACCTGGCCTGGACCCAGCAACACAACGCCGGTGATGCCAACCTGCGTGTTGCGCGGATCGCAATGGCCAAGGTCCAGGCGACCCAGTGCATGCAGTTTTGCGCCGACGCTGCGGTGCAGATCCTGGGTGGCATGGGATTCATGCGAGGCACTCGCAGCGAGCGCATCTACCGTGAGGTCAAGGTGATGATGATCGGTGGCGGCTCTGAAGAAATCATGAAAGACCTGGCCTCGCGCCAACTCGGTATTTGAACTGGAGAGACTCAATGCAACTCACCCCTGAACACGAAGCGCTGCGCGCCACGGTCAAGCGCTACATCGCCGAGAAGGTCAACCCATTTGTCGACCAGTGGGAGGCCGACGAGATTTTCCCCGCCCATCAGGTTTTCAAGCAGATGGGCGACCTGGGCCTGCTCGGGCTGAACAAGCCCGAGGAAAACGGTGGCGCTGGGCTGGATTACAGCTATGCCGCGGTGCTGGCCGAAGCTCTGGGCGACATGAACTGCGGCGGCATTCCGATGGCCATCGGTGTGCAGACCGACATGGCCACACCGGCCCTGGCCAAGCGCGGCAGCGCGGAACTGCGTGCCGAATTCCTCACCCCTGCGATCGCCGGCGACATGGTGGCTTGCCTGGGCGTGAGCGAGGTGGGCTCAGGGTCCGATGTGGCCAGCATCAAGACCCGCGCGCGCAAGGACGGTGGCGACTACGTCATCAACGGCGGCAAGATGTGGACCACCAACGGCACCCAGGCCGATTTCTGCTGTGTGCTGGCCAACACCAGCGAAGGTGCCAGCCACAAGAACAAGAGCTTGATCATCGTGCCGATGGCCACCAAGGGTGTCAGCGTGGCGCGCAAGCTGAAGAAAGTAGGCATGGATTCGAGCGACACCGCTCAGCTGCACTTCGACGACGTCCGTGTGCCGCAGCGCTACCGCATCGGCGAAGAGGGCATGGGTTTCATCTACCAGATGGAACAGTTCCAACTCGAGCGCTTGTGGGGTGCGATCAACAGCAGTGCCATGGCCCAGCGTGCGATCGATGTGACGCTGGACTACACCCGTGAGCGCCAGGCCTTTGGCAAGAGCATCCTCGACAACCAGTGGGTCCACTACAAGCTGGCCGAGTTGCAGACCGAGGTCGAATGCCTGCGTTCTATCGCCTGGCGCGGCGTCGAGATGGTGTGTCATGGCGAGGATGCGACCAAGCTCGCGACGATGGCCAAGCTCAAGGCCGGTCGGGTGCTGCGCGAAACCACAGACGGCTGCCTGCAGTTCTGGGGCGGTATGGGCTATGTGATGGAAAGCCCCATCAGCCGCTTCTGGCGCGATGGCCGCCTGACCAGCATCGGCGGCGGTGCCGACGAGGTGATGCTGCAGATCCTGTGCAAATTCATGGGCACGTTCCCGATGCAGCGCTGACCGGGGACGGTCTCTAAGAGGCAATCAGCAGCCGTCGGCTGCTGATTGGAGCGTCAGCGCCCAGCGATGCCCAGCAACTCAACCTCAAATTGCAAGGTGGCGTTGGGAGGAATGACCCCGCCGGCACCGCGCTCGCCGTAGGCAATCGATGGCGGGCAGGTCAGGTGGGCTTTGCCGCCCACCTGCAGGCGCTGCACGCCTTCAGTCCAGCACTTGATCACCCCGTTGAGCGGAAAATCGAGTGGCTGCCCACGCTTGTAGGAACTGTCGAACTCCTTGCCGTCCATCAGCGTGCCGCGGTAATGCACCTTGACCGTGTCGCTGGCTGTCGGGCTGGGCCCCTTGCCCTGCTGGATCAGTTTGAACACCAAGCCGCTCGCGGTGGTGACCACCGACCCGGATGCCGGCGCAGTCTGCGCCATCGCAAGCGCTGGCAGCAAGGCGGCGATCAGCAGAGCAGCCTGGCCGCAATAACGACGGAATGGGTGGCTCGGGGTTTCAAATCGTGCGTTCATCATGTTCATTATCGAGGCGATGGGTTGTGTCGCAACCCCGATCATCGCATTTGATCCGGTTCGACCACAAGCCAGCGCCGCATCGGTCTGTGTATCGCCATCCCACCGAGCAGGCGATAGGCCTGATAGCGGTATTGCAAGCAGGACTGGGTTCCCTCTGGAGGTTGGGACTTTCGCTCCATGGTGTCGAAGTCGAGAGGTCTTACACCGGCCAGTCCGCCGGCACCTGCACAGGCATCTCCAGCAGCATCTGCGCCATGCCTTTGCCCAGTGGGTCGATCCGCAGTGAAACCGGGCCGCCACCGTCTAGAGCCTCGTGCAACACCAGGTTCATCGCGTGGAGTCCGGGCAGGTGATAGCGGTCGGCGCGTCCCTTGACCAGGTGGCCAAGCCAGGCCAGCACGGCCTCCTCGGTGACCTGCGCCCACAACAGCGGCAGCCATTCTGGCTTGCGGGCGATCAGGCCGATGTTGGACAGGTCGCCCTTGTCGCCGCTGCGCCCCCAAGCCAAGTTCACCAGTTTGACACTGCGGGTCTTGCCTGCCGGCCAGGTGAAGCCGGCCGGGTCGGGCAGCAGGGGCGTCGCCTTCGCAGGTGCCGGTTGGTCCAAGGGGACGGTCACCGGCTCCTCGGTCGCCGAGCCGACAAAGCGAAACCTCGGTGCCACAGCAGCCCGAGGCATCAGGAAGGCACAGGGAACGATCAGCGGCGAGACCGCGGGTCTGCCGCCGCCAGCCCCGGTCGTGCCTGGCGACCAACTGGTACCGGCTGCGGCGAATTCGCGGGCGAACAAGTTGAGCGCCTCGCGCCGCTCATGGTGCACTGCCACCCGCATCATCACCTCGCGAAGTGTCGGTGGCGCGGCGTGCGGGCCATACAGGCTCTCGGCACCCAGCACTTCGATCCTGGTGGCAGAAAAGTCGCCCCAACCCTGCGCCATGATCAGCTCGCGGGTGCGCTCAAGCAGCGCTTCGCCGCTGCGCCTGGCCTTGGCCACCGCGTCGATGCCCACGATCACCAGGGAGCTGCTGCAGCGCCAACCGGCCATGGCGGTCGCGCTGACTTTCAGTGTTGCCGGCGGCGGGCCGCCTGTGGCACCACTGACCTTCACTTGGTTCTCGCCAACCTGTTCCATCCGCACTTGTCGGAAATCGCAGGCCACATCAGGCAGCAGGTAAGCACCCGGGTCGCCGATCTCGTAGAGCAGTTGTTCGCCCACCGTCGCGCAACTCACCAAGCCGCCAGTGCCTGGCACCTTGCTGACGGTGAAGCTGCCGTCGGCCTCGACCTGCGCGATCGGATAGCCGATGTGGGCCCAGTCGGGAACGCTCTGCCAGTCGGTGAACAGTCCGCCCGTGGCCTGACAGCCGCACTCGAGAATGTGGCCGACCAGACTGCCGCCAGCGAGTTGGTCGTATTGGTCCATCGTCCAGCCAAAGTGGTGGATCAGCGGACCCAAGGTCACGGCACTGTCGACGCAGCGCCCGGTGATCACCACATCGGCGCCCGCCGATAGCGCCCTAGCGATCGGCTCAGCGCCGAGGTAAGCGTTGGCGCTGAGCAGCTTTTCAGGCACGGCCTGGTTGCTGACCAGGTTGACCAGCACACCTTGCGGCGCGGCGCTGCGCAAGGCGGGCAGGCTGGCACGGACATCGTCGCCGTCGACCACAGCGATGCGCAGCGTCACTCCCAACTCCGTCGCCAAAGCGGACAGCGCCTTCGCGCAGGCTTCGGGGTTGATGCCGCCTGCATTGCTGATCACCTTGATGCCGCGCTTGACCACCTCGGGAAGCACTTGGCGCATCGCGCTGTCGACGAAGTCGGTGGCGTAGCCGGCGTCCGGGTTTTTGCGCTGCGCGGCCACCAGGATGGCCATGGTGGTCTCGGCCAGGTAGTCAAACACCAGCACGTCGATCAGACCGCTGTTGACGAGTTGCGGCGCGCCGACGCTGCTGTCGCCCCAAAATCCGGAGGCACCACCGATGCGCAGAGGGGCTGGTTTGGCGGGGGTCATCACTTCTCCTTGGTTGGCTTGCAGCTTAGGGTGCGGCGGCCGGTCCGTCTTGCGGCCAGTGGCTGGGCTGCCGGGTCTGGGCTCAATCTGGAGCCGGAAACCGTGAAGATACACTGCGCGGAGTCCTCTTGAGCGTTGTTTGCTCGCAGTTGCTGTTCAAACGCCCCAACATGCCACCAGCCCTACAGGCCAAGCCTGCATTCGATCTCAAGAGCACCGCCTGGACCTTGACGGCTTTGCGTTTGCAGACCTGCGATCTAGCCGCCTTGGTCGCTGAACTGGATCAACGCTTCGGCGACAGCCCCGGGCTGTTTGACAACGATCCCCTGGTGATCGACCTCAGCCCTGTTCGCGACGTCGACGAGCCGCTTGACTTTGCCGGTTTGCTGGTCCAGCTTCGGCGCCGCCACATGATGCCGATCGCGGCACAGGGTGGCAGTGCAGCCCAGATGGCGGGTGCGCTCGAGGCTGGCTTGGCTGAAGCGCCTGACGCCGCAACGGTTGCGACCGAACCACCGACCTTGCGCGAATTGGCTGTTCCCGAGGTGGTGTTGCGCGAGGTGGTGCGCGAAGTCGAGGTGTTGCGCGAGGTCCCTGGCGCGGCTGTGCCGACGATGGTGATCGACAAGCCGCTGCGTTCGGGCCAGCGCGTCTACGCACGAGGTGGCGATCTGGTGGTGCTGGCGGTCGTGAGTTTCGGTGCCGAGGTGATTGCTGACGGCAATATCCATGTCTACGGGCCGTTGCGCGGGCGGGCGATCGCCGGTGCTCGCGGCAACACCGAGGCGCGTATTTTCAGCACCTGCATGGAGCCGCAGTTGGTGTCGATCGCTGGCATCTACCGGACCACCGAGCAGCCTTTGGCAGCCAATGTACTGGGTCAAATAGCGCAGGTTCGGCTGGCTGGCGAGAAAATCCTGGTCGAACCGCTGGCGGCCTGATAGGCGCACGGTTCAACCCTCATTGCTCCACACTTTTCGAGAAAGCAGTCCAGATGGCCAAGATCATCGTCGTCACCTCAGGCAAAGGCGGGGTGGGCAAGACAACCACCAGCGCCAGTTTTTCGGCTGGTTTGGCGCTGCGTGGCCACAAGACCGCAGTGATTGACTTCGATGTCGGTTTGCGCAACCTCGACCTGATCATGGGCTGCGAGCGGCGGGTCGTCTATGACCTGATCAACGTGATTCACAACGAGGCCAAGCTCACCCAGGCGCTGATCAAGGACAAGCAGTGCGACAACCTGTACGTGCTGGCGGCGAGCCAGACGCGCGACAAGGACGCGCTGACCCAGGACGGTGTCGAGCGGGTGCTCAATGAACTGGCGGAGATGGACTTCGAGTACATCGTCTGCGACTCGCCTGCAGGGATCGAGACCGGTGCGCTGATGGCGATGCACTTTGCCGACGAAGCACTGGTGGTGACCAATCCCGAGGTGTCGTCGGTGCGCGATTCTGACCGCATTCTGGGCATGCTGTCGTCCAAGACCAAGCGCGCGATCGAAGGCCTGGCGCCGATCAAGGAGCATCTGCTGATCACCCGCTACAACCCTAGCCGGGTGGTCGGTGGCCAGATGTTGTCGCTCGACGACATCCAGGAAATCCTGCGCATCCCGTTGATCGGCGTGATTCCCGAGAGCGAGACCGTGCTCGACGCCAGCAACCAAGGCGTGCCGGCGATCCACCTCAAGGGTACCGATGTCAGCGAGGCTTACCAGGATGTGATCAGCCGTTTTCTGGGTCAGACCGCAGCGATGCGTTTCATCGATGCCGAGAAACCGGGCTTCTTCAAGCGGCTGTTCGGCGGGAGGTGAGCGACATGTCGTTTCTCTCGTTCTTTCTGGGCGAAAAGAAGAAAACCGCCTCGGTCGCCAAAGAGCGACTGCAGATCATCTTGGCCCACGAGCGCTCGGGCCGTGGTGGCTCGCGTGCTGACTATCTGCCACAACTGCAAAAAGAGTTGATGGCGGTGATCTCGAAATATGTCCAGATCTCGCCCGAAGACATCAAGGTCAGTCTGGAAAAACAGGACAACTTTGAGGTCTTGGAGGTCAAGATCGAATTGCCTGACGCGGCACGCTGAGCGCGGGTGGTCGGCGTTTCAGATCACTGTCTGCGGTTTCTGGCGGGCTACCCGGCGCCGCTGCTCGACCAGGTCCGGCAGCAGATCGCGAACGGGCAACTCGGCCCTTACCTGGCTCAGCGCTACCCTGAGACCCACGTGATTCGCACCGACAGCGCGCTCTACGAGCATGCCAAAGCGCTGAAGTCTCGCCATCTGCGCCATGCCCAGCCCTTGGCCAAGGTGGTGTTTGACAACCGCTTGCAGATCGACCAGCGCGCGCTGGGCACGCTGACCTCGGTGTCGCGCGTTCAAGGCGGCCGTCTGACGGCCAAGCGCGAGGTTCGGGTGGCGGCGCTGTTCAAGCAAGCGCCGGCAGCGATGCTCGAGATGATCGTGGT
>CAMCTC010000181.1 GCA_945878355.1 Bordetella parapertussis | reverse complement strand
AGGCTAGCGAGCAAGCCTTGCTGCAACAGAGGCTGGTTCTCCGGCTGACGCGCTTCGAACAGGCGCTGGGTGTGACGCTGGTCCCATTGAAAACCTCGACCCAGAAACAGCCGCTCGGCCGACCATGGGATCTCAGTCGCCGTGACCTCATAGCGGCGCTGACGTCTCAGGTTGGCGCGATAGCGCAGGGTTTGCAGGCCGGCAGCACCGCGCCAGGCCGCGTGCGCCAGCAATGCGCCGGCCAGCAGCCAGTCCCACGGTCGGCTCAGCAGGAACAGGCCCGGCGCACCGATCACCACGCCCGCGCCGAGCGCAGACGCACAGGCCGAACGCAGCTCATGCGCCGGGCGCAGCCGGGCTTCGAGCGGATAAGCCATCAGGTCGGCACGCCCGCGCCTTCCACCACGCGCACCAGCGTCGAATCGATGGCGGGCAGTGCCTGGATGAATCGCTGCGGCTCGCGAATCACGATGCCGTTGATCCGCGTACTGCCACGGTCGGACCGCTTGCGCTCGTAGCAGAGGATGTTCACGCCGTGATCACCACGCAGATGCCAGTCCTCGCGCAAGACCTCGCGTTGCACGCGCCTAGCGGCATAGTCTGCGGCCTCGGGACCCACGACTTGCTGCCTGGCGAACTGCCGGAAGAGGCGTGGCGAGGCGAGCAACAAACCTTCGGCCACCCCATACACGAGGGCATCCGGCTTGTTGACCGATAAGGTGCCATCGAGCAGGCCCTGGTTCAGCCACCCCATGAACTGGCGAGCAAGCGCCGATTCGTCAGGCAGCACCGCCTCGCCACCGTCTGCCACCCCGCGCGCAACTGCGCCTCGCTCTTGCTCACATAGTGGCCCAGCGCTACATCGCCACCGGCTGCGTGGTTCATCATCCGCTTGAGCACACCGACGCTGACCAACTCCTCGGCGATGCTGGCGAAGGTCGCCCGAAGTCCGTGCCCCTGCACCGTCGTACTCGCCTGGGCATTGATCCACGCCAGCGTCTTGCGCGCGTCCACGATCGGGAACAACGCCTCGGTTGGCGCCCTGCCCTGGCAATGTCGAGTCACGATCTCCAGCGCCTGAGTGGCTAGCAGCAACTTGTGATCACTGCGATTCTTGCCATGGAGGTCACTCCTCGGTCAGAGAACTCCAGATTACAGGCTAACTAGCTCCTGGATCCGTAACCCGGAATCGGGCATCCTCGCCCAAGTCGTTGATCTGACTGGGGAAAGAGTCAGGGTTGTTCCTGACAACGTGTCACCCTGCGGGTGAGTTGAGTGGGGGTATCGATTTGGATACCTTTGAATCGTCAGCCCACCATGCGCCAACTGATCGTCAAGCAACTCGACTACGACCTCACCCCAGTGGCCGGACTGGCCTTGGTGGGGCACCACCTTGAACGACTTGCGCCGGTGTTCAAGCGGCTTGATCAAGCGATGCCTGTACGCAACGGGGTGGTCAACAGCGACATTCTTCGGGCCTATCTCAGACTGCTGGTCCAAGGCAAGAGCGACTTCGACGCGGTCGAAAACTATCGAGGCGATACCTTTTTCAAGACGTCGCTGGGGATCAAGCTGCCGCCCTCGAGCCCGACGCTGCGCCAGCGCCTGGATGCGCGGGCTACGGAGTTGTTCGACTTCGCGCACCAGATGAACGAGACGCTGCTCACGCGCGAGCGGCCTGACTACGGTGTGTTGGGCTGAGGGTGGTTGCCCGTCGACATCGATACCTTCGCGATGGACAACGGGCAGACGGTCAAAGAGGGTGTGAGTCGAACCTATGCGGGTGTCGATGGTTATTGCCCGCTTGCCGCGTATCTTGGTCGCTATGGATATTGCCTGGAACTCGCGCTGCGCCCGGGCGCGCAGCACTCGGCCCGGGAGATGGGGTTCAACCTCGAGCGAATCATCCCGATGGCCCAGCGTTTGTCTGCGGCAGGTCCGAAGGCGCCCTTGCTCGCTAGGTTCGACTCGGGTTTCGACTCGGTCGCGATCATGCGCGAACTCGAGGCTTGCAACGAGGCTCGGGCCAGCGCACTGCCTCAGGTCGATTGGCTGATCAAGTGGAACCCGCGCACCACCAATGTGGCCGCGCTGTTCGAGACCAAGACCACCGATGGCGCGACCTTGTGGACCGCTGAGCGCGAGGGCAAGCGCACGACGCTGTGGGAGCAAAGCGTGATCATCGAGGGCGTGCAGCGACCCGTGCGCCGCGTCCTGCGCTTGGTCGAGCGTACGATCGACGCCAAGGGCCAGATACTGATCCTGCCGGACTACGTGCTCGAAGGCTGGACGACGACGCTGCCGGCGGGGCAGTTCGACGCGCAGGCCATCATCGACCTGTACGCGGACCACGGCACGCACGAGCAGTTCCACTCCGAGTTCAAGACTGACCTCGATTTGGAGCGGCTGCCGTCGGGCAAGTTCGACACCAATTACCTGGTTTGCCAACTCGCGAGTTTGGCCATGAACATCCTTCGCTTGATCGGGCAACGCGGGTTGCTGGGCGACGACGGGCCGGTTCGTCATCCGGCCAAGCGACGGCGCCTGAAGACGGTGATTCAGGAACTGATCTACCGAGCCGGGCGACTCATCGCAACGGGGCGCAGCCTGATCCTGGGGCTGGGTGCGAACGACAGAGCAGCCAAAGCCTTTGCACGCGTGCACGGCGAGTTATTCGCCGCCAGCACGTAGGCCAAGACGGCCCCCTGCGAACTCACGGATCCCGAAAATCGCTTCCAGCGACGGTCGCGGCGTGGGCCAAGTGACGCCATCACAGGCTTGACCCAGGCCCGAGAAGGTCGTAACTCGGCTTCTGGGCGACAGATGCAATGGTTTCGGTATCAAGGCGTCAGGGTTTCCCATATTCGAGCTCGAATTGCGGCCGGGCAGTGGTCAGCGAGGTTTTGAGGTCACGGATTCAGGTAGATCACAGAGTGATCCTATCTTAGTCAGGTTTCTAATCAGGTTGCGGCATGGACGCCCAAGCTAAGGTCTCAGCCTTCGGCGTGCGGGCGCTTTTTTTGTCTTGTCTGCGGTGCTCGTGTGTGTCGTCGGCCTGCTAGGGGCGTTGCCGGAGGCACAGAAGGCCGCGCACGCGACTATCGGGCCTGCTTCAGTTCGCCTGCCGTCGTTCATCTCAATGCGCCTCGCTGCGGCGCTTTGAATTTCGCAGGGTCGACTTAGTAACGTAACGCGCAAAGAGCCAATTTAGTCTGTGTGTTAATATTTGCTACTATGCAAAAGGCCGCTTGACTTGATCGTTCACCTAACGAGAGACACCCACCATGAGCTCATTCACGAACATACCCAACCGGCGCAAGCTGATCCAGTCGTCATTAGCGGTTGTTGCAGTACCGGCGATCATTAGCTCAGCGCACGCGCAGACCAAGGTCACCTGGAAGGTGCAAGCCCACTGGCCCAAAGCATCAGCCTCCTTCAAGGACAGCCTGGAGTGGTTTGCCGCCGAATTGTCCAAACGCACCAATGGCCGGTTCAATATGCAGCTATTCGGCGCTGGCGAACTGGCCAAGGGCCCAGAGATCTACAACATCGTACGCAAGGGCGTGGTTGAGATGGGTACGCTGTCGGCGTCCTACATCATGGGCGAAGCGCAGGCTATGGGCTTAGCCTACGGTATACCGGGCACGCTGCGCGAACCCTGGGAGATGACGCACTACCTCAAGAACCTGGGCGGCGAGGCTCTGGTCAATGAAGAGCTGATGCCAAAAGGCGTCATCTACCGTACCGAGAAGGCCTACACCACTGAACTGGTCATCAACAAGAAGATCTCCACGCTCGACGACTTCAAGAAACTCAAACTGCGCTCAGCCGGCACCATGCTGGACTACTTGGCCGGAGCCGGTGCATCGCCCATGCAAATCGCCGGGCCGGAGCTGTACCAGGCGCTGGCCACGGGGGTGGTCGACGGCGCCCACTGGGGAGCAGCCCAGGGGGCCATGACCATGAAACTCTGGGAAGTGGCACGCTTCCACATGAAGCCGGGCATGGGCATCACCACTGACGCCTATGTTTTCAATAAATCCGCTGTCGACAAGCTGCCCGAGGACCTGCGCATGATCCTCTTGTCCCTGGCCGACGAGCGCTTCTTCAGTCGCACAGCCGAGTACAGCCACAAGGAGGCGCAGGCGCTCACCAAGGGTCAGGCCTCAATGAAGGTCGAGGTTGTTCAATTTCCGGCCGCAGTGCAAGCCAAGTTTGCCGAGGCCTCCAAGAGCATCCTGGCCAAAGAGATTGCGAAGGGCGGCCGTGCAGTCAAGGGTGGCGCGGCACTCACCGCTCTGATGGCCGACCTCGGCTACGTCTGATCGCCTAGCGCCAGCTAGGCCCTCGCGATGTTGGGCCTGGCCCTTGAAGGTGCCACCGCTCGGCAGCGTCGGTACCGATGGACGTTTGCGTGCCGCCATTTCCTTCATCGCTTAACCGGGATCCCGTCCATGCTCAAGCTTGCCCGCTCCATCACAAGGCTAAACCGCTGGATCGGCGAAAAGGCGGCTTGGATGATCTTGCCGATCTTCTTAATGATGATCGTCGACGTGGTCATGCGCTACCTGGTCGGCAGGCCATCGATTTGGACGGGCGAGTTCACCCAACTGCTATTCGGGGTGTATGCGGTGATCGGCGGTGGCTACATGTTGGCTGAACGCGCGCACGTCAACGTCGACATTTTCTACGGCAGTTTCTCTCGTCGGCGCAAGGCGCTGGTAGACGCACTCACCTCGGTGCTGTTCTTCATGTTCATGGCAGTGCTGCTCTACCAAGGCGGCTTGATGGCCTGGGAGTCGATGCTGAGCCTGGAGACCTCCCAGAGCATCTGGAACCCGCAGATCTGGCCGGTGAAGCTAGCCGTGCCGGTGGCCGGCGTGCTGATGCTACTGCAGGGCATTGTTCGGTTGGCCGCCGACATCCGCCTGTTGATGGGCTTGGAGGTCGATGAAGAGACCTTCGGCAAGCAATCCACCGACGAACCATCGCATTGAAGGCGCAAACAGCATGCCTGTAGAAATTATCACCTTACTGTTTTTCGGATCGCTTCTGGTGTTCCTGCTGCTGGGGGTGCCGCTGACCTTCGTGCTGGGCGGCGTCTCAGTGGTCTTCCTGTACTTCTCGATGGGGCCGATCAGTTTTTACCTGGTGGCCTCGAAGTTCTGGGATTCAATGACCAGCTTCATCCTAGTGGCGATCCCGATGTACGTGTTCATGGCCATGGTGCTCGAGAAGTCGGGCGTGGCACATGCCCTCTACCGGATGATGCACTTGTGGTTCGGAGGAATGAGGGGTGGACTGGCCATCGGCACGGTGGCCATCTGCGCGATCTTTGCGGCCATGAGCGGTATCAGCGGCGCGGCAGTGGTCACCATGGGCACGATCGCACTGCCACGCATGCTCGAGCGCGGCTACGACACAAAGCTGTCGCTGGGTGCGATCAACGCCGGTGGTGGTTGGGGCATCCTGATCCCACCGTCCATACCGATGGTGCTCTACGCCATGATCAGCGAGGTTTCGGTGGGCCGGCTTTTCGCTTCTGGCCTGGGCCCGGGAATCCTGCTGTTCGTGTTGGTGTCGCTGTACATCGGCATCCGCAGTTGGTTGCAGCCGTCGATCGCGCCGGCCCTGCCGCCCGAGGAGCGTGGCACCTGGCCGGAGAAACTGCTGGCTTTGCGCGCCGTTATCCTACCCATCGCCATCGTGGTCATGGTGCTCGGTTCGATCTTCGGGGGATTGGCTACGCCTACCGAGGCGGCGGCTATCGGAGTGCTGGGTGCGTTGGTTGCGGCGGGCGTCAACCGGCAGTTGTCGGTCGACCTAATTCGCCATGCATCGAAGCAGACTCTGCGGCTGACCGCGATGATCATGTGGATCCTTTTTGCGGCTCATGCGTTCTCTACCGCTTACACCACACTCGGTGCGCACGAATTCATCCAGGGCCTGATGAGCTACATCCCGGGTGGAAAATGGGGCGCGCTGGCTTTCATGGTCTTTGTGCTGTTCATCCTGGGCATGGTGCTCGACCCGGTAGGCATCATGCTGATCACGCTGCCGGTATTTTTGCCGGTGGTGGCGGCCTCGGGTTTCGACCCGATCTGGTTCGGCGTGATTTTCATCATCATGATGGAGATCGGATACATGACTCCACCCTTCGGCTTCAACCTCTTTTACATCAAGGGTGTCGCTCCACCGAGTGTGACGATGGGCGAGATCTACACCTCGGTGATCCCCTATGTACTGGTGACGCTGCTAGGCGTACTAATTATCATCCTGGTGCCCGAGATTGCCTTGTACTTTCCGAATCTGTTCTTCGGCAAGGGCTAAAACAACGCTGGACACCATCGGCTTGCTTCGCTGGCGCGCTGACCAACAACGGCTAGACCTTCTTCGCCCAAATCGACACCGGGCCTTCCTGGTCCTGGAGGATAGGTTTTTCAAACGCCCTTTTCCTTCCCCATGGCGCCCCGAACACGGCCCTCGACGGCCCTCGACGCGTGTGAATCGGTCTTTGAAGGTGGGGGCTTTGAAGGTGGCTGAGAACTGCTGAGCTTTGGCAGCGCCGCCCCAAA
>CAMCTC010000180.1 GCA_945878355.1 Bordetella parapertussis | reverse complement strand
GCGCAAGCTGTGACGGTTTCGACGACCCAGTGGCCTAGCGCTGGCCGGGCGAACCTCAGGCTCGACCCAATGCGTCCGGTTCGAGCATGAAAGCTTGGCGCGCACATTGTTCAGCAATGATTGACTTCCAGCCTCAAGCCAAATAGAGTTCCGCTGGATTCAACATCACCGAACAAAGGCTCTACATGGAAGTCGTCCTCAGAAAATACGGCAACAGCACCGTGGCCGTGCTGCCGCCTGCCGTTCTCAAGGATCTGGGACTCTCGGCAGGCCAGGCCATGACGCTAGACACCAACGACCAAGGCCAGATCGTGCTGGCCCGCAAGCGCAAGTACGTGCTATCGGACATGATCGCCCAGTGCAATCTGAAGGCGTCCCCGCCGGACGACGTGAAGCTGTGGGATGTGGCCAGGCCGGTTGGGCAAGAGGTCTGGTGATGGATGTCTTCGACAGGGGCGATGTGGTCAGCGTCCCGCTCGACCCGGCCATCGGGCACGAGCAAAAGGGCACTCGGCCCGCTCTGGTCCTGACGACGAAAGACTTCAACAAGCTCGGCGACGTGCTGATCGCCCCTATCACCCAGGGCGGTGACTTCTCGCGCTACGCGGGCTTCGCCGTGAGCCTGACGGGCACCGGATGCAAGACCCAGGGCGTGGCGCTGATCAACAAGGTCCGGATGCTCGATCTTGCGGCTCGCAAAGCTCGTCGAGTCGAGCAGGTTCCCCAAGCCGTCATCGATGAGGCGCTGGGGCGCTTGATGGCGCTGCTGGACTGCTGAAGACAATGGCCAGCAGTTGATGCTGCTGTTTCAGCGCGGACAGGATGATCAAGATGCCCCACCTAGGAACACCCGCGCCTTTGAGCCAGTTCAACAGCGCCTCGGCCACTTGCGTCATCACGAGGAAGTACGCTAACACATGCGCGCACATGACGATCATGCCGGTGGTGGTTGCTGCACGATAGGCCGCCTTCATCACTGCGGCCGGGCCGGCCCACATCCCGCTGTTGTATCCGCCTTCGCCGCCCTCCCCGCCTTTGCCGGCGAATGAGGCTATGCCGGGCAGCGAAGCAGCCACGGTCCGCCAGGTGCTGCGGGACGGCACATGGCGCAAGATACTGGCGCTAAAACCTGTGTTGCAGGACTTGCCGCGTTGCCTGTAAAGCCAGCACGTCTCTTCCTGACAATCGTGCTTTGAGCATCAAGATCGCCGTTCTCTTGATGAGTTTACCGTCTTCATTGAAAATGTACGTTAATTCAACGTACATTTCGGAAGAAGGAGACATCACCATGTTGCCCATCACCGACTCCAATCGAACCGCACGCGTCGAAGCGCGCATTGCGCCGGATGCACTGGCCGTTGTTCGCCGCGCCGCCGAAATCCAGGGTCGCAGCCTCAGTGACTTTCTGGTCGCTGCCGCTCTGAAAGACGCTCACCGGACGATCGAGGAAGCGCAGATCATCCGCCTGTCGGTCGACGATCAGCAGCGCTTCGCCGAGGCCTTGTTGAACCCGCCGCCGCTGGCGCCAGCGATGAAGCGAGCCCTTCAGGCGCACAAGCGGCTCGTTCGTGAATCGAAGTGACCGGAGATTTTCGACTTGAGGTCCTGGGAGCGCAGCACGAGCGAACCCGATTTACATGCGGCGTCGCAGCGCTGGGTGGGTACTTCCGAACGCAGGCAACGCAGGATGCGCGCCGTCGTGCCAGTGCGTGCTATGTCGCAGTCCAAGATGAAACGAACATCGTCGCAGGCTACTACACCCTGGCCGCAGCCAGCGTGCCGTTGACCGAGTTGCCCGAGGGCTTGTCGAAGCGACTACCAAGGTATCCATCGGTCCCGGTCGCCAGGGTTGGGCGCTTGGCGATCGACCTGTCCTTTCAGGGGCGCAAGCTCGGCGGCGCGCTTCTCGCGGACGCGGCCCTGCGCGCGCTGCGCTCCGAGGTCGCCGTCTTTGCGCTGGCCGTCGATGCCAAGGACGATTCGGCTGTTGCGTTCTACCGGCACCATGGCTTCGAGACGTATGGAGGACAGTCGAAGCAGTTGATCGTTCTGTTGGCCAGTTTCTCAGGTGCAGCCTGAGATTTTCGACCACCAAGCACACCCCGCCAGACGCATGCCCTTCGACTCGGTCGCAGCGGTGTTGAATATCACCACGTCATCAAGCGCGCGCTTGAATGGCATACTGAAATCCAAGTCCAATCGTAAGCGCCTTCAAAGCGCGCCGTCCCCGCGGAGACCGAGATGCAACCTGCTTTGAATGCCGTGATCCGACCTTCCGTCTGCCCGCTGGACTGCCCCGATACCTGCAGCCTGTCGGTGGAAGTGGCCAATGAGAAGATTGTCGCGGTGCGCGGCTCGGATGCCAACCCCTACACGGCCGGTGTCATCTGCGACAAGGTGGCGCGCTACTATCCCGATTTCGTCCACGGTGACAAACGGCTGCGCCATCCGATGCGTCGGGTCGGGCCGCGAGGCAGTGGCCGGTACGAGCGCATCGGTTGGGACCAGGCGCTCGATCTCGTGCACGAGGGACTCAGCCAGGCGATCGCCACCCATGGCCCCGAATCGGTCCTGCCGTTCAACTATGCCGGACCGCACGGGCAACTGGCCGGTGGCTCGATGGACCGACGGTTCTTTCACCGCCTGGGGGCCAGCCACCTGAATCGCGGACCTCTATGCGGGATCGTCCGCGGCACGGCCTACACCAGCCTGTTCGGCGCGGCGCCCGGCATGGCGCCCGAGCAGTTCGAACATGCCGACCTGGTGGCGGTGTGGGGCAACAACGTGACGGTATCCAACCTGCACCTAACGCGGATGATCAAGCGGGCAAGGGAGAACGGCGCCCGGCTGTTGGTCATCGATCCGCGGCGCACCAAGATCGCCGAGCAGGCGGACCTGTACGTGCAGATCCGCCCTGGCACAGATGTCGTGCTGGCGCTGGCGCTGGCGGCCGAATTCGAGCGTCGCGGCGCGCTGGCGCGGGCCTTCATCGAACGCTGGGTGCACCGTGCTGAAACCTTTCTTGCCCAGGCGCGGCAGTGGTCGGTGGCTGCCGCCTGCGAGACCTGTGGCATCGAGTCGGCTCAGTTCACGGCCCTGGCCGATGCCTACGTCGGTGCGAAAACATTGTCGCTGTCGGTCGGTAATGGCATCGAGCGCGGTCACAGTGGCGGCTCGGGTCTGCGCGCGATCATGGCGCTCAATGCGCTGTTGGGCCAGTTCGGCCGACCCGGTGCGGGCGTCATGGCCAAGCCCGGGTTGGCGACCCCGCTCGATGGCGATGCGTTGCAGCGCCCCGACCTGGCGCCGGCGGGCACCCGCACGATCAACATCGTCGATGTCGGGCGCCTGTTATTGGACAACACGCTGGCCACACCGATCAAGGCGGTCTTCATTTACAACCACAATCCGGTCAGCACACATCCAGACCAGAACCGGATGCGCCGTGCGCTATCGCGCGAGGACTTGTTTGTGGTGGGCTGTGACATCGCGATGACCGACAGCATGGCCTATGCCGATGTGATTCTGCCGGCGTGTTCGCATTTCGAGCATGACGACGTGTTTTCGGCCTATGGGCAGAACTACCTGCAACGCGCCACGGCGGTGATTGCCCCTGTGGGCGAGGCCCTGCCCAACACCGAAATCTTTCGCAGACTGGCGGCCCGCTTTGGCTTCGATGAACAGGTGTTTCACGACACCGACGCGGAGTTGATGGATGCTGCGGTCAAGTCGACTGATCCGCGACTGGCCGGTCTCAGTGGCAGCAAGCTGCCGCTGGATCGCGCGCTGGCCATGGTGGCAGGCGATGGCAAACCGTTGATGATGTGCGCCAATGTCAAGCCGGCCACACCATCGGGCAAGATCGAACTGTTCTCGCAGGCGATGCATGATGCCTGGGGATATGGAGTGCCGCGCTACGAGCCGGTGCCGGCTGTCCATCCGCTCAATCTCATCAGCCCGTCCAGTTCTAAACGAACCAACGCCACGTTCGGCGGTCATGCCGCCTCGGCGGGCCCAGAGCGGCTCGAGATGAACCCGCGGGACGCGCGCGCGCGTGGCCTGGCAGACGGAATGATGGTGCGGGCGTGGAACGACCTGGGCGAGGTGCAGTTGCAGCTGAAGGTGACCGATGCGGTGCGCGCCAGTGTGGTCTACACGCCCAAGGGTACCTGGCTGGCCACCAGCGGCACCAACCAGACAAGCAATGCGCTGATCTCGGCCGATATCCGCACCGACATCGCCGACGGCGCCTGCTACAACGATACTTTTGTGGAGGTGGCCGCGGCGTGAGCCCGGCCAGGACCTGGCGGCCTACTGCGACGTCGAACTTCTGGCGCTGCACGGCGCTGGCCTGATCCAGGGAGCATCCGAAACTTCCAATGCACACTGATTCCCTGGTCGGGAGGGTGAATCAGATCGGCAGCTTCTTCGAAGCCAGGCCCGACCTCACCGAGCGCTGGAACGCATCGCGAAGCACATCCGAAAGTTCTGGAGAGCCGCGCATGCGGCGCGAGTTTCTGCTGACTGGGTCAGTCCGGCGCCAATGTCGAGGCATCAACCGTCGAAACATGGGCCGAGACGACTTTCCAGCCCAGCCCGGGCAAGCGCGCCCAGGCCTGGCTCTGGCGCCCGATCAGGGCCGCGTCACGGACTTTGAAAGTCAAATTGACGGTGGCGAAATCATGCCCAAGCGTCAGAATGTCTAGCCGCACCCGGCCCTGCTTGATGCCGCCGGCGCCCGCAGCGGCGGCCAGACGATGGGCGTGAATGGCGTCGAAACCATAGCCATGTTCGCGCACCGACAGGCGGATGGTGTGCGGGCTGTTCCAGAACATGGTGTCCAGGGTCGCGACATCGCGATCAATCAACGCCTGTTCATAACGCTCGAAGATATCGGCAATCTCGGCGACCACCGCTGGGATATTTGGGGTCATGTCACATAGCCTCCAAGGCGCGGGCAACCGCCATCAATGTGAGGTCAGTGCCCCGCCCGCCGATGATCGACAGGCCAACCGGCGCGCCATCGACCGTGGCCCCCGGCAAGCTGACCTGCGGCACACCGGTGAGGCCGCCATGGCTGGTGAGGCAGGCAATCCGCTCGCGCGGGAACGCGAATTCCGACAGCTTGAGCCCGACTGGCAAGGCCGGCGATGGTGTCGTGGGCAGGCACAACACCGTGCCCGCAGGCAGCAAATAGCGCATCCGGGCGCGGGCTTCATCCCGCATCAACGCAGCCGCCGAGCGTTCGGCGTCGGTGAGCATGGAACTGATCACCAGGCCGCGGGCAACGCTGAAGGCAAAGCGCGGATTGAATTCGTCGAGCCAGGGCGCGAAGGTCTGCCACGACTCGCTGCTTTGCAGCACACGCTGGGCGCGCTGCCAGACCGACAGACCTTGCGGGGCGAGCAGCACATCCTCGCGATGGCCGATCAGCCGGGCAAGCAGGTCGAGCATCGGCGCCAATGCGTCCTGCACCGCCAAATCGGCAAAGCCCCACGCATCGGTTGCCACCAGCAGCCGGGTTGGCAGCAGGGTTGGACGCGCCGCACCGTATAAGACTTCGCCCACCCGCCCGAAGGTCTCGGCGTCCCGCGCGAACCAGCCGCAGGTATCCGCGCTGGGCGACTGCACGGTGATGCCGGTGAAATCGATCCGGCCATGGGTCGGCCGGACGCCATAAAGTCCGCAATAGCTTGCCGGCACCCGCACCGAACCGCCGCTATCGGTGCCAAGAGCAAAATCACACAAGCCGCCGGCAACCACCGAGGCCGAGCCTGACGACGATCCGCCTGGCACTCGGCCGGGGGCGGCCGGATTGATCGGGGTGCCGTCATGGGCGTTCTCCCCCAAGATCCCGAGTGAAACCTCATCAGTGATGGTCTTGCCGATCACCGAGGCGCCAGCCGCCAGCAAGGTTTCCACCACCCAGGCATGTCGGGTCGGCACCGTATTGGCGCGCGGCCAGTCCGGATTACCGCCGCCGGTGGGCACACCGGCAATATCGATCAAATCCTTGACCGCGAAATCAAGCTTGGCCAGCGGGCCAGTTTCAGCACCGGAAATCCGCGTACGCGGGCCAGCGACATAGGCATTCAATGGATTGGGCATCGGGGAGATGGCAGGTCGCCTTCAAGACAAGGATTGGACGGCTAGAGGTCGGATTGAATTGACCGGAGATTCGGCTCAGCCTGCCTGGATATCCAGCGGCTCGCCGCCGAGTTCCACAATCATGCGCGAGACCTCGGCCAACGTGGCGTCGAGCGCGGAGGCGTCGGTTCCACGCATGACCAGCGTGGTGCCGTAGCGGCCCTCGCGCTGGAACGGATAGCTGCCGAGGTCGACGCGCGGCTGCTCTTGCTGAATCTGACCCAGACGAGCGGCGATTTGGCTCTCGGGCAAGTAGACCGTCACGCTGCGTGATCGCACGGTGGCGCCGCGGCGCAGCTTGCCTGCCAGAGAATCGACCATCTGTTGCATGACCCGGGGAATGCCGGCCATCACGTAGACATTGCCGATGAAAAAACCCGGCGGCCCGAGCGGGTTGTCGATCAGGCCGCCACCTCGGGGGATGCGCGCCATGCGCATGCGCGCGGCCATGAT
>CAMCTC010000179.1 GCA_945878355.1 Bordetella parapertussis | reverse complement strand
AATTCAGAAAAATAAAACTACTTCACACAGCTTTTGTGCCACTACGACGATTTTTACATTTCGACCAAAAAACCGATGCAGATGCTTGAATTCATTGAGGAATTGGCTAAAAAAATCTGCGAAATTGAGCTTTGTGTGTCGAACTTAAGAGGCCGCCGCCGACCTCGCTGCTGTCAATTAGGCGAGGGCGGTGTCGCCATCGTGTCGTCTGACCTGCCCGTTGAGGTGAGGGACTGTTGCTTGTGGCCAACGAACGCGGCCGAGCGACCTGTACGCAGCCACCAAGTCGGGTTTCGACCAAGCCCTGCAGCGACTGTGAAGCAGTGATCGTAAGTAACTGTCACGTAAAAGATTTCAGTTATCAACGGGGCGAGTCAGTGGCGCTTCTCCGCCGAAATGCCGGGACAGCGTGAATTTTCGATTGATTCCATCTGACGGGGACAAGCTTTCAGGCGGTCACAATGCCGACACATTTCGCCCCAGAAGGGTCCAGATCTGCGCGAGCCGTGAAGCGGCTGAATTTTTTGGGGCGAGGGGTTTGCAGATCAATCTGTCACCGAAAGAGGAGTTTCAATGTTCAAGAGTTCAAAAATTGGTTTTGCGGTCGCACTGGCTGTCGGCAGCCTAGCGTCCCTCGGCGCGATGGCGCAGCAGGCGTCCCAGCGGGTCGAGATCACCGGTTCGGCCATCAAGCGCATCGACGCCGAGACCTCGGTTCCGGTCACCATCGTCAAGCTCGAAGAGCTGAAGGCGCAGGGTGTCACCAGCGTTGAGCAGATCATGTCGTCGCTGAGCGCGGTGCAGATGACCCAGGGCTCCAGCCAGCAGGTGGGTTCGGGCACTGGCGGCGCGTCGTTCGCTGACCTGCGCGGCATCGGCCCCAGCAAGACCCTGGTGCTGCTGAACGGCCGCCGCATCGCCAACAACGCGATCGACGGTTCGGCCCCTGACCTGAACATGATCCCGTTCGCTGCGCTCGACCGCGTGGAAGTGCTGCGTGACGGTGCCTCGTCGCTGTACGGCACCGACGCCATCGGCGGCGTGATCAACTTCATCACCCGCAAGGACTTCCGCGGCGGCTCGGTCACCGTCGGCATGGACGTCCCGGCAGAAGCCGGCGGCAGGTCGCGCAGTGCCAACGTCGGCTTCGGCTTCGGCGACCTGGCCGGCCAAGGCTTCAATGTCTTCGGCTTCCTCGACATCGCCAAGACCGACCAGATCACCGGCCTGGAGCGTCCGTTCAACAGTCGCTTCCCTGGTGGCCTGTCGCCGACGCCTTTCCCCGCCAACTACTTCCAGGGCGGCGCTGTCGGCAACCCGGCAGCCCCGAACTGCAACGACCCGAGTTTCCTGGTGCCGGCGGCTGGTGGCACGTCGTGCGTCATCGCCACGTCGAAGTTCGTCGACTACACCGCCAAGACCGAGCGCAGCTCCGGCATGCTGCGCGGGTCGCTGCGGCTGGGCCAGGACCACACGCTGGGTTTTGAATGGTTCGGCACCCGTAACGAGTCGACAACCGGCATCGCCGCCGTGCCTTATGGCGGCCTGTGGATGAACCCCCGTCGTCCGGATGGCTCGCTGAACCCATACTTCCCGGGCAACCCGGGTGGCATCACGCCCAACATCACGCTAGATCCCGCTTTTGTGCGCGCGGCAGGCATGACGCCACGGCCTGGCGTCACCCTGCAGCCCGGCTTCGTCAACGTGCGCTGGCGCGCCCTGGCCGGTGGCCAGCGCAGCAACACGTCGATCAACGACCAAAACCGCCTGTTGGCGTCTCTGGACGGCGTGCTCGGTGGCTGGGACTACCAGACCGGCCTCTCGTACAACGAGAACAAGATCAAGGAAGTCGTCTCGGGCTACTCTGACGGCAACAAGATTACCCAGGGCATGCTGAACGGCATCATCAACCCGTTTGGCGCGCAAAATGCGGCGGGCGATGCTTTCATTGCCGACGCGCTGATGGGTGGCAACCTGCAGAATCACCGGGGCAAGGTCACTGCGCTGGACGCCCGCTTCAGTCGTGAACTGGGCGACTGGATGGGCGCCGGACGCGCCGCGGCGGTGGCTGTGGGCGCTGAATTCCGCAAGGAGGACTTCCTCTCCAAGGCCAACACGCCGGTTGCAGAACTGCTACAGGCCAGCACCGGTGTCGACCCGACCTCGCTGTCCGAAGGCAAGCGCAACGTCACCGCGCTGTACACCGAACTGAACGTGCCAATCACCAAGCAACTGGATGTGACGGCCGCCGTGCGCTTCGACGAGTACAGCGACTTCGGCAACACCACCAACCCGAAGATCGGCATCCGCTTCCAACCCAGCAAGGAACTGCTGCTGCGCGCCAGCTACTCCACGGGCTTCCGTGCACCGTCGCTGTACGAGCTGAATGCCACGCCGGCCTACACGAACACCGGCTCGGTCGACGATCCGGTCAATTGCCCCGGTGGCGTCCCACTGCCTGGCAAGCCTGCGGTGCTGAACTGCGAGGTGCAGTTCCAGCGCCTGACCGGTGGCAACGTGGGCCTGCAGCCCGAGAAGTCGAAGAACCTGACCCTGGGCTTCGTCTTCGAGCCGACGGCTAACCTGTCGGTGGGCATCGACCTCTGGTGGTTGCGCCTGACCGGGACCATCAGCGCGTTGTCCGAGAACACTGTGCTGGGTGATGCCGCCACGTTTGCGAAGTACATCAAGCGCAATGCAGGCGGCAACCTGTCGACCGACGGCTTCTCTTGCCCCGGTGATGACTGCGGCTACCTCGATCTTCGGCAGCAGAACCTGGGTGGCACCAACACCAATGGTGCCGACCTGAGCGTCTTGTTCCGCCAAAGTCTGGGCTCGATGGGCCGCCTGACGCTGGGCCTGAACAGCACCTATGTGGCCAAGTACGAGTACCAGGACTTCATCGGTGGTGCGTGGAACCAGAACGTGGGCGTGTACATGGGATCGGCGCCGATCTTCCGCTGGCAGCATGCTGCCTCGGCGCGGTGGGCGATGGGTGATTTCACGGTTGGCGCCGTGGCGCACTACAAGAGTGGCTACATCGACCAGGATCCTTCCAACACCGTCAGCCAGTACGCCACGCTGGACGCCTACGCCACCTGGGCGCCGCGCAAGAACATCAGCCTGACGTTCGGCGCGACCAATCTGACCGACCGCGATCCGCCGTACTCGAACCAGGGCGACGTGTTCCAGGCCAACTACGACCCGCGTTTCAGCGACCCGACCGGCCGCAAGTTCTACCTGCGCGGTTCCTACCAGTTCTGATCCTGGCCGTGTGGCCATGCCTTCGGGCATGGCCGCCGCCTCAGGCAGAAGCAAAACGCCCTCTCATCGCGAGGGCGTTTTGCTTGGTAGCGACGCGCGGCGTCAGCCTGAAGGCCTCGGCAGATTTCTTGCCGAGGCTTTTTTCTATAGAGGCAGGCAATCTTGATCGAACCCGACATCGCGGTGGCCAAAGCCCTCTCGCGCCCGCAACCGCTTCCCCAGGCCGGCTGCCATCAAGCCTTGGTCCAGGCCTGGCGGCGGTTCAACGAACGCCGCTGTTAGCATCTCCACCCCATGAACTGGCCCTATGAATGGCAGATCGGCTGGCGCTACACCAGGGCTGGGCGTGCCGGCCGTCGCAACGGCTTCATCTCCTTCATCTCCTTCGTGTCGATGCTGGGCATCGCGCTGGGCGTCGCGGCGCTGATCATCGTGCTCAGCGTGATGAACGGATTCCAGAAAGAGGTGACCGACCGCATGCTCAGCGTCGTGTCGCATGTCGAACTGCTTGACGCCCAGGGCCAGGCGCTGGCCGATTGGCGCGCCACAGCGGCCCAGGCACGGCGCAACCCGGCAGTGCTTGCGGCTGCGCCATTCATCGCGGCGCAGTCGTTGATCGCTCGCGGCGACGAGATGCGCGGTGCGGTGGTGCGTGGCATCGACCCCGCCGAGGAAGCCCAGGTCACGCCGCTGGCCGCGCAACTGCGCGACGGCGTGCTGGCGCAGTTGCAGCCCGGCGCCTGGCGCATCGTGCTGGGGTTGGAGCTGGCGCGGACGCTGCGGGTTCGGGTGGGCGACACCGTCACGCTGGTGGCCCCGGGCGGGCAGATCACGCCGGCAGGCACCGTGCCGCGGCTCAAGAGCTTCACGGTGGCTGGCACCTTCGAGGCCGGGCATTACGAATACGACAGCGGGTTGGCGCTGATCCACCTGGCCGACGCTGCCAAGCTGTACCGGCTCGACGGTGCGAGCGGCGTGCAGCTGCGGCTGGCCGATCTGCACCAGGCCCGCGCGGTGTCGCAGCAATTGATCGAGCAGATGCCGCCTGGGCTGCTGGTGCGCGACTGGACCCGCACCAACCGAAACTGGTTCGACGCGGTGCAGTTGGAGAAGCGCCTGATGTTCATCATCCTGACGCTGATCGTCGCGGTCGCGGCTTTCAACCTGGTCTCGACGCTGGTGATGACGGTGACCGACAAGCGCGCCGACATCGCGATCTTGCGAACACTGGGTGCGAGCCCGCGTTCGATCATGGGCATCTTCGTGGTCCAGGGTGCTGCCAGTGGCGTGATCGGCACGCTGGGCGGCGTGGGTTTCGGGCTGCTGGTGGCTGTCAACATCGGCACCTTGGTACCGGCGCTCGAGCGGCTGCTCGGCACGGTTTTCCTGCCGGCCAGCGTCTACCTGATCAGCCGCATGCCCAGCGACCCGCGCGCGGCCGACGTGCTGCCGATCGCGCTGATCTCGCTGGCGCTGGCCTTCGTCGCGACGCTGTACCCGAGCTGGCGCGCGAGCCGGATCAAGCCTGCCGAGGCGCTGCGCTATGAGTGACCCGGTGCTGCAATGCCACGGTCTGGCCAAGCGTTTCACCGAAGGTGGGCTGGACGTGCTGGTGCTTCAAGGCGTAGCCCTGCAGGTGCAGGCCGGCGACACGCTGGCCGTGGTGGGGCCTTCGGGCGCTGGCAAGAGCACGTTGCTGCATTTGCTGGGCGGGCTGGACGCGCCCAGTGCCGGCCATGTGCTGCTGATGGGCCGCGATCTGGCCAGCCTCAGTGCGGCCGAGCAGGGTGTCTGGCGCAACCGGCACCTAGGCTTCGTCTACCAGTTCCATCACCTGCTGCCCGAGTTCAGCGCGCTCGACAACGTGGCGATGCCGCTGCGCATCCGCCGCGAGTCGGTGGCCTCAGCACGCGCCCAGGCTGCTGCGATGCTGGCCCGTGTCGGCCTGGCCGACCGCGCGGCGCACCATCCGTCGCAGCTCTCAGGCGGTGAGCGCCAGCGCGTTGCGATCGCCCGCGCACTCGTCACGAGGCCGGCCTGCGTGTTGGCCGACGAGCCCACCGGCAACCTCGACCGCAGCACTGCCGACGCGGTGTTCGCGCTGATGATGGATTGCGCCCGTGAACAGGGCACCGCTTTCGTGGTGGTCACGCATGACGCGACGCTGGCCGCACGCTGCGGCGCGACGCTGACGCTGGCACGCTGAGCTGTTCGGCGCGCCGGCGGCGAGGCTGCGGGCGAGTCCTCGGGCTTAGGGCGTTGCCCGCGCTGCGAACACTTTTTGTGCCACTTTCCACTGGCCGCCCACTTTGAGCAGGTTCAGATAGTCGGTGAAATAGCGCGGGGGGATCTGGCAATGGACCTTGACCAGGGCGGTCGTCGGTCCGGACTGGTCGATCAGCAGGATCGCGTCGTCACGCGCCAGGCCATTGGCTTTGGGCGCCGGCCGCTCGCGCACCGACTTCAGCCACTGCGCCAATGGCAACACGTTGAGCTTGCCGTCTTGCTCGAAGGTCAACGCGCTGGTGTCGTGAAAAATGCTGGCGAGCTTGTCGGCATCGCCTTCGTAGAGTCCATCAAAATAAGTCTGGATCGTCTGCTCTATCGCTTGGCGGTCTTCGCTGTTCATCGCTGGGTTCTCCTGAAGTCCTGGGATCGTACTGCAGGCGCGCCGCTCCCCGCTCAGTCCAGCCTTGTCCAACGTGGTGTGAGCCTGAACGGGGCGCGCGTTTCCAACGAGAAATGAGCCTGAGGGCGGGCCGGTGAGGATGTAGCGAGGGGTGGGTTGATCATCACAAGGATGGTGATCAACATGGACGAGACAAGGCTGCGCACGATCGAGCAGTTGGAGGAATTCTTCAAGGCGACGCCCGAGGTGGCTTTCACAGCGCCGGGTATAGGAGCTCATGACCAGCGCTACCCGCACATCAGCTGCGTGCTGGCGCGGTTTGACTACCCGCGGCGCAACAAACGCGAGCGCGGTGTGGTGCTGGCCTACCTGCGACGCACAAGCGGCTACGGCCGCGCGCAGCTCACGCGCTTGGTCGCGCGTTGGGCGGTCAACTGTGTCGCGCAGCATCCGCTGGTCAAGCAATACCGTGCCCCGGCCGTGCCGTTCGCGCGCAAGTACACAGCCAAGGATGTGGAGTTGCTCGTGGAGATGGATCGGGCCCACGACGACGTGTGCGGTGCGGCCATCGCGCACCTCCTGCAACGCGCTCACATCATCTATGGCGACCCCCGCTACGTGCGCCTGGCCGATCTGTCGGTTTCGCACCTGTACAACCTGCGCAAGAGCGCCGGCTACAAGGCGCGCCGGATGACCGTTGTGAAGACCCGCGC